>JAOUGX010000144.1 GCA_029865385.1 Gammaproteobacteria bacterium
ATGGATTCGCACTGGCACGGGCAGGGCGCGATTTACTGGGTTGCCTATCTCAGCGTATTGCTCGGCGTTTTCGTTACGGCAATGTATTCGTTCCGTATGTTCTTCCTGGTGTTCCATGGCGAAGAGAGGATGGACAAGGAAACGAAATCGCATTTGCATGAAACGCCATGGGTCGTTACCGGTCCGCTGATCATGCTGGCGATTCCTTCGGCCGTCATCGGCTGGTTCACCATCGAACCCGTGTTGTTCGGCGGCTTCTTCGGCGATGCGATACAGGTATTGCATCGGCACGACGTCCTGGCAGAGCTTGGCGCCGCCTTTCACGGCAGCACTCAGTTCATAGTTCATGCGATGCAGGGGCCCGCCGTGTACCTGGCTGCCGCCGGTGTTATCACCGCATGGTTCCTCTACCTGCACCGGCCCGACATTCCGGCAAGGATTCAGAAAAGGGCCTCCGGTTTGTACGAGCTGCTCGATCGCAAGTATTACTTCGACGACCTTTACATCAAGGGCTTTGCAGCCGGTGGCCGCTCGCTCGGCAGGTTTCTCTGGCAAAAAGGCGACGAGCTGATCATCGACGGCATCATGGTCAACGGCACAGCGCACACGGTCGGGCGGCTCGCGGCGATGTTGCGTCAACTTCAGACCGGGTACCTGTATCACTACGCCTTTGCAATGATCATCGCGCTGACAGCCGTTTTGTTCTGGCTGTTGTGGCTGGGTTAACTGGAAGATGGATCTGACGCACAATATCCTGAGTATTCTCGTCTGGCTGCCGGTCTTCGGCGGCATGGCGTTACTGATGGTCGGCGATGGCGGCAATGCTACGTCGCCCCGGGCCGCCTCGATGCGCATGCTCGCGCTGGGCGTGTCGACGCTGACATTCGTTCTCAGCATTTTCCTGTACTCGAGTTTCGACACGGCAACCGCGTCCATGCAGTTTGTAGAGCGCGCGCCGTGGATTGATACGTTCAGAATCGAGTATTACCTGGGTGTGGACGGCATATCGGCGCCGCTGATTCTGCTCACGACATTCATTACACCACTGGTTGTTGTCGCAGGCTGGGACACCATCAAGTCGCGCCCGTCGCAGTACTTCGCTGCGTTCCTGATTCTCGAAGGACTGATGATCGGTGTGTTCGCCGCGCTGGATGCGTTTCTATTTTACGTATTCTGGGAAGCGATGTTGGTGCCGATGTTCCTGATTATCGGCGTATGGGGTGGTGAGCGGCGTATTTACGCAACGCTGAAGTTCTTCCTGTATACGTTCCTCGGTTCTGTCCTGATGCTTGTGTCGTTCATTTATCTCTACGGCAAAACCGGCGATTTCAATTTCTTTTCCTTCGCCGATGTGCCTCTGACGCTGCTGGAACAGCAGCTGATTTTCCTGTCGTTCCTGCTCGCTTTCGCCGTCAAGGTTCCAATGTGGCCGGTACATACCTGGTTGCCGGATGCGCATGTCGAGGCGCCGACCGGTGGTTCGGTGATCCTGGCTGCCATCATGTTGAAGATGGGTGGTTACGGCTTCATTCGCCTGTCCCTGCCGATGCTGCCGGATGGCAGCGCGTACTTTTCCGGCCTGATGATTGCGCTTTCGTTGATTGCGGTCGTCTACATCGGGCTGGTTGCGCTGATGCAGACCGACATGAAGAAACTGATTGCGTATTCGTCCATCGCCCATATGGGCTTTGTCACCCTGGGCTTTTTCCTGTTGTGGTCGATAGCTGGCGATACAGGCGCGGAACTCGGCATGACAGGCGGCATCGTGCAGATGATTTCGCACGGTCTCGTGTCGGGTGCGATGTTCCTTTGCGTCGGTGTGCTGTATGACCGCGTGCACAGTCGAAAGATTGCCGACTATGGCGGCGTCGCAAACACGATGCCGGTCTTCGCCGCGTTCATGGTGCTGTTCGCCATGGCCAATGCCGGCTTGCCAGGCACATCCGGATTTGTCGGCGAATTCATGGTGATCATCGCGAGTTTCAAGGCCAATGTCTGGTATGCATTCTTCGCGGCGACCACGCTGGTGCTCGGCGCTGCCTACACGTTATGGATGATCAAGCGGGTCGTGTATGGCGAGATAGGCAACAAAAACGTCGCCGAGTTACAGGACCTGAACCGGCGCGAATTTTTCGTGCTCGGTGTCTTGGCATTATCGGTGCTGCTGGTCGGCCTATGGCCGGCCCCGCTGGTTGACATGATGTCATTCACGGTGGATCAGTTGCTCGACCAGATAGCCCAATCCAAGTTGCCGGGAACAAGGTAATCCACCCATGAACCTGTCGCAGATATCGCCCGCCGCTCCGGAAATCACGTTAACGCTGATGATCTGCGTCGTATTGTTGGCTGATCTTTTCGTGCCACAGGAAAAGCGTGTAATTACTTTCTGGCTGAGCATTGCTTCGCTGGCCGTTACGGCCTGGGTCATCGTTGTCACGGCATCTTCGGCGACCACACTTGCGTTCGATGGTAGCTACGTAAGTGATCCACTGTCTCGCCTGATGAAACTGTGTGCGACCGGAATTGTCGGCGTCGGGTTCCTGTACGCCCGCGACTACCTTCAACAGAACGATCTGCTGAAAGGGGAGTACTACCTGCTCGGCTTGTTCGGCCTGCTCGGCATGATGATCATGATGTCGGCAAACAGCCTGCTCACGATGTACCTCGGCCTCGAGACATTGTCCTTGTCTTTGTACGCGCTGGTCGCCTTCGAACGCGAATCGGCCAAGGCGGCCGAATCGGCGATGAAATATTTCGTGCTGGGCGCCATTGCCTCCGGCGCGTTGTTATATGGCATTTCGTGGGTCTACGGTGTCACCGGCACACTGCATTTTCATGAGATTGCCGAAGTGATTCGGCAAAACCCCGGCCTCAATGACGTGCCGCTGTGGTTCGGCATTGCTTTCATGATTGTCGGTATTGCGTTCAAGTTCGGCGCCGTGCCGTTTCACATGTGGTTGCCGGATGTTTACCAGGGCGCGAGATCTCCGGTGACCCTGTATATCGCAACCGCACCGAAGATCGCTGCGCTGGCGTTGCTGTTCCGAATCCTCGTCGACGGACTGGGCGAGCTGCACGGTGTCTGGCAGGGCATGATCATGGTGGTCGCCGTGCTGTCGCTGTTGATCGGGAATATCGTGGCCATTGCCCAGAGCAACATCAAGCGCATGCTGGGTTACTCAGCGATTGCTCATGTCGGATTCATCCTGCTGGCCGTATTCACCGGGTCGGAGACCGGATACGCGGCCGCACTTTTCTACACGCTGACCTATATCGTCATGGCCGCCGGCGCGTTCGGCATGGTGATCCTGCTCAGCCGCCAGGGTTTCGAGGCGGAAGCCATCCGCGACTTCAAGGGACTCAATGCCCGCAACCCGTGGTTTGCACTGATGATGCTGTTTTTCATGTTCGGCATGGCCGGCGTGCCGCCCTGGGTAGGATTCATCGCGAAATTGAACGTCATCAATGCGGTACTGGAAGCTGGATTCCCGGGTCTGGCTGTGCTCATGGTGCTGGCATCCGTGGTCGGCGCCTACTACTACCTGCGAGTCATCTGGTACATGTATTTTGACGCTCCGGAAGATCGCTCAGTATTCCAGTCCCAGGCGGATACGCGATTCGTGCTCAGCCTGAACGGTATTGCGGTGCTGGCGCTTGGAATCCTGCCCGGCTGGCTGCTGAAGCTCTGTATCGACGTCATTGGCCACAGTTGACACGGGGAACTGCCGGCGGTGGATAAGTCGCTGGCGCCCTTGTAAATGCTGGCCCCAGCCCGTATCATGCCGCCCCTCAGTTGCGGGGTGGAGCAGTCTGGCAGCTCGTCGGGCTCATAACCCGAAGGTCGTAGGTTCAAATCCTACCCCCGCTACCAAAATGAAAAGAGCCGGTCCCAGCGGGACCGGCTTTTTCATTTTCGCTACCCGCCCGTCGTTGCGAGGAGCGTAGCGAAGCAATCAATATATAATCGATTCTGTGAAATTGCTGCGACGGCTTCGCCCTCTCACAACGCCATATTCGACCTTTTGACACAGCCTCCACGTGTGGGGCTATTTTGCCCTCCGACCTTTCGTCGGGTGTCCGGATCGCCTCTGATAGCCGCTGTCAAGGTGGTAGAGTTCGTAATGCGAACTACTTACCCAGTGCGGATGTCGGTAACGCGCAATAGGTTCTTGTATCCAAAAGGTGCATTGCTCCAGAATCAGTTTCTCTTCTCAATTGTCAGGGCTGGTGGGACGAAACAATCAGAAAGTGCGTAACAGGAGGCGGTTTATGCGCGGCTTGAAGGGCAAGAACGTACTGGTGACCGGTGGTGCAAGCGGGATAGGCCAGGCCACTGCGACGCGTTTTCTGGAAGAGGGCTGCGCCGTTTGCATCCTCGATATCAGTGCCGATGCAAGAATCCGGGTTGCTGAGGAGCTGCCCGGACTGGCCGCGGTAATCGGCGCCGACGTGTCAGACAGGGAGCAGGTGTGCGCAGCTTTTCAAGAGGCGGTTGACTGCATGGGATCGGTCGACGTGCTGGTCAACAATGCTGGTATTAGCATTCGCCACGACTTTCTCGACATTACGCGAGAGGAATGGGACGCTGTATTGGGAGTGAACCTCACAGGTATTTTCAATATGGCGCAAACAGCTGCGCAGCATATGGTGGACAAAGGCTCGGGCGTGATTATTAATACAGCATCGACGGCCGGAAATAATGGCTACCCGCATTACGCCGACTACAGTGCCAGCAAAGGCGGCGTGATTGCGTTGACCCAGGCTATGGCGCTGGAGCTGGCTCCAATCGTTCGCGTAAACGCAATTTCCCCCGGCTACGTGTTGACTCCGATGCAGCGCGCCGAATATACGGACGAAATGCTGGACGCGGTAAACCGCAAAATCCCGATGGGACGACACGCGAAACCTGAAGAAATCGCGGCGTTGTTCGCGTTCCTCGCGTCCGAAGACGCTGCGTTCGCGACCGGTCAGATCTACGTCATGGACGGTGCGGAGACCACTGGAGGACTCTGTAGCCAGTGGACTCATGCATAGCCGGATATAGGAGATTCTTCGAATGAGACTGGAAGGAAAAGTCGCCCTGATAACCGGCGGAACTTCGGGCATTGGATCCGCAACTGCCGTGCGCTTCGCGGCCGAGGGTGCATCGGTCGCGATCACCGGGCGCAACACTGAGCGTGGCGAGCAAGTTGTAGAGGAAATCGCCGCGAAGGGCGGCGACGCCCTGTTCATTCGTTCGGATGTGCGCAATTCCAAAGAATGTCGGCACGCTGTTGAGCAGACACTTGAGCGCTTCGGCAGGATTGATGTGCTGTTTAACAACGCAGGGGTATTCCATCCGAAGAGCGTCCCGGACTGCACGGAAGAGGAGTGGGACGAGACCATCGATTCCAGCCTGAAGGGTGCCTTTCTGATGTCAAAATACGTATTGCCGTCGATGATTGAGCGCGGTCGTGGCTCGATTATCCACACTAGCTCGGGCTGGGGGATACTCGGAGGCGACAAAGCAGCAGCATACTGCGCGGCGAAGGGCGGGTTGATAGTGATGGCCAAGGCAATGGCGATCGATCATGGTCCGGATGGAATTCGTGTGAACTGCGTATGTCCTGGCGATGTGTTGACACCCATGCTTCCAGACGATGCCGCGAAGCGCGGCATGTCGTGGGACGATTACGCCGTTGGAGCGGCAAACCGACCGCTTGGTCGGATCGGTACCGTGGAGGATATCGCTAACGCGGTGTTGTATCTGGCCTCTGACGAGTCTTCCTTTGTGACAGGTGAGGCGCTCGTGGTAGACGGTGGTGGCATTGCCGGCTGAACAGTCTGCCTCGGTCGCTTTCGTCCCAAAGAGGTCCCAAAGGGGTCAGATTGCATTTTTTGGTATCTTAAATAACTCTGAGCCTTTTTTTCTCAGCGGTCAGCAGAACTCAAACCTCTAAAATTGAACCCGGCCAAGCTAGACGGATTGTCAGAGCGCCTGGTTCGTTGGCACTGGGAGAATAACTAGGGCGGCTCGTTCAGGGCCTTGAGTGTCGTCAAGAAACATATTATGGAAGCGCTGGCCGACAATGACACGCCGGCCTTCATCTACAATGAGTTGAAGCGCGAACAATTGTTGCGGACGGGGTCGGTTGTTCTTCACGAGTTTTATTTCGACAACTTGGGCGGGAACGGAATCGCGGGGGCTGCCGAACGTAATATGCTTGCCAAAGCGTTTGGCAGCTTCGATATTTCGGAAACGGAGTTCAGGAGGATCGGTGCGGGTCTCGGTGGCGGTTCGGGCTGGGTCGTGCTCGGCTTTAACACGCATACGCGACAGCTTGAAAACTACTGGCTTGCCGACCATGCACATGGCGCAGCGGCACCGATTCTGATTCTGGTGATGGATATGTATTAGCATTCCTACCGAATGGATTACGGCGCTGGGACCGCGAAGTACATCGAGGCATTCTTTAAAAACATCCAGTGGGACGCCGTAGCGGAGCGCATGGAAGCCTCACTCCAAACGACCAAGTGATAAAGAGAATTGGTGCCACGCGGATTGACACATCTAGTCATGGTCGCTCATGTCAGCGCCACCATGGCAGGAGGCGGCGCGTGTATATAAAGGGGCGATCGGGCCCCCGCTACCAAATGA
>JAOUGX010000145.1 GCA_029865385.1 Gammaproteobacteria bacterium
GAGACCCGGCAACGAGACGCGCCGTTTTCTGGCAGTGGCAGTGGTAGGGATCGCCCCTGGTGAGCGACTCTATTGGTATGCCGTGAAAGGAGAACAGCAATTTATCGCCACTGCCTTGCGTGGCACGAAAATGTCGCACGGTGTCGGCAAGTTTTCCTATGTACTCGAGATCGTCATGATAGTGATTGACAAATCGCAATTCGGGTATCCATCGGTATCGCGATAAACACTTTGTAACCGCTTCGAATACGGAGCCGGTTGTCGTGCTCGAGTACTGCGGGTACAGCGGCAGCAGCACGAGGCGGCGTACGTTGGCATCCAGCAGACGTTGCAGTGCCGACGGAATTGACGGGTTGCCGTAGGACATGCCGAGTTCGACATGCACATTGCCTTTCAGCTGTACCGACAGCTTTTCCGCGACTGCCGCAGTGAGCGAATGCGAGAACAGCAGCAAGGGTGAACCGTCGTCGGTCCAGATTTTTCGATAGGCTCGCGCCGAGCGCGCCGGCCGCACTCGAAGAACAAAGCCATGAAGAATTGGCCACCATAGCCAGCGCGGCAGCTCGACGATGCGTGAATCGGAAAGGAATTCACGAAGGTATCTGCGTACAGCGGGCGCAGACGCTGCATCGGGCGTGCCGAGATTGACCAGAAGAACGCCAAGCGCTTCCGCTCGATCGTGGCGAAAATTGCTGCTGGAAAGAAAGCGCGGCATAGTTTGTCCGGTTACGGCACCGTGGCGTAAGTGCTTGACGTACATTACTAAATCGCCGCCCGGTGCGCCAGCATACACATGCTATATTCGGCCGATGGATGAGCAGAACACAGGGGGGGCACAAACCCGACCCGAAGCGGAACCCGTTGCGGATGTGCCGGGCCGCGGCCAGATGCTGCGTGACGTCGCCGTCTTCCAGGTCAAGTTGTTTGCTGACGGCTTTCGCGATCTGCTGCTCGTGCCGCTATCGATTGGTGCGGCGATTGTCGCGTTGCTGAAGACCGGTCGCCGGCCCGGCACGGAATTTTACGACGTGTTGCGTCTAGGCAGGCGCAGCGAACACTGGATCAATCTGTTCAGCGCAGCCTCGCATGTCCATGGCACGGCGGAAGACGACGAACGCTTCCGTGGCGACGATATCGATGAACTTGTATCGAAGGCCGAATCGTTCGTCGTTGACGAATACCGGCGCGGTGGCCTCACGGCGCAGTCCAGGGAAAAACTCGGTCGCGTGTTTAAAGCCATTCACCAGCGATTGCGCAATCGCAAAGGCTAGCGCGGCCCGGCGACGTCGCGACCGCTCAGGAGATCGTCAATCGATGGCGGCGGGTGATCCGGTCCCATGCGGCCATCCTTCAGCCGGGTAATGTAGTCCTTGTAAGCTCGCATGGCCTGATAACCGAAAATCCACAGGATAGGCAGGTTGGCGTAAATAATGACGCCGAGCCCGATGCCGGTAAGGTTGTCCAGATCCGTGCTCGATTTGATGTGCCCCAGAGTCGCGACAAAAGTCAGTGCAACGTAAACGAGACGATAGGGCAGCACGCCCTTGTTGCCTGCTATGTAAACGACGCCCTGTTCGCCGTAGTAACCCCAGGCAATGATGGTCGAGATTGCAAACAACCAGGATGCGACTGTAATGAGCCATTTGCCCAGGCCGGGCATGACGGTATCGAAAGCTTTGGCCGTCAGCGTTGCGCCGACGTGATCGCGGTAAAAGCCGTTACCGGTCAGCTGCGGTTCGATATCGCTCCTGAAACCCTGCCATTCGACCCGATAGCTGCCCCGATCTGCAAGCACCGCGCCGCTCAGGCGGTGAAATTTTCGCCCGGTGGCCGGGTTCTCGCCGGCTTTCACGATCATTAGCACGGTTTCGCCGTCGCGCCATTCGCCGGTTGTCAGCGCCGTATCGGCATATTGCCATTCGCGACCGATAAGTTCGGGCTGCGGCGGCTGTTCGAACGAAACATCCGGTGCCCGGTTCCAGATTCCGGTCGCCAGTATTATCACCGCTGTGAAAGTGCACACGACGATCGTGTCGATGAAGGGTTCGAGGCCGGCGACCAGGCCTTCGCGAACCGGCTCGTCCGTTTTCGCAGCGGAGTGCGCAATCGCAGACGAACCCTGGCCCGCTTCATTCGAGAAAATCGCCCGTTTCATGCCGAACAGGAACGCGGACCCCACCGTGCCGCCGATGAAGGCGCCGGCCGCATCCGTAGGAGTGAAGGCGGATTTGACGATCAGCATGAGCATTGCGGGAATTTGGTCGAAATGCACGAACAGCACGTAGAAACCGGCGATGATGTACAGGAACACCATGCCGGGCACCAGCGTGCCGGCAACACGGCCGATGCGCTTGATGCCGCCGAGGATTACGACGCCGACGAGCGCCGCAAGCACCGCACCCGTAATCCAGCCGGCGACACCGAAATACTCGCGTGTGATGTCGGCGACATTCCATGCCTGGAACATGTTGCCGCCGGTGATTGCCGACAGCGCCACACAAAGTGAGAACAACACCGCAAGGATCTTTCCGAGCCAGGCAAGTTCCGGACGCATGCGCGCAAGAGCCTTGTCGGCCACCCACATCGGGCCGCCATGCGGATTGTCCGGATCATCGGTGTTGCGATACAGCATCGACAGCGTGACTTCCGTCAGCTTGATCGACATGCCGAGGAACCCGACCACCCACATCCAGAAAATCGCACCCGGGCCGCCGAGAACGATGGCAAGAGCGACGCCGCCGATGTTGCCGAGACCTACGGTTCCGGATAGCGCGGCCGACAGCGCCTGGAAGTGGTTTATGGCGCCGGGATCGTTCGGGTCGTCGTAGACGCCGCGAACGACGGTCGGGCCGTGAGTCAGCGCGCGAAACTGGCAGAAGCCGCTCCAGAACGTGAACAGCAGGCCCGTACCGGCAATGATATACAGCCAGGTTTCATTCCAGAGCACGCCGTTTATCGACGCCAGCAAGTTGCTCAGATCCATCGCCGCGCCCCCCGACTGGCTTATTGATTATCTTTTCGGCGCTGCTTCCAGGATAGCGGTAACACCCATGCCACCGGCAGTACAAACAGAAATCAGGCCGCGTCCCGAACCTTTCTGGCTCAACAGCTTCGCCATCGTAGCAATTATTCTTGCACCGGTTGCGGCAAATGGATGGCCGATTGCGATGCTGCCGCCTTTGACGTTCATCTTCGACAGTTCGATCGGGCCGAGTGGCTGATTGCGGCCGAGGCGTTCACGGCAGAACTGGTCCGACTGCCATGCCTTAAGCGTTGCGATCGTCTGTGCAGCAAAAGCTTCGTGAATTTCATAATAGTCGAAGTCCTGCAGCCGAAGATTCGCATCCCTCAACATATCCGACACCGCGTAAGCCGGCGCCATCAACAGCCCTTCAGCGCCGACAAAATTGACGGCCGATACCTTGCAATGTGTCAGATAAGCAATGATCGGCAGGTTTTTTCGCGTTGCGTATTCCTCAGAGGCAAGCATTACGGCGGCGGCACCATCGGTCAGCGGCGTGCTGTTGCCGGCCGTCATCGTGCCCTCTTCGCTCTTGTCGTAGACGGGTTTCAGTTTCTGCAGTTTCTCGAAGGTGGTATCGCGCCGGATATTGTTATCTTCTTCAAGATCCTTGTACGGCACGACCAGGTCTTCGTAAAAACCGGCGTCGTATGCCGCGGCGGCTTTAACATGGCTCGCCAGCGCCAGCTGATCCTGATGCTCGCGCGATACGTTCCATTCCTTCGCAGTGATCTCGGTGCTCTCGCCCATAGACAGCTTGGTGCGCGGCTCGGTAACACCGGGTAGCAGGGGTTTCAGGTGGGAAGGCCTCAGGCGAAACCACGGGAGTATTTTCTTTGGCAGGGAGCGGCCGCGGTGGCTTGCGAGCATGATCGAGCGGAACGGATCGGAGAAAGCAATAGGCGCATCACTGATCGAGTCTGTGCCGCCGGCAATGCCGGCCTCGATCTGGCCGAGTGCGATCTTGTTCGCAATCTGTATGCATGCTTCGATGCTCGTGCCGCAGGCTCGCTGCAAGTCGTACGCGGGTGTGCGCAGCGAAAGCCCCGAGCCGATTACGCATTCCCTTGCGAGGTTCCAGTCATTCGAATGCTTGATTACGGCACCGAGTGAGACGTCGCCCAGTGTCTGACCCTTGAGGTCATATTTCTGGACCATCGCCCGAAGCGTGGCCGTCATCATGTCCTGATTGGATGTGTCGGTATAAATGGAATGGGCGCGGCAGAACGGAATGCGCAGCCCGCCAACAATACCAACTTTCATCGCTCGTCCATCGTGCAACATACCTGTCTCCGATGATGCTTTGTTATTTATGCCCGATACACGCGGGGTGCCGCGATTTTATACCTGAAAATCGTGCTAATGTCCCAGCCCACAACGATAACTCCAATGATGAAATTCGAAGTGACCAGGCCAATCGCAACGAAGAGCGCACACGTCCGCACTCTATTGAAGCTCGCCGCGCCACTGATCATCAACAACCTGGCAATCGCCAGCATCCATTTCGCCGATGCCGTGATGGCGGGGCGCCTCGGAGCCGAGACTCTGGCCGCGGTTGCAGTCGGGTCCAGTGTATGGATGCTCGGATTCACTCTGTGCATGGGTATCCTGATGGCCGTATCGCCGATCGTTTCGCGGCTTTACGGTGCAGGCGACTTTGCATCGATCGGCCGTTACGTCAGGCAGGCATTCTGGCTGAGTCAGATGCTCGCCGTATTCATCTTCGTTGCCGCGTTCCTGTTCGTGCGGCCGGTCCTGACCTTCATAGGTATCGACCCCGGTTTTCGCGACATGACGATCGGTTACGTGCAGGCCATCATGTTCGGCATGCCGGCAATGGGCCTGTTCCTCGTGAGCCGGTTTACCACTGAGGGCATCGGCGAAACCCGGCCGATCATGTATGCGTCGCTGCTATCGCTGGCCTGCAACGTATTCGGCAACTGGGTTTTCATGTACGGCAACCTCGGCTTCCCGGCCATGGGTGCCGTCGGTTGCGGGCTGGCAAGCGCGATTTCTATCTGGATGATGGCGTTTGCGCTCGGGCTCCACGTGCTGCGGGGTCGTCGCTACCGGCCGCTGGCGATTCTCGCGCGCTTTTCGCTGCCGCGCTGGCAGGAAATCAGGGAGCTGCTGGGCCTCGGCCTGCCGATCGCCGTTACGATTACCGCGGAGTCCGGATTGTTCAGTGCCGTCGCAATTCTTACCGGGACAATCAGCGCGCAAATAGCAGCGGCGCATCAGATTGCCATAAATTTCGCGGCGACGATGTTTATGATCCCGTTGGCGCTGAGTTCCGCGACGACGGTGTTGGTCGGACAGTCCCTCGGTGCGGGCGACTACGCGACGGCGAGGCTTCGAGGCTGGATTGGAATCGGCACCAGCGGTGTGTTCATGCTGACCTCGGCCGTTTTCCTGGTGCTGTTCAGGACGGAAGTGGTCGACTTGTATACCAATGATGTATCAGTCCGGGATATCGCCATCGGCATGTTGTTCATGGCGGCCATTTTTCAGGTCGCCGACGGTATGCAGATCGGCGCGGCGGCGGCTCTGAGGGGCTACAAAGACGCAAAGGTGCCCATGGTGATCAATACTTTCGCGTACTGGGTGTTGGCTTTTCCGCTGGCATACCTTGCAGCGGTGACGTTTCGCGCACCTCCATACTACATATGGGGAGGCTTCGTTATCGGCCTGACGGTTGCTGCTGCGATGCTGTCACTGCGTTATCGCAGCATCTCAAACCGCTATATTGCCTAGCCGCCCTGGCCGAAGTTCGGGCTGTCTCCGGTCAGGAACTCTTCTTCATCCGGTGTGTTGCGACGGCCCAGCAGTGAATTCCGGTGCGGAAAGCGGCCAAAGCGTTCAACGATATCCCGGTGCAATTCTGCGAACTGCGCGATTGTCTGGAAGGTTTCCTTGTAAGTCGGCGACATGGCTTCGGCCAGCTTGTTGAATATGTCGCAGGATTTCTGCTGTACCTTGCGTGACTCGGCATGTTGCAGCGGCATGTAAAAGAAAACACGTTCGATGGGCGACAGGCCTTTGTCTTTTTTTTCCATCGCGCCTTCGACGCACAATTTCAAAGCCTGTTTGTCGCAGGAGAATGCATCTGCGGTATTGCGGTAGATATTTCGCCGGAATTGGTCCAGCAACAGAATCAAGGCAAGCCGGCCCCGCGGCTCGTTTGCCCAGTGATCGAGCTTACCCTCGGATGCCCGGTCGACGTCGTCGGAAAACTCTTTGATTATCTCGAGGTCGAAAACCGGATCTTCGCCGAACCAGATGTCCATGCGTCCGTCGATCTGCGGGGCGGAAAGCTCTTTCTCCTCGAACCAGAACGCGAGCACCGCGTCGATGCGCAGCTGGTCGTCATCGGTGATCGTTGCCTCCATGCTTTCGCTTAACAGTTTTACGGCCATAGTCAGATCCATGTAGCGGTTCGAGGCGCCGGCCCGGCGGCAGTGGCTGCCGAACTGCGACCCAAGTCACAGAATGCGGAAGATGCCAGCGCTCATAGTGTCTTGTATCACCGGACTCTAGCAAATGCTGTGCACTGGAACCCGCTTTGCAGCGGAAACGGCCCGGGAAACGCGCAGCGTAACGGG
>JAOUGX010000146.1 GCA_029865385.1 Gammaproteobacteria bacterium
CCCCGGCGGCGCGATGAAATCCTTCGCCTGCGCAATGTCGCGATACGCCGCGCCCATGCCGTGCGTCCTTGCACTGACTCGAAAGAGTGAGCATAGACCTCGGCCATGGCAATCCGTCAGGCGCCAATCTTGATGAAGACTGCTGATTCACGACCGCCAACGGTGCCCATGGGCCTCCTGCAATCCAGAATGTAACCGAAAAGGACGATTCGACAATCGTCGCCACGATCAATCCCCGAATGAAAGATGGCTACCGGTCTCAACTTGTAGCCAGACTTGAGCCCGAATCACCTAACCCTTTGGCACACAAGGGGAAAATAATTAATGCCCATGCAGACGAACAGTATGCTGAACCTGGGTTCTTCACTCATAAGAAATTGTTCTTAACTAATTATCAACTCCACAAACAGCCGGCCGATCTGCCGACCCGACGGTGATTTAATGCGGCAAATTCTGCCGGGAATCAATAGCAAAGCACTCGCGCAGCTGCCTGAACTTTCGAATGCGAAAGAATAGTGCATCGAGCATCGTCCGTCGAACGCAAATCGCCGTCACTCCGTTTACCAACATCGTGACGGTATCCGGACGGTCGGTCTTGGCCGTGGGGATGCCAACGATTTCGCCACAACCCGAGCTTGTGCCGTACAGCATCAATATGCCGAGGCGACGCTGAAGACCGCCGAGCTCAGACAATACGAAGACTTTCGGGAAAAGGCGACTCCGTTGCGGTTTGTACGCATAGGTCCGGCGAGCGCCAGCCCGAATAATGCAACTTAGCTTTCTGCAAGCTTTGACTTTGGCATGCACGCGTGGGCGAACGACTTACTGTCAGTCAGTTCGCTCACCGACTTGGCGAACGGGATCCCCGGATCGACACTGCCGGGGCGACCCTTACGCCCGACCTGATCGGCAAATTGAATCACCTGCGTGACGAATTACGAAGTCGGAACGATCGGGCAAATCAAGAAGATCTCGGGATCAGGAACATGAAACGGTTCACCAAAATTTTGCTCATTGCCGATATGGACCAAAAAGATTCCGTATCGTTGCAACGCGCTGTTGCGCTTGCGCGCAACAATCGAGCGTCCCTGACTATCGTCGACTTCGTCGAACCGATTCAGGTACATAGCTTGAAAGGTCGACTCGCCGACGCTGCTCGGGAGCTTTTTGAGCTGACAGTCGGAGACAAGAATGCCCGGCTCGGGGAGCTTCGCGATTCCATTGCTGAGAGTGGCCTTGATGTCGTTGCCAGAGTTCTTACAGGCAAGCCATTTATCGAAACAATACGCCTTGTCCTCGAAGCACGGCACGATCTGGTAATCAAGACGATCGAGACCCCGCCCAGCCTGAAGAAAGTTTTCTTCGGAAGTACGGACATGCACCTCATGCGCAAATGCCCTTGTCCCGTGTGGCTGGTCAAACCGACCGATGAACATCGCTACAAGCGAATACTTGCGGCTGTCGACTACAGTCCGGAGGCTGACGAAAAAGACGCGCTTAATCGGCAGATAATCGAACTATCAACTTCGTTGGCGCTGGCAGAATCCAGCGAATTGCATGTCGTTCATGCCTGGCGCTTGTTTGCCGAAAATTACGTGAAATCCGCGCGAGCTACCATTCCGGAGGCCGAATTCAACGCGGCAATAGAGAATGAAACTAATGAACGAACCGAGTGGCTGAAGAGGGTTGTGTATGAATATGCAGCTGAAACCGGCGAAAAAGCTATAGATTGTATTAACCCTCATTTGCACGTAATCAACGGCGCTGCGGATCGGGTCGTGGCGTCACTTGCTGCCGAGTTGTCTGCCAACCTGATCGTCATGGGAACGATCGCCCGTGTCGGAGTGCCCGGCTTTTTTATTGGAAACACGGCCGAAAGCATCTTGAACCAGGTTGAATGTTCGGTCCTTACGGTTAAGCCACCGGGATACATCAGTCCAATCGCACTGTAGTTGCAAGTCGAATACAACGTCATCGATTCTGCTAGCGACAGATCAAAGGATGAAATGTCTTGCCAACGATCCTCGAAAAAGGGCCACCTTCCTGGAACGGATCCCATTACTTCATTACGGACTTCATGCAACGTGTACTGTTGTTTTCCGTCATCTGGCTGATATTCACAGCTGGCGCCGCCGCATCATGGTGGATTGGAGCGCCGGCGATAGCCTGCACGGCGATTGTCAGCCTTCGACTCGTTGCTCCTGTCCGGCCGAGTTGGAACGGATCATTGCGTTTCTTGGCATATTTCCTCGCGAAATCATTTCTCGGCGCAGTGGATGTTTCGTGGCGCGCATTGCATCCTGCGTTGCCCATCGAACCGAATCTCATCGAGTACCCGTTAAAGCTGCGCCACAAAATGGCGCGCGTGTTCATGGCCAATACGGTCAGTTTGCTGCCCGGAACACTTAGTGTCTCATTGCAAGCGCATTACCTTAGGGTACATGTGCTTGTCGACCGAAAAACCGTTCTCACGGATCTCGAAACAATGGAAAAAAAGGTCGCAATGATGTTTGAGACCGGCCTGGCAGGAACGCCGTGAAATACCTGTGCTTGTTTTTTGCTGTTCTCATGTTGCTTCCTGCCGGCGCAGCAGTATGGCGCATGTATCTCGGCCCGAACGCAGCCGATCGCATCATGGCGATCCAGGTACTCGGTACGACAGTTACAGCGATATTGGTGTTACTTGCGCTAACTTCTGAACGCAATTCATTGCTGGATGTGTCGCTGGTACTTTCGCTTCTGGCTGCAGTTACAGCGGTCGCGTTTGTGCAGCGCGCGTGGCCGGACACGGAGACCGATCTTGACGCCGACTGATTGGTTTACTGCCATGCTTCTCGGCCTCGGGACAATCTTCTTTATTGCCGGCGCAGTGGGACTGATCCGATTTCCGGACACCTATACACGCCTGCATATCGCAACCAAGACTGACAATGTCGGACTCGGATTGATCGTCTTCGGTCTTGCCGTGCAATCCGGCTCCTGGTCTGTTGCCGGCAAACTTGTTCTGATCTGGCTGCTCGTGATGCTCGCCGGGGCCAGCGTGGCCTACCTGGTTGCCAACGGTGCCATTAGTCGCGGAATTCCGGTGTGGAAACGTTGACTGAGCTTCAGTGGATATTCGATGTATTGACCGGCTGCGGGTTGCTGTGGCTCGCATGGAGTTGCCTTTCCAGCCGAAACCTGCACAGGGCCGTGGTGCAGTTCGTTTCATTCGGATTGTTAATGTCGCTGGCCTGGGTTCGACTTGAGGCACCCGATATCGCGCTGGCCGAGGCCGCTATCGGTGCAGGCCTTACCGGCGCACTTCTAATGGCTTCGCTCGCTCGCCTGCCCTTATCGGGATCCGCTGATATCAGAGCGCTAAAATCCGCTGAAAGGATCGCCGGCGCGCGGCTTTTGCAATTGCTTCGCAACTCACTGCTGTTTGCATTCGCGTTATTCATCATCTACGCGATTTTCTTCCTGCCGCCTGAATTTTCAGGTCTCAGAGAGGAGGTAGCAACCGAAATCGAGAATGCCGGTGTGCGAAATCCGGTGACGGCTGTGCTGCTTAATTTCCGTGGCTACGATACGTTTCTCGAATTGCTGGTGCTGTTGGGCGCGCTTTTTGGTGTGCGGATTGTGGGAATGCAGCCGGTCAGGACTTCCATGACGTCCGAGCCCGTACTCAACATTCTCGCCAGTCTCTTGACTCCCATTCTGATTCTGGTTGCCGCGTACCTGCTCTGGATCGGCACGGATGGGGCCGGTGGCGCTTTTCAGGCCGGTGCCGTGCTGGGTGCAGGCGGCGTATTGCTGCTGCTGGCCGGCTGGCGGCCCGCCCGCGCCCTGATGGCCTCGCCATTCCGATCGCTTGTGCTTCTCGGCCCGCTTGCTTTTGTCTTCGTTGCCGTCCTCCCGCTGCTGTCCGGGCGCGCCCTGCTGCAATACCCACCCGACAGTGCCGGTACACTGATCGTGCTTCTGGAGATTGCGGCGACTCTGTCTATCGGCCTGACGCTCTGCGCATTGTTTCTTAATGTCTCGGCAGACGACGGGGAGCAACCGTGAATGCGCTGCTGCCCTATACGCTGACGGGCGTCGGGCTGTTCTGCCTCGGACTTCACGCACTGCTCACTCACCCCCACCTGTTGCGCAAGATACTTGCCGTCAACGTGATGGGTAGCGGTGTCTTTCTGATTCTGGTCGCACTGGCCAAGCGCTCGGACAGCCCGGTACCGGATCCGGTGCCGCAGGCCCTGGTGATTACCGGAATTGTCGTCGCCGTTGCCGCGACCGCATTGGCGCTGAATCTGTTGTTGGGGCTGGCGGCCAGCAGCGGAAAGGCCGAGCTCGCAGAAGATCTGGATGAATAGTGCAAATGGCGCCAATGATCCTAACACTACCCTGGGGCGTCGCCCTGATCGTTATGCCGGTCGTCGGCGCACTGGCCTGCTACCTGTTCCGGCGAGCGGCCAAACCGCTGGGCCTCATGACGGTCACCGTCACTGCATTATCTGCGGCAGGCCTGGCCCTTCGGACAACCCGGGCCGATAGCTATCATCATGCGGTCGGCGGCTGGGGCGCGCCACTTGGCATAGAGCTGTATGCCGACGGATTGAGTGTACTGATGCTGGTCGCGACGGCGATCGTGGCATGCGCAATCAGTTTCTATGCGGCGCGTTTTTTCGACGACAAAGAGCAGGCGCGCTTCTGGCCCCTGTGGCTGTTGCTTCTGACCGCGATGAACGCCCTGTTTCTCTCCCGCGATCTGTTCAATATGTACGTCGCGCTCGAACTGACCGGCCTTGCCGCCGTTGCTTTGACTGCATTGACAGGCAGCCAGGATGCATTGAGCGGCGCAATTCGCTACCTGCTGGCGACAATGCTCGGATCGCTGGCGTACCTGCTCGGCGTCGTGTTCATCTACCACGGTTACGGCACCCTGGATCTGGCCATGCTCGGACAGCTTGTCGAGTCCAATCCCGTGACCTGGCTGGCCCTCGGCCTGGTGTCCGCCGGCCTTGCGTTGAAGACCGCGCTTTTTCCGCTGCATTTCTGGTTGCCGCCGGCGCATGCCAGTGCCACGCCACCGGTAAGTGCTGCATTGTCCGCACTGGTTGTCAAAACGGCTTTTTATGTTTTGCTGCGTTTCTGGCTCGAAATTTTTCCATCGGAAGGCGCAGCGCCCGCCCAGCTTTTCGGATTGCTGGGGTGCGCCGCCGTTTTCTGGGGCGGCGTTCAGGCATTGCGCGCACGTCGACTGAAACTGCTGATCGCTTACTCGACCGTCATGCAGATCGGCTACCTTTTCATAGCCTTTCCGCTAGGCATCCTGCTCGCCTGGCACGGAGCCCTCTATTTGCTGCTTTCCCATGCTTTGGCCAAGGCAGCCATGTTCCTGGCGGCAGGAAATGTCCTGTATTACGGCGGGCATGATCGGATCGCTGATCTCGACCATGTCGCGCAGCGATTGCCCTTGACCGTTGCTGCGTTTGCGCTCGCTGGCGTCAGCATCATGGGACTACCGCCCAGTGGCGGTTTCGTCGCCAAATGGTTGTTGATTCAGGCGTCGCTGGACACCGGGCAATGGTGGTGGACCGTTCCGATTCTCGCCGGCAGCCTGGTCGCCGCCGCTTACGTGTTCAAGGTTGTGGGGTTTGCGTTTACCCAGGCGGAAGCACCCCAGGAAGCAAAATTAGTGCCGGTCAGCATGCAATGGACAGCGCTCGTGCTGGCCGTCGCCGCGATCGCTCTCGGACTGATCGCGCCATGGACACTGACCTGGCTAGACGTCGGCGATCCATTCTCAGGCGCGGTCAGCCGGTGAACGCAAGCGCGTCATTGCCATTGCTGGTTCTGGCGACTTCGCTGTTGCCAGGTCTGGTCATCTTCTTTCTGCGCGAGTCGAGCGTCACGTTTCGAACCGCGCTGAATCTGCTCGGGGCAGTCGCCAAGCTGGCGCTCGTGCTGGCAATGCTGTGGGGCGTTTACAACGGCGCCCAATACGAAGTCCGCATTCAGTTTCTGCCAGAGCTGGACCTGGTATTGCGCGCGGACGCCAAGGCGCTCCTTTTTTTGACGCTGTCGGCCGGGCTATGGTTCGTCACCACGATCTATGCCATCGGGTATCTGGAACATGCTCCCCACCGGAGCCGGTTTTTCGGATTCTTCAGCATTTGCGTTACCGCGACCTGCGGTGTTGCGCTAGCCGGCAACCTGATCACTTTTTTTCTGTTCTATGAATTACTGACGCTGGTCACGTACCCATTGATAGTTCATCGGGGCTCCGAGGCCGCGCGCGTAGCCGGGCGAATCTACCTGCGTTACACGATGACCGGCGGGGCACTGCTGCTGCTCGGGACCGTGTGGCTGTATAGCCTGAGCGGC
>JAOUGX010000044.1 GCA_029865385.1 Gammaproteobacteria bacterium
AGGACGGACACGACGGCGATACTTGCTGCCAGGCCCAGCCATACGGGCGCAGCAACTCTGCGCAACGGCAAGGAAACGACATTCGACAATCCATCGATATCGGCCAACTCCGGCATTGCCAGTTGCGGAACATCGATATGCAGTGCACGTGAAATGAGTTGGTCCAGCGACTGCATGCTGCGACGATACGCATCGCAAGCCGAGCATTGCGCGGCATGCTCGGCCGCGCCGGCGGACAGTCCCGACGGGGTAGCTGCGATCAATTCCCTGTATTCGTCACACTGCATGCTAATCTCGATTTCGTAACTCTTCGCTTTCGAACACGTCTTTAAGCTTGTTGCGTGCACGGTGCAGCCGTGTAAGCACAGCGCCCTGGCGGATATCCATCAGGTCCGCAATCTCCTCGGTGCTGTAGCCCATCAGGACCTGCAGCACCAGTGGTTCGCGATAGTCATCGTCCAGCCTGAAAATAGCCTTCCGAACCTCGTCCAGTTGGGCGTCGTCCGTTTCGGCAAGCATCGCCGACTGTGAAGCCGTCAAATTGTCGATGTCGACGGTTTCAAGTCGTTTGCGTTCGAAGTACCTCGCATTTTCCCGCCGCACGATGGTCAAAAGCCATTGCTTGGCGGCGGAATCGTCGCGAAGTGCATCCAGCGACTTCCATGCCCGCAACATCGCCTCCTGTACCACGTCCTCGGCTATCGCCGGGTCGCGACTTAACCAGGTCGCGAATCGGTACATATCGGCATGCATGACCGCGACAACCCGGTCGAAGCGCTTCCGCCGCCCTGCTTGCGCACTAGCTGTCTTCATTCGAGATGACCTGACCCCCCGGGGAATTATTACCCGCCGTAGCGATTTTTGTGATTCAGGCGTGGAAACCCTACCGAAAACTATGGAAAATCCAAGTGTTATGACACGCTGACACCCCTATGAGCCACTTCACCCGGTCAAGGTTCCCCGAATCCCGCTTGCGCCGCACGCGACGCAGTGCCGCCATTCGCGGCCTTGTCGCCGAAACCGGGCTCTGCGCCAACGACCTTATCTATCCCGTATTCGTGCTGGACGGCAAGGGCCGCGCCGAAGCGGTGCCTTCGATGCCGGGAATCGAGCGGCACAGTATCGACGGCATTCTTGCCCAAGCGAGCGAGGCCGCCCGGCTGGGTGTGCAGGCTCTGGCCCTTTTTCCTGTCATCGATGCTGCGCACAAATCGGAAAACGGCGCCGAATGCGCGAATCCGAAGGGCCTGGTTCAACGCTGTGTCCAGGCACTCAAGAATGAATATCCGGAGCTTGCGGTCATCACCGATGTCGCGCTCGATCCCTACACGACGCACGGCCAGGACGGCATCATCGATTCAAGCGGCTACGTGCTGAATGACGAAACGGTGGCAATGCTGGTGCGGCAGGCCGTCTCGCACGCAGAAGCAGGGGCGGACATCGTCGCGCCTTCGGACATGATGGACGGAAGAATCGGCGCAATACGCAAGGCGCTCGAGAATGGCAATCATCGCAACACACTGATCCTCTCATACGCGGCGAAGTATGCGTCCTGCTTTTACGGGCCGTTTCGCGACGCCGTCGGTTCCGCCGCGAATCTCGGCAAGAGCGACAAGCGCAATTACCAGATGGATCCTGCCAACAGCGACGAAGCGCTGCGCGAAGTCGGCATGGACATCGATGAGGGCGCTGATATCGTCATGGTGAAGCCGGCGCTGCCCTATCTCGACGTCATTCGCCGCGTTCGAGAGGAATTCCAGGTGCCTACCTTCGCTTACCAGGTCAGCGGCGAGTACGCCATGATCAAGGCTGCCGCGGCCAATGGCTGGCTCGATGAAAGATCGGCCGTGCTCGAATCGCTGCTGGCCATTCGGCGCGCCGGTGCCTGCGCCATTCTCAGCTATTTTTCATTGCAGGCGGCCCGATGGCTGGCAGACAGTGGCGAGCGTAATTGATCGATACGGAGTCATGGGATACCCGGTTTCGCACAGCCGGTCGCCGGTCATTCATCGCCTGTTCGCGCTTCAGACGGGCCAGAATATTCAGTACGAATTGTTGCAGGTTACGCCGCAGAACCTGGAGAGTGCGATCGCGCAGTTTCAGCGGACCGGCGGCAAAGGCCTGAACATCACCGTCCCGCACAAGACCGAGGTGTTGCGTCTTGCGGATCAACTGACCGAGCGGGCGGAGGTTGCCGGTGCGGCCAATACATTGATTTTCCAGAATGGTTCTATCATCGGCGATAACACGGACGGCATTGGTCTGCTGCGCGACCTGCTCGGCAATCTCGGCCTGCAGCTTGCCGGCTGCAACATTTTGATTCTCGGTGCCGGCGGAGCGACACGCGGCATCATCGCTCCGCTGCTCGAGACCGGCCCCGAGTCCATTACGATCGCCAACCGGACACTGGAAAAGGCGCAGGACCTGGCGGAAAGATTCGGCGATTCCGCAAACGTCACGGCCTGCCGCTTCAATGACATGCCACCGTCGACTCACTTCTCCCTGATCATCAACGCAACCTCTGCCGGGTTTAAGGGAGAAACGCCTCCGTACCCTGCGGCCGCAATAAGTGACGGCTGCTTTTGCTACGACCTGTCATACGGACTGACGGCAACGCCGTTCAGCCGCTGGGCGGCAAAGCACGGCGCCGCCAGGTCGGTAATGGGATGGGGAATGCTGGTAGAGCAGGCCGCCGAATCTTTTTACCTGTGGCGCGGCGTTCGTCCGAATACATCCGCCGTATTGAAGCAGATTTCGGTCACCGCATCGTAACCAGCTCTTCTGCGCTGGTCGGGTGAATCGCAACCGTGTCGTCAAAGTCTTTCTTGGTTGCGCCCATTTTTATCGCGACCGCAAAACCCTGCAGCATTTCATCGACACCATCGCCGATCAGGTGACATCCGACAATGCGTTCATCGGCGCCGCTGGTTACAAGCT
Organism: Gammaproteobacteria bacterium; assembly: GCA_029865385.1. Lineage (GTDB taxonomy): Bacteria > Pseudomonadota > Gammaproteobacteria > Steroidobacterales > Woeseiaceae > JAKEGN01. The sequence goes on from JAOUGX010000044.1 coordinate 2,938, forward strand.
TCATCGACGTCTGCACCTTATGTTCCCCGAGTGCGTATAGCATCGGATTAAACTTCGACGTGTAAATCTTCACGTCATAGCCGAATTCCCGCCGCGCCTCGGCTTCGGTAAGACCAATAGTACCGATGGGTGGGTGCGAGAAAATGACGGTCGGAATATTGCGATAGTCGAGATGACGGTCCTGCATGTTGCCGTAAAGCCGGTCGGCAAGACGCCGCCCGGCAGCGATCGCAACCGGTGTAAGCGCGACGCGGCCGGTCACGTCACCCAGCGCATACACGTTGGGAACATTGGTAGCCTGGTAGTCGTCGACCGGAACAAAGCCGAAACTGTCCGTGGTTACGCCGGCTGCGGCCAGGTTAAGCTCAGCCGTGTTCGGTGCCCGGCCAACCGCCCAGACGATTGCATCGTATTCGCCGAACCGTCGGCCATCGGCCGAATGAAGCGACAAACCGCCGGAAGACTTGCTGACTGAACCGGGTACGACGCCCGTCTCAATGAGGATTCCATCCTGGCGCATCGCCTTGTGCAGTTCGTCCTGCAGCATTGCATCGAAACTCCGCAGCACGCCGTCCTTCCGGACCAGCACGGTGGTTTCCGATCCAAGGGCGTTGAATACACCGGCAAGCTCGACCGAAACGTAACCGCTACCGACCAGCGCAACGCGATGCGGCCGCTCCCGCAAGCGGAAAAAGCCGTCCGAGGTGATGCCGAGTTCTGCACCCGGGATGTCGGGAACGATCGGAAAGCCGCCGGTCGCCACAACGATGTTTGTCGCCGAAAATTCCCTGCCGTCGACCTCCACGGTTACGCCATCGACGAGGCGTGCACGACCCTCGATATGCTTTACCTTTCGTTTCGCCAGGTTGCTGCTGTAGATCCCGTTGAGGCGACTGATGTACGCATCCCGTCGCGACTTCAGTTCACTCCAGCTGTGTCCGTTCATGGCAACATCGAAGCCGAAGGTCTCGGCATGGCGAATCAACTGGGCATGATGCGCGCTGTACCACATGATCTTCTTCGGCACGCAGCCGACATTGACGCAGGTGCCGCCAAGCGGAGCAAACTCGACAATCGCCGCGCGAGCGCCGTACTCCGCAGCCCGTTGTGCATGCGCCAGCCCACCGCTGCCACCGCCGATAACAATGAGATCAAACCTGTCTGTCACGCTGCTTTTCCCTTATTTTGCGCCGCGGAGCCGACCACTCCGCACGCGGCCTGTGTGATAACATCCGACCAATTATGGATACCTTGTGATTTATGACGAACCCCTTGCTGGACACTTTCTCACTTCCCCGATTCGGTGAAATCGAGGCAAGACATGTCCTTCCGGCGCTCAAGCAGCTTATCGCAGACCACCGACAAAAACTCGACGCACTGCTCGCTGATCCCGCCGCCTGCAACTTCGAGTCACTGGTCATTCCGCTGGAATCGATGAGCCACGAACTCAGCCGGGTATGGTCCCCTGTTTCCCATCTTCAGGCAGTTCTGGGCGATCCCGAATGGCGCGAAGCCTACAATGCCGCTCTGCCGCTGATGACCGAACACGGCACGGAAATATCACAGAACCAGCGGCTCCAGCAGGCCTACCAGCGAATCGCCGATTCGCTGCCGGATACCGCTCCGGCCGCAAGGAAAATGCTTCTCGAGCAGGAACTTCGCGATTTCCGGCTGGCCGGTGTCGCTTTGCCGGACAAGGACAAGGCGCGATACCGTGAACTGGTGCAGGAGCTGGCGGCCGTGCAGGCGAGGTTCGAGCATAACGTTCAGGACGCAGCGGATGATTGGCACTTCAGTACCGATGACGAAGCCCTGCTGTCCGGTCTGCCGGCCAAGACACTTGAGCAGGCTCGCAGCGAAGCACAGGAGCGCGGCGCGAAAGGCTGGTGGCTGCGGCTCGATGCCCCGACCTATATCGATGTCATTACTCACGCCGACAATCGCGAACTTCGGCAGACCTTTTACAAAGCATGGGCAACGCGCGCTTCGGATTTCGGAAAATCCGAGTGGGACAACAGCAACAACATCCGGCGGATTCTGCAGCTACGTGACGAGATTGCGAAACTGATCGGTTTTTCCAACTATGCCGAATACTCACTTGCTACGAAAATGGCGACACGCACCAGTGAAGTGGTCGAGTTCCTGCAGCAGCTCGCGTCGCGAACACGAGCGGCCGCCAGCGCCGAACTGGAGCGTATCCGGTCCATGGCTGCGCACCCGGTCGAGGCCTGGGATACGCCTTATTACCTTGAGCAGCTGAAGCAACGACAGTACGCCATTTCGGAAGAAGCGCTACGCCAGTATTTTCCGGTTGCGAAAGTCAAGGAGGGATTGTTCGACCTTGCCAGTCGCCTGTATGGAGTAACTCTGCGCAGCAACTCGCAAGTCAAAGTCTGGCATGAATCCGTCCGATACTACGACGTAGCCGACGAAAGCGGGGAAATCATCGGTGGCTTCTATACCGACCTGTTTGCCCGCAGCGGCAAGCGCGGCGGTGCCTGGATCGACGAATGCATCGTCAGGAAGAACATGGGCGGAGAGAACGTGCTTCCGATCGGTTACCTCGTTTGCAATTTTGCGCGGCCCGACGAAAAAGGCGTGTCGCTTCTGACGCACAATGACGTTCTGACGATGTTCCACGAATTCGGCCACATGTTGCATCACTTGTTGACCAAAGTTGACTATCCCAGCCTTGCCGGCATCAACGGCGTTCCCTGGGATGCCGTGGAACTGCCGAGCCAGTTCATGGAAAATTTCGCCTGGTACTACGATGTTCTGGTCAAAGCGTCGCAACACCATCAAACCGGCGAGGTATTACCGCAGGAAATGTTTCAGAAGCTGGATAGCAGCCGGCACTTCGGTGCGGCGCTGGCTATGCTTCGGCAAATCGAATTTGCGCTTTTCGATTTTCGACTGCACACGGAGTATTCGGAACAGATGGATGTGATGCAGATACTTAACGAAGTGCGCGACGAAGTGGCACTGATCAGGCACCCCGATTACAACCGGATGCCGCATGCCTTTTCACACATCTTTGCCGGTGGATACGCGGCCGGTTACTACAGCTACAAGTGGGCCGAGGTACTTGCGGCGGATGCGTTTTCCGCTTTCGAGGAATCGGGAATCTTCGACAAACCGACCGCGAAGCGTTTTCGCAGCGAGATTCTCGAGATCGGCGGCAGCCGAGATTTCATGGAAGCCTACGTTGCCTTCCGTGGTCGCGAACCGACGATCGATGCGTTGCTGCGCCACAGCGGAATAGGCAAAGCCGCTTGAAGCTGGCTACCTGGAATGTCAATTCGCTGAAGGTGCGCCTTCCGCATGTCGTGGAGTGGATGGGAAGTGCGTCTCCCGACGTACTGGTCATGCAGGAAATCAAGCAGGTTACCGAGGCCTTTCCTGCGGATGCGTTTGCCGAACTCGGTTATCACAGTATCGCCAGCGGGCAAAAAACCTATAACGGTGTCGCTGTGGCCGCACGCAGCCCGGTGACCGATTCGGTGACCGACATGCCCGGCTTCGAGGACCCGCAGCGGCGGGTACTCGCAGTAACGGTCGGTGATCTCCGTGTGGTCAATTTATACGTACCGAACGGCAGCAGTGTCGGTTCCGAGAAATACGAGTACAAGCTCGCCTGGTTGTCGGCGCTGCACGATTACCTGCAAGACGAACTAAAAACCCACAAGAACCTTGTCGTGCTCGGCGACTTCAATATTGCTCCGGACGACCGCGACGTGTACGACCCGGTCAAGTGGGGCGACGATATTCTTTGCAGCCCGGCGGAACGCGCCGCACTCCGTAAACTGATCGAATTGGGCCTCACGGACGTCTACCGGCAGTTCGAGCAACCGCAGGCGGCGTTCAGCTGGTGGGATTACCGCGCAGCCGGATTTCGACGTAACGCGGGACTGCGAATCGACCTGATCCTGGCAAGCAAAGCGATGAGCGGAGCCTGTCTGGCCAGCTATATCGACAGGGAGCCGCGTACCTGGGACCGGCCCTCGGATCACGCGCCTGTGCTGGCCGAATTTTCTGTTTGATGCCGGAATGCCGCTACGGCACCGGTACCGACGCCGTTTGAACATATTGTCGGATGCGCAAATGCCCAGCGGGCCGGAGTCCGTGTATGATTTCGACCCGTGACCCAGGATTTTCGTCCGGGGCACAGCTCAGGAAAAACGATGATCGGTTTCGGCAATACGCAGGACAGCGCCCCATCGGGGGGCGGATCATCGCTGAACAACGATAAGAACAAGAAGAAGATAATGTCACAGGACCGTCGCAACGATTACGACGTTACCAATACGGTACAGGTGAGCAAGCCGCAGGCTGTTCGCGATGCGGTCAATCAATTGTTTACCGATCAGTTCCAGGGCGCCTCGTTCGACAAGCTGTGGCTGGCCTTCTACGACTTCGAGCGATTGTTTACGGGAAAATACCCGGGATACAACGCTTGCGATACCACTTATCACGACCTGCAACACACTCTCGACATGACGCTGGCACTGGCGCGCCTGATCGTTGGCTACGAAAAGAGCGTCGATCCTTCCGAGCGCCTCGGCGCAAAACGCGCACAGATGGCCATCGTAACGTCGCTGTTTCACGATTCCGGTTACATTCGCCACCGGGAACGCGATCGCGATTTCAGGAACGGTGCCGAGTTCACGCTGTATCACGTATCGCGAAGCGCGGACTTCCTCAGGCGGTATCTGCCGGAACTCGGCATGGGCAGCGAGGCCCCGGTCAGCAGCATGATCGTTCACTTCACGGGCTATGAGCTGGATCTCGATAAGATCGAGCTCGACGACCCGCGTGATGCCATCTGCGGACACTTGCTGGGCACTGCCGATCTTATTGCCCAGATGGCAGATCGATGTTATCTCGAAAAATGCCGTGACCGCCTGTACAAGGAATTCGTGCTCGGCGGAATCGCCGTGGAAAGAGCGACGCTCGACGAGTACATGGTTCGTTATGAGTCCGGCATCGACCTGTTGAAGAAAACTCCGCTTTTCTATCAGCAGGTCACGCGCGACCGCCTGCAGAAGAAATTCAATCGCGCCTATCGGTACATCGAAGTCCTGTACAACGGACAGAATCCCTACGTCGATGCAATCCGAAACAATATCCAGCACCTTGTCAGGGTTCTGAAGTCGGGAGACTGGCGGCTTCTTCGGCGCAGCCCGCCGTACTACGTTGGCGACACGAACGCCGTGCAGAATATCGAAGCTATGGTTAAGTCGCTGCTCGAGAAGATCCCGGCCAGGCATGCGATAGCGTCAGGGTTGGTCTCTGCCTGAATGATTGGGTCGCCTGCAATGCAGGCTCCTACAGATTCTTTCCGGGACCTCGGTCGCCTGCAATGCAGGCTCCTACAGATTCTTTCCGGGACCTCGGTCGCCTGCTATGCAGGCTCCTACAGATTCTTTCCGGGACCTCGGTCGCCTGCAATGCAGGCTCCTACAGATTCTTTCCGGGACCTCGGTCGCCTGCAATGCAGGCTCCTACAGATTCTTTCCGGGACCTCGGTCGCCTGCGGTGCAGGCTCCTACAGACCTGCTTTCGCTTTTGTAGGAGCCTGCACCGCAGGCGACCCGATGTCAGATCCACTTCTTCATTTTGAAGAGCATTATCAGCCCGATTCCCAGGAATATCATCACGACGACAGATACCGTGAACCCGTACGGCGATGCGGTACCGGGAAGCCCTGCGACGTTCATGCCAAGCAACCCGGTTACGAAAGTCAGCGGCAGAAAAATGGCCGCGACAACCGATAACAGGTAAATACGCTGATTCTGTTCCTGCGCAACGCGGTTCAACATCTCCTCCTGAATGACCAGCGCGTGCTCTCGCGCAAGGTCCAGGTCTTCGACGTAGCGCGTCAGCCGATCCGCTTCTTCCCGCAGCTGCAGGGCATCCTCATTGCTAAGAAAGCCTCCTGGCAGCCTGTAAACGCGGTCCAGCGCGTCGCGCTGGGGTGCCAGAAACCGGCGAACGGATGCGACTTGGCGGCGAAGGTCCGCCAGGTCCTGGCGCAGCAGGATGACGTCGTCGGATCCGGTACGGGAATCCAGATCGTCCATCTCGTCTCCGATATCGTCGACGACCGTGCCGATGCGATCCGTAGTTGTCTCGATGGCCTCAACGACGAAGCCACCGGACGATCTGGGACCTTCGCCTTTCAGCAAGGCACGCCCTATGTCGTCAACCGAAAGAACGCGGCGACGGCGGGAGGTGATAATACGGTCCTTGCTGACCCACATACGAACGGCCACCATATCTTCTGGATCGGCGCCCGGATGCAGGTTTACGGCACGAATGACGAGGACCAGTCCGTTGTCCGTCGACAGAAATCGCGGACGTGTCTCGCCGGCGAGAAGAATATCGAGAGCAGCGATGTCCGCGCCACCCTCTTCAACCAGCCAATCCCGCGATCGATCCAGTGTGAGATTTATGTCAACCCACAGAATTCCGTCATCAGGCTGCCAGGCCGCCAGCTCAGCGGCTGACAGCGTACGGGCACCGCCTTTTCCGTCAAAAACGCATGCGAACTCAACCGGTAAGGTTTCGCCGGACATATCCTGTAATCTCCGTCAAGGCACTTCGCTGCCGCTTTGATTGTCTATACACTTCGCCACCCCCGCAAGGAGTTGCTCAAGCTTTATCATGCGCGCCGCACCAAGGATTCTCGCGAGCGTCGCCGGTCTAAGTCTATTCGCTGCAATGGATTCTCCGGCGGCTGTCACTTTCGCCGGTCTGCCGGAGCCACTGGAGAAAAATGCCAGGGCGCTGATGCCGCTCGCATCCGCGCCATGCAATTCTGCGCGATTCAGAATTGAAAAGCTGTTTCGCGACAGCGATGCCAAACTCGCGGATGCGCTGGAAGCGCTTGGCTACTATAAATTCGAGTCGACGAAAGCGTTGTCGTTTGACGATCCTGCCTGCTGGTCGGCAAGTTTCGATGTGCAGCTCGGCGAACCGGTACGGCTTCGCAAAGTAGATGTACTAATAAGCGGCGATGCGGACGACGATGCCTGGATTTCGCAACAGAGCTGGATAAGCAAACCGGTGGTGGGCGAAGTGCTCGATCACGGCGAGTACGAGAAGTTCAAGAAGATCATGCTGAGTGCCGTGCGGTCTCGCGGCTATTTCGAGGCAGAGCTGAAGAAAAGCACAGTGACTGTCGCAGAATCACTGGACTTCGCAGATATCGACCTCGAAGTCGAATCCGGGCCACGCTATCGCTTTGGCAGTATCGAATACAGCGATAACATCCTGCGGCCTGGTTTACTTGCGAATTATGCGACCTTCAAACCAGGCGATCCTTACGATGCATCGGCTATTTCGAAGTTGCATGAGTCACTCAGCGGCAGCGGTTATTTTGGGGCAGTGTCGATCCAGGCGGACCCCGCCAAAGACGGCAGCCACGAGGTTCCGGTCATCGTCAATCTTTCGCCGGGCTTGCGTAAGGTCTACACGTTCGGCCTTGGTTTCGCGACCGACATCGGTGTACAGGGAAGACTCGGTTACACCAATCGCCGCCTGAATGACAAGGGCCATCAGTTCGACAGCCGCTTGTATCTTTCTTCCGTCGATTCGCAGCTGTCCGGCACCTATCGCTGGCCGCGAGGCAACCCCGAGGACGAGTGGGTCGATGTGTTTGGCGGATACCAGCAAAAAACCACCGACACCAGTAACACGGACAAGGTGACGTTGGGCATACGCGTATCGCGGAACCGTTCGCCGCACTGGCTCGAAACTCCTTACATAAATTTTACCGGGGAGAATTACGAGGTCGGTGACCAGGTCGACAAGTCGCGACTGATTACGCCGGGCATTGTTTGGGAATCGACCGTCGGCCGCGAGATCAGTCGCATCCGTTCAGGTCACCGAATCAGCCTGGACATTCGCGGATCGCTGGACGAGATCGGTTCGGATACCAGCTTCCTGCAAGTCACCGGGTCAACCAAGTGGGCCATTCCTTTGGGTCAGTCCAATCGACTGCTGACGCGAGCCGACCTCGGCTTCACTGCCAAAAAGGACTTCGAAGAGCTTCCGGCGTCGGTCAGGTACTTTGCCGGCGGTGACAACTCCGTGCGCGGGTACGGTTTCGAAACGTTGGGCCCGACCAACGACGAAGGCGCCGTAGTCGGCGGAAGTTATCTCGCAACGTTCAGTGTCGAGTTCGACCACCTGATCGGAAAAAAGTGGTCGATCGCCGCGTTCATGGACACCGGCAATGCCTTTGACGATTTCGACGTCGACTTCAAAACCAGCGTCGGCCTCGGCCTCCGCTGGTATTCCCCGCTGGGACCCATCCGACTCGACGTTGCCCATCCCCTGGATGATCCGAGCCGTGACTATCGTTTGCATATTACGCTGGGGCCGGATCTTTGAGACACGCGCTGAAAATCAGTTTGCGCCGTATCGGCGTAACGCTGGCCGGCCTGTTGTTGCTGGTCATTGTTCTCGCGGTATTTGTCCTCGGCACGGAGCCAGGCACCCGCTGGGCATTGCGGCAAGCGATTCGTGTTGTGCCAGGCGAGTTGGTCGTCGATGAATTCAGCGGTACGTTTCTCGGCGGATTGCGTGTTTCCGAACTTGGCTACTCCATTGACGATGTGCGTCTCACCGCAAGCGAGTTGCGCATACGTCTCGACTGGTTTCGATCGTCGCTCGACCGGGTTCACCTGGCAGTTTTCTCGGCGGATGAGTTGCGCTACCGGAATCTCGCCCCCGTCGACGCGGCGCCGAAACCGTTGCAGATCGCCATGCCGCCACTGCCGATCCGGATAGGTATATCGGATCTCGATGTGCGTGCACTCCACATTGGCGACACGATAATCACCGCTTTGCTTGCCAGCGATGCGAGACTGCGCGGCAGCCGCATCAACGCCGAAACGGCTTCGGCGGAAATAGCCGGCATCGCGATCAACACAAGTCGTCTGGATACGCGGCTGGAAGGCGCTGTGCCGATCAGCGTGGACGTGAGCTGGCGCCAGGATGCGGGACCCTGGTCGGGTATGGGGAATCTCAGCGGCTCATTGGCGACCCTCGATTTCACACACGAGGTGTCGGGGCCCTGGCCGGCGACCGCGAAGGGCAAAGTCATCCTGCTGAATCGCATCGATCCGGAGTTCGACGCAGTCGTGCGGTTCGAGCAGTGGCACTTTTCGTCGCTCGGTATTCGCGATGGCGAGGTAAATATCAGCGGTACGACGAAAGCCTACCGCGCCACGTTTGATGCCGGCATCGATGTGGAAGTCGGCAATGACAAAACTCTGTCGGCACAGGTCGCGGGCGAAGCTTCCGGTGACCTGCGCGAGCTCGATTCCCTCAGCGTAACAGCAAGCGGCCCGGCAGGTCGGCTCGACGTTAACGGCAAGCTCGGCTGGAACCCGGTGTTCTCCACCGACATCGAAGTTCGCGCACAAGAGTTCGATCCGTCGCAATTTTCCGGTCTGGCTGCCGGCAGTCTCGATTCCGTTTTTCGACTGCAGTTAAAAAGTATCGAAGAGTTTCTTGTTCAGATCGAATCGCTGGAGGGCAACTACAACAAAGAGCGAGCGCGGGCGCGTGGAACGCTGTCGCGCAGCGCGGATAACTGGCGTTGCGCGGACTGCAATCTGTCACTCGGCGCGAATCGGTTGCTGGTCGACGGCGAACTCATATCCGGGCGCCTTGCCGCCCGTCTCGACATCGATGCTCCCGATCTGTCCCTGTTGTGGTCGGAACTTGCCGGTGCCTTGGCGGCCGACGCCCAGATTCGCGGCAACCTCGCATTGCCTGCGGTGTCGGGTCACATATCGGGACGGAATATCGAATGGGCCGGCTGGGCAGTGGCATCGGTCGATCTGGCGAGCCGGTCTTCAACACTGGAATACGTCGATCTCGACGTTGGTATCGAGGGGCTCGGTCGTAATGGCACAGTCCTGGGTGGCGGTAGCGCCCGGTTGACCGGCCAGATCGACGCGGTGGAAGCGGCGATGCGCTGGGATTTTCGCCAGGTCAGCCTGTCCCTGGATGCCCGACTTGCCGTCGAAGACGGCACCCTGGCTGCCGACTTGCGCTCTGCAAACCTGTCTGAACCCTTTGCCGGAACCTGGCGGCTCTCCGAGCCCATGCAGTTTTCGATCAGCCCTGGAGCGATGCGGGCAACGACGCACGCCTGGGAAAACGGCGACGCCCGCCTGAACCTTTGGTCGTTCAGCATCGCCGACGGAGAACTGCTGACAGAAGCCACGTTGGTAGCCATGCCGCTCGCCACCCTGAATTCGGCGCTGCCGGAGAACATACGCCTGGCGGGATTCGCTGACGCCGAGCTTCGATTTGGCCGTAGCGCGGACGGATCCCGTAGCGGCAGCGTGCGCTGGAGCCAGCGGGAAACCATTGCGCATATCACACCGCCTCGCGAGCAAGCCATTGCCGTGGCAATCCCGGTGGCGACAGCGGAAGTTCGGCTGGCGGGCGCTGGCGCCGAGGGACGCGCCATTCTGGAGATAGAGCCCGGCGTCAAAGGCTCCCTGGACCTCGCCCTCGAAGGCTTTGGAAGCGATTCCGGCTTGTCCGCAAGGCTGCGGTTCGGCGGAACCGAGTGGGGCTGGATATCGGCACTTTTCCCGGAGATAGATAACTTTAAAGGCAATATCAACGCAGATGTGAGCGCGGGCGGCAAGCTGTCAGCACCGGAGCTGCGCGGCGAGCTGCGCTGGCAGGAAGGTTCGATCGCCGTGCCGGCATTGAATATCCCGATCACCGGCATCGACCTGACAGTTGCCGGATCGTCGGCGGGCAGCGCGACCATTGCCGGCTCGGCGATCGCTGGCACCGGCAAACTCGTTGTGGATGGCCGATTCGACGACCTCACCCTGAGCAGCCGTTCCTTTACAGTCAGCCTCAGCGGACAACAGGCCACGGTACTGAACTGGCCTGATTACCGGCTGGTGGCCTCGCCGGACCTGGTCGTCACCGGCGGCGAAGCAGGAATAAAAGCCAGCGGCAGGATAAGCGTCGACAGCGCAGAAGTATCGGTCAGCAAGCTGCCCGAGGGCGCCGTGTCACCGTCCGAAGATGTGACGGTGGTCGGCAGGGACGAAATTGAACGCAACGTTATTCCGGTTAGCGGAAACGTCGAGCTGTTACTCAGCGAGAACGTGCATATCAGCGCTTTCGGTCTTGATACCAAAGTCGAAGGAAAGCTTCGCTTTGACCTGCAGGACAACCGTGAACCGCGAGCCGAAGGCAAACTCGAGCTCGTGGACGGCGTGTTTTCCGCGTACGGCCAGCGACTGACCATTGAAGAAGGAACCATGACATTCACGGGCCCGCTCGACGACCCTGTGATTTACGTACGCGCCATAAGGGAAATCGAGGACCTCAGCGGCACAATCAAAGCCGGTATCGAACTTCGTGGCCGGGCGCAAAATCTGACATCGTCTGTGTTCGCAACTCCGTCGATGTCCGAAGCGGACGCTCTTGCCTACCTGATCCTCGGCCGCCCGCTGGAAGATGCGACGGCCGCGGATGGCAGCATGTTGTCCGGAACGGCCTTCGCCCTCGGCCTCCGGCAGGCGACGGCCATCACCAATCAGATCGGCCAGACCCTCGGCCTCGACCAGCTTGCGATCGCGGGCAGCAACCAAAGCACGACGTCACTGGTCGCAGGAAAACAAATCAGCTCGAGACTTTATGTACGGTACGCCTACGGCGTTTTTTCGCAGATCGGCAATCTGCTGCTGCGATACAAGCTTTCCAAGCGGCTGACAATCGAGGCTGGTACCGGTGAATCGCAGTCGATGGACCTGCTGTACCTGGTCGAGAAGCCCTGAGTTCGTTCGCCCGCACAGCGGACGTCCTGCTCACCCGATAGCCTGGCGAATAAAATCGAAGCGATCGTTACCGAAGAACATCTGCTTTCCAAGAAAGAATGTCGGTGCACCAAACACACCGCGCGAAACCGCTTCTTCTGTGTTGGATTTGAGTTGCTCCTTAACGGCTTGCGAAGCTGTTGCCCGCATACTGGCTTGCGCACCCAGACCGGAATCCCCGGCAAGTTTCTGCAGAAATTCGGTGTCTTCCAGATTCGCCTGATCTACCCACATCGCATCGAAGAGACGTCGGTGCACTGCCGCGAAACATCCTTCCTTTTGCGCCACAATCGCAAGTCGCAGCGCATTCAGCGTGTTCTGCGGAAAGTGCGGGTTCATTGTCAGCGACAGCTGATAACGTTCAGCCCACCTGGCGATGTCGTCATGCAGATACTTGCGTTTCGCCTCGATCGTACCGGGCGGCCGGTTTCCAGTAGCTTGCATTACAGCGCCAAGGAACATCGGCCGATAAACGATGTCCGCACCCGCCAGCTGTGCCAACTGACTGTCGGCGAGATACGAATATACGCTCACGTAGTCGTAGAAGAATTCCAGCGTCTTGTTCATCGAATTGCGCCACTCACATTTTTTTCATCGGCACGAACGCCGGGCGCCGCTCGATGTTTCTTATCCAGCTGCGTATCGCAGGATAGTTCGAAAGATCGAACCCGCCCTCGTCCGCCACATGGGTGTAGGCGAACAGCGCGATGTCGGCAATGCTGAAAGCCTCGCCGGCAAAATAAGCGTAATTCAGCAGATGCTTCTCCATCACATCCAGCGCTTTGTAACCTCCCTTCCTTTTCGCCGCGAGATCCGCCTGCCGATCGGCTGGGTTGCCGAGGTAGCGAATGATAAAGCGCGAGGTGGCTATATTGGGTTCGTGACTGTATTGCTCGAAGAACATCCACTGAAGAATCTGCGCCCGGCCAAATCGATCCTCGCCTGCCAATTTGCTGTCATCCGCCAGGTAACAAAGGATGGCGTTCGATTCGGCAAGATAACGACCGTCTGGCAACGCCAGCAGCGGGATCTTGCCGTTCGCATTCATGGCAAGAAACTGCGGCGTATGCGTATCGCCCGCAAGAATATCTACCTCCTGCCAGTCGTAGCGGATATCCAGCTCCGAGCACAGCAATTGAATCTTGTAGCAATTGCCGGAGCGCGAATCACCGTACACTTTTAGCTTTTCAGTCATCGTTTGAAATCCTGTTTCTCAGCGCAAAGATCTCCTGTCGTTGCAGCCTTCGCCTGGAGTAAAAGGCGGCAACGGCGGCCGCGAACAGCGCGTAAATGAAGTCCGCCGTACTCAGAACCTCGGCGTACCAGGTCTGCCAGGTCCACACCGTGAGCCCGCGAAGCACCTGCAATGCGGTCGCGTCGAGAACCACGGCCGTTGTTGTCAACGACACAAGAAAGTTGCCGCTGACAGCAGCCAGGACCGCAACCGATGCCGCAAGGGAGGGAAATCGCCAGTCGATACCGTGGCCCGCCCGGCGAACGGCCAGTCCGATCATCGGACCTTGCAGCAGGGAAAAGGCATGAAAAAAATGCCCGGTCAGATCCGACAGCCACAACCAGAGCATGTTCATCAGCGCCGCGATACCGACAGCAGCGAGCAGTGCCCGGCCGGGCGCCTGGGCGTTGAGAAGTGCGGCTGCATCGATCGCCGGCGCGGGCGTCGTTTGCGAGTGTTTTCGTCTGAGTCTGAGCATCCGGGCGTCTTCGATCTGCTTTTATGCCTGTGAATGAAGAATATCAGGGACAGGAAGTCGGCGGATTTGTCTCCACAGCCTGCTGCCGTGTTTTCAGACCGCGCGATTCCGGCGAATCCATGTCGTCCGGGGCGAGCTGCTATCAGCCTGCATGTTTCGCCGCCGGATCGGACTGTGACGCAACCAGCATTGCTGCAGCGAGGTCCTCCAGCGCCGTGCCGGTGGACTTGAACAGCGTGATCGTGGAATCCGACGTACGGCCCGCTTTTTCACCGCGCACGAGCTCCGCGAGCTCCGCCTTGATGCCGCTCTCACTGAAGCGACCCTCGTCAATGGCCTGCAGAATTTCGCCCGCCTCGGACAATGTGCCGGCGCGTGTATCCACATACACATCTGCGCGTGCGACGGCTGCGGAATCGGCCTCACGCATTTTCGGCGTGAAAGCGCCGACTAGGTCCAGATGCTGGCCCGCTTGCAACCACTCACCGTGAATCAGCGGATCCGTTGCGAGCGTCGCGCAACTGATGATATCGGCATCATGCACTGCGCTCTCGAGATCCTCGGCGACCGAGACGTCGAAGCGCATGCCCTGCATTTCTTCGGCCAGAGATTGCGCCGCTTCGATGCGCCGGCCCCAGATACGAACGCTTGAAATCGACCGGGCTGTCGCATGAGCGCCAATGAGGTGCGGCGCCAGTTTTCCCGTGCCGACCATAAGCAGTGTGTTGGCGTCCTTTCGCGACAGGTAGCGCGAGGCAAGCGCCGACGCGCAGGCAGTTCGCCGCAGGGTCAGCTCGCCTCCATCCATCATCGCTCTGAAAGTCCCGGTTCTTGCATCCAGCAACAGGTAACTTGCATGCACAGCCGCCAGTCCGCGCAATCCGTTGTCGGGAAACACGGTGACGATTTTTACGCCGAGCGAATCGCCACTGGTCCATGCAGGCATCAGGAGCAGCGTTCCGCTGGCCGCGCCGGGAACGTCGATCGCATGATGCGATCGAAGCGGAACGATTGCACTGACACTGAATGCTTCTTCGAGCGCATCGATCAATTGATCGTAAGGCAAGGAGCGCGCGACATCGTCAGCACTGAAAACCCGTATCATTTACGTCTCACATTTGGCGTTGGTCGCCGGCACTCAAACGACTGAAAACGATATCGGTGCCGGCCGCGCGTCAGGCGCTATAATCGCAACAGACCGGTTCGCGCACAACAACAAGGAGAATGTCGATGGTCATGCTCTCTGCGGGAGTCCTGCTCTGGGCCCTTGTGCACTTCATTCCGGGTCGTGGCAGAAGCCTCCGGCAGAAGATCGTCTCAACCATCGGGGAAAAACCGTACAAGGGAATATTCTCTCTCTGCCTCGTGGCCGCCCTGGGTCTCATTGTCTTCGGCTGGCGCAGTGCGGTACCGCAGACGGTGTATCTGCCTCCGTCCTGGGGCGGCGCGGCGGCGATCGTGCTGATGCCTCTCGCGATCTACCTTTTTGGCGCATCGAACGCGCGCACCCGTGTCAAGAGGCTGATTCGCCATCCGCAGCTGACTGGCATTGTCACCTGGTCATGCGCACACCTGCTGGCGAACGGTGACAGTCGCTCGCTGCTGCTTTTCGGCGGCATGGGATTATGGGCCTTGCTCGAAATCGTGATCATCAATCGTCGTGATCGTGACTGGATTCCACCGCAGGCCCCTCCGTTGCTGGCGGAGATCAGGCTAATTGCGATTAGTCTGGTCGTATTTCTCGCCCTGTTGTTCTTACACCCGTACTTTGCCGGCGTTGCCGCATTGCGCAACTGATTCGCGTGACGCTTCGCCGCAAACTCGGCCTACCCGCCGTGCTCGCCGTCGTCATGGGCGACATGATCGGCTCCGGCATTTTCTTTACGCCCGGCGAACTGGCCGCTGTGGCCACCGCCGAGTGGCAGGTATATTTTTTCTGGGCGCTGTGCGGGCTCATTACCTTCTGCGGCGCGATCACACTGGCCGAGCTGTCGGCATTGCTGCCGCGTGCCGGCGTCAGTTATCACGCACTGACGGAAGCGTACGGGCCGTTTGCCGGATTCATGCAGGCATGGATGATGGTTTTGGTCAGCGGCCCGGGTGCCATAGCCGGCGTCGCCATTCTCTTCGGTGAACTGGCCAACCAGGTATTCGGTGGCGAATCGGGTAGCGGGCAGCTGGTTTGGGCGGCCTCGGCAATACTGTTCTTCGCGCTGATCAATCTTCGCGGCGCGGAATGGGGCGGCAGCACCCAGGTGCTTCTGACCGGCGCCAAAGTGATAGGACTCCTGGCTCTGGTGATCGGCGGCATACTGCTGGCCGACCCGGCGCCGCGGGATCCTGCTGGCATCGCGCCCAACGAGCAGGGGGTGCTCGGATTCATACGCTTTATCGGCCTTGGCATTGCGATCGTCCTGTTCACCTACGATGGCTGGATCGATGCATCCAATGTTGCCGGTGAGGTGCGAAATCCGAATCGCAACTTTCCGATTGCCATGGGTGTTGGTGTTGCCAGTATTACGGCCCTGTACCTGCTGGTGAACTACGCATTCTTGCGCGTCGTGACGCTTGCCGAAATGCAGGCCGAGCCGGCGCTGGTTGCAAGCCGCGTTGCCGAAGCGGCATTCGGCCCGACAGGCGGCAACGCGTTGAACTTGCTGATGTGGATATCGATCTTCGGCGCGCTCGGCGGACTGGTCATGACACTGCCGCGCCTGTTCTATGCGGCCGCATCCGAATACCGCGATCGAGCTGCGGGCAGCGCCGCGGCGCCGTTTTTTCGTGCGCTGTCGTGGTTGACGCCGGGCACCGCCGTGCCGGCAGGTGCCATCCTGTTCGGCGCCGGCACAGCCATCATCGCATTGCTGTTTTTCGGCTCATTCTCGAGAATCGTTACCTTTTTCGTGGTGCCGTTTCAGTTTATGAATATCATGATGGTCGCTTCGATTTTTCGCCTGCGAAAACGTTATACAAGCCCGCAATCGTTCCGCCTGCCAGGTTATCCGTATGTTCCGGCCCTGTTCATTTTTGTCATGGCGCTGTTCCTGCTGGCCGCGCTTATCTACAACCCGCTGGACAGCCTGATCGGAGTATCGCTTACGCTGGCCGGCGTTCCGGTTTATCTGCATCTGCGCAGACGCAGCGTCCAATGAATACTTTTGCAGAACTCTTCCCTTCACGGAAATCGATTATTGGCGTCGTGCACCTGCCGCCGTTGCCGGGGTTCGACGGGCATCCCGGAATGGCGGCAGTCGTCGCACACGCGCTCGCAGATCTTCACGTACTCGAAACACAACGCGTGGACGGCATATTGCTGGAGAACGAGCATGACCGGCCACACCAGGTTTACGCGTCTGCTCCCGTCATTGCAGCGATGAAAGAAGTCACGCGCAGCGTCGTCGAAGCTGCATCGGATATTGTCGTCGGCTGTGAGATCCTGCTGAACGACCCCCGGGCGTCTCTCGAAGTTGCCGCTGAGGCCGGCGCGCGATTCATTCGCACAGACTATTTCGTTGACCGGATGTCGCGGCCGGAATACGGCGAGTTTGCGATCGACCCTGAGACCTTGATCGCTTATCGCGACAGCTTCGCGCGCGGCGTACTGGTGTTCGCTGATATCCAGGTAAAGTACGCGACGATGCTGGAGAGGCGGTCGATTGCCGAATCGGCACAACTCGCGGCTAGCCACAAAGCGGATGCGGTCGTCGTCACAGGCGATGCGACCGGCGACGCGCCGCGTTGCGCTCATCTGCAGGAAGCCGCGGCCGGCATTGCGGCAGGCAGCCGCTCGATTCCGGTGCTTATAGGCAGCGGCCTGGCGCTGGCGAACACCGCCGACCTGCTGGGCAACTGCGAAGGCGCGATTGTCGGTACTTCATTAATGGAGAACGGAAAAATCAACAAACGGTTGACAGCCAGACTGATGCATGAAGTTCGCAGGGTGTCGTCATCGTGAAGGTAGTATGCGTCGGCGACTGCGGTATCGACCACTACCTTCCGTCCGGGCGCCTGCTCGGTGGTGGCATTACCGCCAATTTTGCGCGACACGCGGCGAACGAGTTTGCGCCGAATGACGAGGTTCACGTCGTATCCGCGATCGGCGACGAACCCGATGCCGCAGGCATCGTCCGTCGCACGCTGAAACATGAGCGAATTCGCTGTCACATTGTCAAAATCGCTGGCGCAACGCCCGTACAGTTCATCCGCATTGCAGCAGACGGGGAAAAGGAGTTTGTGCGCTACGACGAGGGAGTGCTCGCGAACTTCAGAATCGATGAGGAATCTGCGACTGTCCTCAGGTCCGCTGACCTTCTCGTAACGACGATGTTCGAACAGGTGCGCGGGCTTTTCGCTTCGGTAATGTCGGTCCCGGCGGGCGGGCAGGTCGCCGTAGATTTCGCCGACTTTGCGCAGCACCCGGACTTTGCCCATCTCGAATCGTTCCTGGATCGGATCGACATCGCGTTCTTCGGCTTGTCGTCCAACGACCGGAAGCTGATCGACCAGCTCTCGAAGATTGCCGAGCGATGGCACAAATTATTTGTCGTAACACTGGGAGCAAACGGAAGCCGTGCTTTTTTTGGTCACGATGTCTTTCGACAAAAAGCTATCCCGGTTAACAAGGTCGTGGATACGACCGGTGCCGGTGATGCATTTGCCGCCGCGTTTCTCGCAAGTTTCGTAAAAAGCGGTGACGTAGCCGCGAGCCTGCAGCGCGGCGCAGTACTTTCTGCCAGTGTGATCGGGCACATCGGCGCCAGCCCCGATTGATCGGCCTGCATCCCTTTTCATGTACTATGCGACTTCGCGTTAACAAGCTCACGCCGAAGGACTCCGCATGCAATCCATCGTCAATGGCCTGAACTCCGTTATCTGGAGTCCGGCGCTCATCGTTCTCTGCCTGGGAGCCGGCTTGTTCTTTTCGATTCTTACTCGCTTTGCGCAAGTAAGGCATTTCGGCGAAATGTTGCGGCTGTTGTTCGCCGGCAAGGCATCGAAAAAGGGCATATCTACCTTTCAGGCACTCGCGGTGTCGCTGTCCGGCCGCGTCGGCACTGGTAACATCGCCGGTGTTGCTGCCGCTATCGGATTCGGCGGACCGGGTGCCGTTTTCTGGATGTGGACCGTGGCTTTTCTGGGCGCATCGACGGCCTACGTCGAGTCGACGCTGGGCCAGATATACAAGGAAGAAGACGAAGGCCAGTACCGTGGCGGCCCGGCGTACTATCTCGAGAAAGCGCTCGGGCAAAAATGGTATGCGTGGCTTTTTGCCGTCGCCACGATTATCTCTACCGGTCTGCTGCTGCCCGGCGTGCAGGCGAACAGCATCAGCAACGCGGTCGAGCTCGCGCTCGGCAGCGGCCAGATGGTCGATACCGGTCTTGGTGAGTTCAGTTTCACCAAAATCGTTGCTGCACTTTTTGTCGTCACTATTCTGGGCATCATTATTTTCGGCGGTGTCCGGCGCATCGCACATTTCACACAGGTCGTCGTGCCTTTCATGGCCATCGGTTACATCCTTACAGCGTGCATTATCATTATCATCGATATCGACAGGTTACCCGGGATCATCTGGTTGATACTCGACGATGCATTTACGCCCATGGCCGGAGTGGGCGCGGCCATCGGCTGGGGTGTCAAACGCGGTATCTATTCCAATGAAGCCGGCCAGGGAACCGGTCCGCATGCGGCGGCTGCGGCAGAAGTTGCGCATCCCGCGCAACAGGGTCTCGTGCAGGCCTTTTCCGTTTACATCGATACTCTGTTCGTGTGCTCGGCAACAGCCTTCATGATCCTGATCACCGGTGCTTACAACGTGCACGGAGAGGTCGGCTACCTGATCCAGAACCTGCCAGCAGATGTCGATCCCAACAGCCCGGCATTTACCCAGCTCGCGGTCGATACCGTCTTCACCGGTGTTGGCAAACCGTTTGTCGCCGTCGCACTGTTCTTCTTCGCGTTTACGACGCTGCTGGCTTATTACTACATAGCCGAGACCAACGTTGCCTATATACGGCGCAGTTTCAAAGTCCCGGGCATGATGGTCGTTTTGAAGATCGGCCTGATGGCTTCGGTGCTGTATGGCGCGTTGAAGACCGCAAGCCTTGCCTGGGGTCTGGGTGATATCGGCGTAGGCCTGATGGCCTGGCTGAATATCGTCGGCATCCTGATCATCTTCTTCATGTGGAGGCCGGCGATGAAAGCGCTGAGAGATTACGAAGCGCAGAAGACAGCCGGCGTAACCGATTACACTTTCGATCCCGAAGCACTGGGTATTCCGAATGCCGATTTCTGGGTGCGGCGTAAGGCGAAGCGCGAATCGGGCAAGACATGAAACCGTGGATTTTCGGCCTGACGTTGATTCTGGCTACGAACGCCGCGATTTCCAGCGACTATGTATTCCGCAACGACGAGCGGCCCACTTACAATAACATCATCACCGTCGAGCAATTGCAGGCTGACGAGCACGCATCAAGGATTGTGCTGATCGACGTCCGCCTGGCCGAAGATTTTTCGGCGGACCCGATTCTGATTCCTGGTGCGGTGTACCGGGACCCGGAAGACATAGAGCAGTGGGCGGACGAATTGCCGGTCGATGCGAAGATCGTCGTCTACTGCGTCAAAGGGAAATGGGTCAGCCAGAAGGTGGCCAGCTATCTGCATGACCAGGGGATGGATGTGCAAAGCCTTGAGGGCGGCATCGAGGCGTGGAAGCAAACGCAGGACTAAAAGCGAAAAGGGCCGGCCAACTTTCGTTGGCCGGCCCCGATTTTTTGGAGTTACCAGCGATTCCTGCCGCCGCCGTCACGATCACGGCCACCGCCCCCGCCACCACCGCCGCCATAACCACCGCGGCCACCGCCACCGCCGCCGCCCGGGCGTTTCGCCTGCGGCCGGGCTTCGTTGACTTGCATCGGTCTGCCGTCGAAGTCTTTGCCGTTGAGACCTTCGATTGCGGCATTCGCTTCGGCATCACTGCCCATTTCGACGAAGCCGAAACCCTTGCTGCGACCGGTGTCCCGGTCGGTGATTACCTTGGCCGAATCGACAGTGCCAAACGCGCCGAACTTGTCGACGAGACCCTGATCGGTTGCTGAGTATGGCAAATTGCCTACGTATAGTTTCCTGCCCACGATACCTCCTTATTGGTTCAGTTCCGCTTGCGAGAGGATCGGGTCAAATGGCCGTAGACTCAGTAGAGCGGTTGGACGCGGCATTGTATCGCGAATTGGCTCTCGGCTAACCATAAATTGGGACCGTGTTGACTGCTGTTGCCCGAAAACCGTGTGGGACAGTCTAAATGCGGTCTGAGTGGGGTTTTTCACTCTTTCGAGCGAAAAGCTTCCAGCCTGCGCCGCTGCCTGCCGTCACTGTCGAAATTTGTCGGGGCCAGCCAAAGCTCGAAGGAACGCCGGAGCGCAGGCCATTCCTTGTCGATTATCGCGAACCAGGCAGTGTCGCGGTTGGCGCCTTTTACGATCAGATGTTGACGAAAAACGCCCTCGGCCTTGAAACCGAATCTAAGGGCAGCCCGTTTAGAGGGTTCATTCTCATTGTTGCACTTCCACTCGAAGCGGCGGTAGCCGAGCTCATCAAAGATGTATTGAGCAAACAGGAAGAACGCTTCGGTCGCGGCCAGTCTGCG
Organism: Gammaproteobacteria bacterium; assembly: GCA_029865385.1. Taxonomy (GTDB): domain Bacteria; phylum Pseudomonadota; class Gammaproteobacteria; order Steroidobacterales; family Woeseiaceae; genus JAKEGN01. The sequence continues at coordinate 24,159 of JAOUGX010000044.1, forward strand.
AGAAACCAGCGGTCCCCAGTAGATGTTTCCAATCTCGATGACGCCGTTGGCATTGTCAATCCGCATCAGCGTCTGCCGGCCGCCGACTTTGCCACTTGCCTTGTCGATCACCGCGAAGAAAAGCGGGTCCTCGCTGCATTCGACCCTGGTAACCCATTCGAGGAAACTGTTGAGATCTTCCGGCGGGTATTCGTACAGCCAGGCAAAACGACTGGCGGCATCGGGCGTTGCCGAGGCATCGTAGAGTCCGTCACCGTGCCTGGCACGCTGCAGCGGCTCCAGCCGAACGTACCGGCCCTCCATGGCCTTGCGCTCAGGCCTCGGGCGCGGTTGCCAGTTTTCGAGTTCCTGCGACATCGACATGCTCCGTTTATCCCGTGCTTTTCATGAGCGCAGGCAGCCGTTCGCTGCCTAATCGGACAGGATGATACTGAACTTGTCGAAGATCGGTCTGTAGCCGATGTTTCTGTAAAGGCGATTGGCGGAAGGATCGGATGCTTCGGTGAATAGCAGGCAGAACTTGTGGCCTGCATCGAGCATCAAGCGGCTGACCGATGCAACGGTGGCCGAAGCATAGCCTTTGCGGCGAAGTTCCGGCGCGGTGAATACGCCGGAGATGCGAATGCTGTTCGGGGTTACGCCGGATACCGCGACGATCGAACGTGGCGCACCGTCATCCCATATGTACAGCGAATCGGATTCGATCCTGCGCTCGAAGAAGGCGACTACGTCGACCGATGTGCCAATCTCGCGTGCAAATTGCCTGGCCCATTTCCGCACCAGCTCAAGATCCGACGAGGACGCCAGCCGTAGCGCGCCTGGCACAGCCCTCAAGGGGGATCGAACCCGCTCGAGAACGTACCACCGCCAGTGAATACGGGAAACAGATGGCGTGGCGGTTTGCTGCGCCCAATGCTCGGCAAAGGAATCCACCTCCGTTGCCTTGCCGGTTACCGCCGGAAGGTTTGCGTACGCTGTCGCCATGTCTGCCGCCAGGAGCGGCACGGCTTCCGCCGGCATATCCGACAGGATTAACGGATCCGGTGGAGCATAGACTGCACAGCCGACGATCTGCCCTTCGTTTTCGACACTTGCCAGATAGCTGGGTGTGTCGAAAGGATGTTCGTCCTGGATAAGCAGGCGCACGACGGACAGCATCGTGCTGTTGCTCAATTCATCTTTTAGCAGCCACTCCCGGGTTTGCTCGAGGAATCCCTGCGCGTCGTCAAAGCGGCAAATCCGCATCAAGGGGTACCTGGGCCTTCGGACCACTGCGGACTATGCTGGTTTGCTGTCTGATTCAATGATCTGCATCTATTCGGTCGTGTAAATCAGGTCTTGTCATCGATGACTGCGCCACGCGCCAGTTTCGCAACGCTGTTGATACTGCTGTTGTATGCTGCAGCCGTTTCGAAAACCCGGCTGACGCAAAGAACACGGCCATTCAGGGAAAGCAGCTTGAATCGGTGGCCGCCGCTTTTTCCCGGTTCCCTGACGTAGTTGTCCGGGTTCGAGGAATTGACCCTGACGGAGTCGATCCCCTTCATGCAGCCCAGTTTCGATTTGTATCCGTCGCTTGAGAGAACGACGTCACCATTCCCGGCCATCAACCGAAAACGGTATTCGCCGGACTTGTCCTTATAAAACTCGAATCGGCCTGGCATTTCGTTACCGCTGAATTCCCGTAAACTGACGAACATGTTAGCGGCGGTCTATTTGATAATCTAGGCCCAAATGCGGAATTGTCCCGTCGCTGGCGCGACGTATGCCGCGGTTCAGGATCCGTCGTCGCTCAATCAATCGCTACGATATGCGGTTGACAGCCATTTGTTAACAAAGGCCAAAGCTGCCATTTGGTCTGTAAGATGCTGGCTGGCCGCTACTGACTGAAAGCGGTCGCTTGCACTATTGATGTCCCATGAGCCGATTCTCGCGACCTGTCAAATTCGGAGCGCACTATGAACATAAGAAACACGCTTTTCACTCTGTTTGCATTGATCCTGATGGCAGGTGGCCGGGGAGTATTCGCTGAAGAGGTTTCGGAAGTGAAAGCCGTTTTGGTTACCGGTGCAAGTTCGGGCATTGGTCTACGAATAGCCGAAACCCTGTCGCGCAATGGATTCTACGTTTATGCCGGCGCAAGAAAAGCAGAAGATCTGAAAATGCTGGACGCAATGGAGAACGTAAGCGCGGTCCGGCTCGACGTTACCGTTGATGAAGATATTGAGGCGGCTGTTGATTTTGTCGAAAAGCAGGGCCGGGGCCTGTGGGGCATTGTCAACAACGCCGGTGTGGCGCTTTATTCTCCGCTGCTGTCCGGGCCGGAATCTGATATCAGGTTTACGTTCGACATCAATGTTTTCGGACCTTTTCGTATTAATCAGGCATTCCTGCCGATGTTGCTGCAAAGCAAGGGGCGGACGTCAATCATTGGTTCGATCAACGGATTTATTCCGAATGACAGTGACGGCGGTTATGCCGCAAGCAAGTTCGCGGTCGAGGGTTACACGGATTCTCTTGCGATGGAGTTAGCCAGTACCGGCGTGCATGTCGGCATTGTGGAGCCCGGCGCCTACAAATCCGAGATCAGAAACAAATATATTGCAAAGGCGTTAACCGTCGAAGGTGAAGATGACTACGTCATTGACGACGATACGCGGAAGTCGCTGATCGATTTTGCGGCAAGCAATGAGGCGATGAAGGACCCGCTCGAAGTAGCACAAGCGGTGCTGCACCTGATGTCCAGTGACGCACCGAAGAGGCGTTACCTGGTGACACCAAATGCAGAGCAGGCCGCAATGACAATGCGCGTAGCAATGCAGCGAACACTGCAATTGAATGAAGGCCAGCCCTATTCATACAGTCGCGACGAGCTGGTTGCGCTGCTGGACGAGTTGCTCGAAACCAATTAGGAGCATGGGTCTGCTTCCGGCC
>JAOUGX010000147.1 GCA_029865385.1 Gammaproteobacteria bacterium
CTGCCCAGCCCGTGCATTTAACCGATCTTGGCACTTACGCATCGCCGTTTCGGCACCTGGACTACCTGTTGGTCGATCTACAACCCGCCGTTCTGCTTTACGAACACGGAATCATGGTAAACGTACCGGCACCGGGTCGTTTCGCGGTACACAAATGCGTAGTGAGCCAGAAACGACCAGCGGCTTTTGCGGCGAAAGCACTGAAAGACCGAAGCCAGGCAGAACAGGTATTTCAGGTCTTGCTCGAAAATCGGCCGACGGATATTTCGCTCGCTTATGAAGCCGCGAAGGCTCATGACGAAGCATTTGTCTCCGACTTTCGCTCTGGTCTACGCCGGATTGACAAGGATGTAGCTGCTGCAGTGCAGGCCCAGATAGAAAACATACAGGTATAGGGAAGTGGCGCGCCCGACAGGATTCGAACCTGTGACCCCTGCCTTCGGAGTACATTAATTCCATGGTAAGTAACTGAATTCACTGACACAATCTGGCATGACGCCCGTTGCAATTTCAGTACTGTGCATGACCATGCATAACTCAGTCCCACAATTCTCCCACACTGCTCAGTCGGCTATAACGGTCAGTGGCAGGCTCGCTTCTACCAAGTCGTAAAGACTGCATCGCGACAAATAGAAACACCTTACTGGATATGGTGAGATATCTAAGCTGTTCTAGAACCCCTTCAACGCTACGGCGTGCAGTGTTTCGAAGAACACCTAATTCGTAGTTAGCTCACCAGGTCGTAGTCTCTTGCGTAGTTCTTGACGCCTTCTCCAGCCTGGGCGGTAAGAAACGGCCTATTCTGTTGAAAAACTCCGTTTTGAAAAACGAAGCGATTTTATTTGCGTTTTGCGGCCATTTTCTTACAGTAGTTACGAAGGGGAGGCAGTTAGTAGTTGAAAATTCGTCCTGGAGCGTCTCAGTAGCGGACAAAGCAGGCTCGATGTGCGGTTCGCGCGAACGAAAAATTCATGCGAGATTTCGGGCCGTTCTAAAACGGAGTTTTTCAACAGAATAGGTCAGGACTTGTCGCACGCCCTACTGCTCTTGGATCTTAACTTTTGCCGACCTCTTAAGAACTATCCGCACCCGCACTGCAATCGGTCGCTACAGTACTTGCGACTATGCATCCGGTTTCGCGCCCGGAATGTATGCGGGCACTTCTTCCCGATAGCGACGATAATCGTCGCCGATCTCCGCAATAAGGTCGGCTTCCTCGTACTTCGTCGCAATCAGCACATAAGCGGTCACCGACAATGCCCAGACCAGCTGCCCTACCGTAAAATGTGGCGTAAGCCAGGGCATTAGCATCCAACCAAGGCTTATCGGGTGGCGCATGAGTGCATACAGGTAGCGTGCTGCAAACGGCACACTTGCTTCAGGGCGGTTGCGGAACCGATCCAACGCCTGACTTACACCGAAGAAACTCAGGTGGCCGAAGTGAAATGTCGAAGCCAACATCATCGCCCAGGTAGCAAGGTATGCTGAGAAGATCACGGCAGAAATGACCTGGTTGTCCGTGCGCCACAGGGTCTCTGGTATCGGTTGCCAAAAATCAACCAGCAGGTACGTCAATGCGACCGTCATATAGAGGTAGGTCGCGCGTTCGATGGGACGAGGAATGATGCGAGTCCACCAACCCTTGAACGATGCGCGCGCGGTGATTGAGTGATGCAGGCCGAACAGCGATATCATTGCGGCGTCTATGAGTACCGATGGCCAAAAGGAGCCAACCGGTCCGTCGTTGATGCCCTTCGGAACACCCACGTCAACCAGGAAACCCATTAGATAAGCGAGGCTTCCGAGCGCAAGTACGTATGCGACGGCCGAATAAGTCAGGAACAGTGTACGTTTCACGCGCGCTCTCCCCTGCCTAAAGCGCTTTCTTGAGCAAGATCCAATCTTCTCCTGCATTTTCCCAGGAGTCCTTCACCATCGGGCGGCTCGCGATATCCTTGTAACCGCACCGCGTGTAGAGCTGCCAAGCCCTGGGGTTGCCATCGGAAACGATAAGGCTTAGTCCTTTGCATTTTTCTTGCACCGCTATTCGTTCCGCGACAGCGAGCAGGCCTGTGCCATAACCTTTGCCGCGGTGTTCCGGGTACGCCGCCAACACGTTGATGTACCAGGTGCCGGGGACCATATCCTCGAGTTGTTGCAGCGGCACAAACACCGCCGGCAATTCGTTGTAGTGTATTAGATCCGGCGGATCAGGCAATGCATAGCCGATCAATGCCGCCACGATGGTGTCGCCGAGCTGCTGCACGACCGTGTTTCGGTACGAAAAGCCGCCACTCTCACGCAGCGCACGCTGCTGGCCTATCTGCCAGGGAGATTCGCCCTCGCCGGCCATTCCTGTCCACAGATGAAGCGGCATGCCCTCACCCGCAATATCGACCAGTTCCGCCATTGCCACTGCATCCTGCGGTGTGGCGGCGCGATACGGCGAATCGAGAATTTCGTTGGTCATCTCAAGCTGCCCGGCGAATCTTCACCGAGTCTCCTTTGTCGTCTTGCGGTTCCGATACGTCGCGGAATGCCAGCATCTCGAGTATCCGCGCCGATGCCCCATCGTAAAAACCGGTCTCCGTTTCATAGCTTCTGGGGTTCTTGAACGTCCCGAACAGGATGTCGAAGATCGGCAGATCTGCATAGTTGTATCTATGCAGTCCCCTTCCATGATGAATCGTGTGGCTTTCAGGACGCTGTACCAGGTAGCCGAGCCAATGCGGCGTCCTGATGTTCGTGTGTTGAAAGATACCGAGAAAGGTCGTGGCAAACAGGAAGACCGTTACTGCCTGCGGATTGAGGCCGACAACCAGGCACAAGCTGAGACTTCCCACGAGCGTAAACCCTGCCGCATCGAGCGGGCTGAAGTAGAAAGCACCAAGAGTGTCAATTCGTTCGGCACTGTGGTGCATCTGGTGAAATGAGCGCCATAGCCAGTCTGTCCGGTGCATCGTGCGGTGCCAGGCGTAGAGCAGCGCCTCGTAGACGAGCAAGCCAATAGCGGCACCCGCAAGCCAACCAAGTCCGCTCAGATCAAAGAGCTGATACTCGCTAAGGTAGCCGTTCCATACCAACGGCAAGTACGAGGCAAGGTAGAAGTAGACCACGAATGACCCAATGGCGCGTGGCACCCAGCCCTTCTGCATCGGCAAATTGCGGCCGGGCGCGATCGCCTCGCAAACCATGAGTGCGCCGTACAAAGCCAGCACACCCAGCGATATGGGGTCCAGTAAAATCTCAATCGGTGTAGGCATTGGTGCTCCTCCAATATTCATAGTGTGCAAACAAGTCGTTATTGAACCGACCGGTTAGTCTGAAATATACTAGGGACAGGCACGTAAATGGTCTAGTGGACGCGCGGTACTTTTTCGGGAAAAGTTATAGAATATGTTTATTATTAATTGGTTAAGAACACAATATTGCTTGATCAGGCAGACTGAAGTGCTGGGCCAGAAAAGAAACCAGACGGTAGGTATAGTAAATTGTCGCCCGAGGAGCACCCGATGGGCCTGAAAGGACAGCAGACCCGAGAAAACATCCTCGCTTGTGCCGAGGGCATCATTCTGCAACGCGGCTATTCCGGAACCTCGCTCGAGGACATCATTCGCGATGCAGGCGTTACCAAGGGCGGCTTCTTTTACCATTTTGACGGCAAAAGTGATCTCGCCAAGAAGCTCATGCTGCGCTATCTGGAGCAGGACAAGGTCTTCTTTGACGCGCTTCTTGAACGAGCAGCAAGCCTCACTGAAGACCCGCTGCAACAGCTGCTGATATTTCTGAAACTCATGGCCGAGGCGATGGCAGACCTTCCTGGCACCCATCCTGGCTGTCTGGTCGCATCGTTTACCTATGAATCGCAACAATTCGACGACGAGCTGCGAGATCTGAACAGGCAAGGCGTACTGGCATGGCGCCAACTATTCACCGAGCAGTTCGAGAAGATCGTTGAGCAATATCCGCCAAAGACTGACAGGCCGTTGCTAGAGCTCGCAGACATGCTGACGACCGTCATTGAAGGCGGTATTGTCATGTCAAAGGTGCTTGACGACCGCCACATCTTGCCAAACCAACTTCTGCTTTACAGAGATTACGTCCGACGAGTCTTTGGCGACAACCAGGGTTAGCTGAACCCTGAGCAACATCTTGTTCTTAACTTCTGACACATTCTTAATGCCCTCCTCCGGCTGTGCGACAAGAATCGGCCAATACTTGCCGCTCGAGTTCCCTGGTGTTCACCTAAAACTTGCCGCTCACGAACGGCTGCTTTTCGCCAATGGCGAGGTCCGCTATACCCCCAATACCAGCCGCTCAAACGGCCGCTTTCGGGGTATCATGGGGGTCCGCAAATGACCCGAAGGAGACGCCCAGCACGACCGGCTTCAATGTCCGCTTTCTAAGGATCGGTTGGTCCACTAGCTTCCCAATCGGAGTCGCTGAGATGGGCATACCACTAACCGTTTGATTCTCGTGGTCCCCTGACCACCGGTTTCAACGAGTTAGATCACCCCAAAGTAGCCAACTGAGTCCTGTGGGCTCTCTGAGTATCCTCAGTTTTACATTCACTTCGCATCAAGACTCCCGGTGTTCGTCGCAGAGCAAGGCGTGCTCTCCAATGGTAAGAGCCTGTCCAGATCCGGTGCTCTATGCCTTTAGAGCGTATCTCGTCTGGCGCCCTGTGCGCTCCTGCGGCGAGACGAAAGGTGCTGTACATGTGCGTAAAATTGACGTGCAAAAAAAGAGAGACCAATCCGGTGCGGGCGGATCTTGAAGTACCAGGGATACTTTAACCTTGTGTCCGAAAATCTCTGGCCATTGCCGAGAGCCAGATGGCGTCGATGTCCCTAGACCGCGGCAACGGGATCCGGCAAACTAACCCGCTGTGTTGTATCAAAGCACCGCCTCAATGGATTGGCTGATCCTGCCAATCGCAGACATGCCGGGCAGAACTCAAGCGCCGCTGTACCTGCAGCAGCCAGAATACGAACTCACAATTACACGGTGAAATTTTATGGCTCAATTTCGATTCGCGACGACTATGCTGTTGCTCTGCTTCGTGTCGTCTGCAGTTAACGCTCAGAACAACCCCAATATTCTCGTGATATGGGGCGACGATATCGGTTACTGGAACATCAGCCACAACAACCGCGGCATGATGGGTTACGAGACGCCGAACATCGACCGAATCGCACGAGAAGGCGTCGGGTTCACTGACTATTACGGCCAGCAGAGCTGCACGGCGGGTCGAGCGGCCTTCATCGGTGGGTCAGTACCGGTTCGATCTGGCATGACCAAGGTTGGCCTGCCAGGCGCGAAAGAAGGCTGGCAGGAAGTTGACGTGACCATGGCGACTGTTCTCAAAGGTCAGGGTTACGCTACTGGACAATTTGGCAAGAACCACCAGGGCGATCTCAATCAGCACCTGCCAACGAACCACGGTTTCGACGAGTTCTTCGGCAATCTTTACCACCTCAATGCCGAAGAGGAGCCGGAGAACGACGACTACCCCCGTGACCTTGTTCTGAAGAGTGGTAAGACTTTCCTGGAGACCTTCGGCCCCCGCGGCGTAATCCGAAGCTGGGCGACTGATACGGATGATCCGACCGTAGACCCGCGCTTCGGCCGGGTGGGCAAGCAGAAAATCGAGGATACCGGCCCGCTCACCAAGAAACGTATGGAAACCGTTGACGATGAGACCGTCGCGGCCGCCATGGATTTCATCAAGCGCCAGGTTAAGGCCGGCAAGCCGTTCTTCACCTGGTGGAACGGCACACGCATGCACTTTCGCACGTACGTGAAGGATGAGCTCCGCGGTATTTCCGGCCAGGACGAATACAGCGACGGCATGGTCGAGCACGATATGCATGTAGGCAAATTGCTCGACCTGCTCGACGAACTCGGCATCGCCGACAACACGATCGTTCTGTACTCCACCGATAACGGACCGCACTACAATACCTGGCCAGACGCTGGAACGATGCCGTTCCGCGGTGAAAAGAACTCCAATTGGGAAGGCGCATTCCGCGTTCCAGCGTTCGTTCGCTGGCCAGGCCACTTCCCGGAAAATGTCACATTGAACGGCATTGTCTCCCACGAGGACTGGCTGCCAACATTCGCGGCGGCCGCCGGTGCGTCGGATATCAAGGAGGAACTCAAGAAGGGCACTAGGATCAACGGCAGGAAATACAGGAACTTCATCGACGGCTTCAACATGCTTGACTATCTCAGCGGCAATAGTGAGGAGTCTCCGCGAGAGTATTTCTGGTATGTGGACGACGAAGGCCAGTTTGTCGCCGCGCGCTATTGGGATTGGAAGGTAGTCTTCA
>JAOUGX010000148.1 GCA_029865385.1 Gammaproteobacteria bacterium
GGCGAGCTTCGCGACGCAGAAACCATTTCCATGGCGATGACCGCCGCGGAGACCGGTCATCTGGTGCTGGGTACGCTGCATACGACCAGTGCGGTGAAAACAATCGACCGAATCATCGACGCACTGCCGGGAGAGCTACGCGAACAAACCAAGAGCTTCCTGTCACAGAGTCTAAAAGCTGTGGTCACGCAGGTGCTGGTGAAAACGCCGGACGGGCGGGGGCGCCGGGCGGTCATGGAAATTCTCGTCAACAACCGTGCAATCTCGAAACTGATTACATCGGACCAGACCCACCAAATTCCGGCGCAGCTGCAAACCGGCAGAGATCTCGGCATGCAGATCATGGACCAGGCATTGCTCGCTGCCATCGAGGCAAAGGAAGTGGATCCGGACGACGCTTTCCTGTATGCGCTCGACAAGCGCCGCTTCCAGCGCTTCGTCACGGACACCAGTATTCTCCCGACCTTCGACAACGAGGGCGCGTGACGCCATGAAGGCCCGCTCTTGAACAAAATCGATCATTACCTGAAGGATGCGCTGACCAAGCGCAGTTCGGACCTGCATTTCATATCCGGTGACCCGCCCAGGGTACGAATTCACGGGTCGCTGAGCCTGCTTAACGACCAGATTCTGACAATCGAAGTCGTGCAGGAAGCATTGTACGAAATAATGAACGGTGCAACGCAGCGCGATTTCGAGAAACGCGATGCCGTGGACTTCGCATACGACATACCCGATGTCTCACGCTTTCGCGTCAACGTCATGCGACACCTGAACGGCATCGGTGCGGTGTTTCGTGCCATCCCGTCAAAGGCGCTGACCCTCGAAGAGCTCAATATGCCGGAGTCGGTACACAACCTCTGCAAGCAGACCCAGGGCATGATCCTCGTTACCGGCAAAACCGGTTCGGGCAAGTCCACGACACTCGCGGCAATGGTGGACTCGATAAACAAGCGACTCAAGGGTCACATACTGACCATCGAAGATCCGATAGAGTTCGTTCACGAAAGAAAGGGCTGCCTCATAAGTCAACGCGAAGTCGGTGTGCATAGCGCGAGTTTTGCCGACGCACTGCATTCGGCCTTGCGTGAAGACCCGGACGTCATCCTGGTGGGCGAGTTGCGTGACCTCGAAACCATCGGCATTGCCGTCACGGCCGCAGAGATGGGAATACTCGTGATGGGCACACTGCACACCAACGGCGCGGCACAGACGGTCGATCGAATGGTCAATACCTTCCCGGCCGACAAGCAGAGCCACATTCGAACCATGTTGTCGACCTCACTGCGCGGCGTCATATCGCAACAGCTGCTGCCGACCAAGGGCAAACCTGGCCGGGTTGCCGCGCTGGAAGTCCTCGTCAATACCTCGGCCGTCGCCAACCTCATTCGCCAGGGCAAGCTGGACCAGCTGGAAACGGCAATGCAAAGCGGCGGTGCCACGGGCATGAAGACCATGGACTCAGCGTTGATGGAACTGGTCGAGAAACAGGTCATCTCCGGCCGAGAGGCTTATCAGCAGGCCAACAACAAGGCGAAATTTCAGTCCGTCAAGGACGATGTCTGACGCCACGGCAGTTTGTCTCACACACAGATATCGAACGCATGCGCCTTAACAGCCGTGGCATAATTGCCCGCTTTGATCACGGCAAGACCGGTCCATGACTCCCGCCCCGCGAAAAATATTCGTTTCCAGCGCCCTGCCCTATGCCAACGGGTCCATTCACATGGGGCACCTGGTGGAGTACATCCAGTCGGACATCTGGTCGCGATTCCAGAAACTGCGGGGTCATATCTGTACCTACGTGTGCGCCGCGGATGCCCACGGCACGCCGATCATGATCAAGGCCCGCGAGGCCAAAATCACGCCTGAACAGCTGGTTACACTTGCGTCAAAGGAGCAACTGGCGGACCTTCGCGCTTTCGGCGTGGCTTTTGACAACTTCCACAGTACCCACTCGGCCGAAAACGAGGAGCTGGTCGGCCGCATTTACCAGGCTTTGCGCGATGCCGGGCATATCTATACCAAAACCATCGAACAGGCCTTCGACGAACAGGAAAAGATGTTCCTGCCGGACCGCTTCGTGCGCGGCACCTGCCCGCGCTGCAAAAGCGAGGATCAATACGGCGATGCCTGTGAGGTCTGTGGCGCCACCTATTCGCCCAATGACCTGATCGACCCGGTCTCCGTATTGTCCGGTACGACGCCAGTATGGCGCGAATCCGAGCATTATTTTTTCCGGCTGAGCGCGTTCGGCGATCGCCTGCGCGAATGGATGGCTAAAGCTGCGTTGCACCAGAACATCACCAGCAAGCTCGAGGAATGGTTCAACGCCGGATTGCAGGACTGGGACATTTCCCGGGACGCGCCGTATTTCGGTTTCGTTATCCCTGGCACGACCGACAAGTTCTTCTATGTCTGGCTGGATGCGCCGGTCGGTTATCTCGCAAGCTTCCTGCACCTTTGCCGGCAACGCGACGACCTGGACTTCGACGAGTACTGGGCGGAAGGATCGAAAACCGAGGCCTATCATTTCATCGGCAAAGACATTGTCTATTTTCATACGCTGTTCTGGCCCGCCGTTTTGCAGGGTTCGGGACTGCGCCAGCCGAGCAGCGTATTTGCGCATGGATTCCTTACCGTCAACGGCAAGAAAATGTCGAAATCACGCGGCACTTTCATCAATGCAAGGACCTATGCGAAGCACCTGGACCCGAGCTACCTGCGTTACTACTACGCGGCGAAACTCGGCCCGGGCATGGACGATATCGACCTGAACCTCGACGATTTCACGGCACGGGTGAATTCGGACCTGGTTGGAAAACTGGTCAATATCGCCAGCCGCTGTGCGGGATTCATCAGCAAGAATTTCGACGGCCGGCTGGCGGACAGCCTGGACGACGAGAAATTGTATGCAAAATTCAGCGATGCCGGAGAGCAGCTCGCCGATCACTACGAAGCTCGCGAATACTCCAAGGCAATGCGCCTGATCATGGCCCTGGCCGACGAAGCCAATCGTTATATCGAGCAGAAAAAACCCTGGATACTCGCAAAAGACGCCGGGAAACAGGACCAGGTCCAGGCAGTCTGTTCGCAGGGACTGAACCTGTTCCGTGTACTGATGATTTACCTGGCACCCGTCCTGCCGGCACTTGCAGACAAATCAAGGCACCTGTTCCGGGAAGAGTCATGGACATGGAACTCCGCCAGACAAGCACAGTTGGGCAGCAGCATCGATCGCTACGAACCGATGTTATTACGTATCGAGCCAACGCAGGTCGCGAGGATCATCGAAGATTCCAGGGAGAGTATGAAAGTGTCGGAAAAAGCAGCCGAATCACCGGAAATCACAATTGATGAATTCATGAAAGTGGATTTGCGCATTGCCAGAATCGTCAAGGCGCAACCAGTGGATGGCGCGGACAAGCTGTTGCAGCTGACACTTGATCTCGGCAGCGGCACCAGAAACGTGTTCGCCGGCATCAAAGCGGCATACGACCCGGCTGCACTCGAGGGCCGGCACGTTGTCGTCGTTGCCAATCTCGCCGCAAGGAAGATGCGCTTCGGCACGTCGGAAGGCATGGTCCTGGCCGCCGGGCCCGGTGGCGAGGACATTTTTCTGCTGTCGCCGGACTCGGGCGCCGAAGCCGGCATGCGGGTCAAATAGACGCTGCCACGACGCAGGCCCGGAGGCCGATTCGCGCCGCCCCGGCGCAGGTTCTACAATAACGCCGCGTTCCCTACAAAGACTGTGAATCCTCAATGAGCGAACTGATACTGATTCTCGTCGGCACGGTACTGGTCAACAATTTCGTGCTGGTCAGGTTTCTCGGTCTGTGTCCGTTCATGGGCGTGTCGCGAAACCTCGAAGCGGCATTCGGTATGTCACTTGCTACGGCCTTTGTGCTGACACTGTCATCGGCTGTCAGCTACCTGTTGCACGAATACCTGCTGGTTCCACTGCAACTGGAATACCTGAAGACCATCGGATTCATCCTGGTCATCGCCGCCAGTGTGCAGTTCACCGAAATCATGGTGCGCCGGTTGAGCCCGCTGCTTGATCAGGTGCTGGGAATCTTTATTCCGCTGATTGCGACGAATTGCGCAGTGCTCGGTGTCGCACTGCTGAACGTTCAGCAATCGAAGGGTTTCATCCAGTCGGTTTTTTTCGGCTTCGGCGCCTCGATGGGATTCGCGCTGGTGTTGGTTTTGTTTGCCGCGATGCGTGAACGGCTGGACGCAGCCGACGTACCGTTGCCTTTTCGCGGTACGGCTATTGCACTCATGACGGCTGGCATCATGTCGCTGGCATTCATGGGATTCTCCGGAATGGCCCGGCCATGACGCGCTGTGACCATGGCAAGTGAATTCGCATGCTGACAGCGGTTCTGACGGCAACAGCAACTATCACCGCAATCGCCATTGTCGCGGGGCTATTGCTGGCCTATGCAAATCGTCGATTGCCGGCGGATGCAGACAAACTGGTGGAGCAGGTCAATGAACTGCTGCCGCAAACCCAGTGCGCACAATGCGGCTTTCCTGGCTGCCGGCCCTACGCCGAAGCCATCGTCAGCAGCGGCGCCAAGATCAACCTGTGCCCGCCCGGCGGGCAGGATACGGTGCAACGCCTGGCCGACCTGCTGGGGCGTGAACCGCTCGAACTCGCAGCGGCCGTTCCGGACAAATCCATGATTGCGCTCATCGACGAGGCGCTGTGCATCGGTTGCATGCATTGCCGAACGGCCTGCCCGGTCGACGCGATCGTCGGAGCGCATCAGTACATGCATACGATACTTGCAGCCGAATGCACCGGTTGCGGTCTGTGCCTGCCACCTTGCCCTGTGGACTGCATAAGCATGGTATCCGCCCGATGACGGCAGCTGCGACATACGATCTCGGGAAACTGCACGGAGGTTTGCGCCTGCCGGGCGAGAAAGAACAATCAACATCGCGTGGCGTGCAGCAGGTACCGTTGCCGCGCCAGCTATTCCTGCCGTTGCAACAGCATGTCGGCGAACCGGCACAACCAATTGTCGCGGCGGGTGATCGAGTGCTGAAGGGTCAACTGATTGCAGCGGCCGACGGTGAACTCAGCGCACCGATCCATGCATCGACGTCGGGCACCGTGCTTGCAATCGAACCATGGCCCGTGTCGAGGCGGCACGGAGAAGCGGGGCCGTGCATCGTAATCGAGAGCGACGGACTCGATCAGGCGTATCACTACGACGGGCACCCGGTGCAATACCAGGAACTCGCGCCCGATGAGCTGCTGCAGAAAATTCTGCAGGGTGGCATCGTCGGTCTCGGTGGTGCCGTTTTTCCGACCGCGCAGAAACTGATGCAGGCTGTGACGGCACCGCTCACCCACCTGATTCTCAACGGCGTCGAGTGCGAGCCTTTCATCAGCTGTGACGACATGTTGATGCGCGAGCAGGCGCGCAATTTACTCGGTGGTGCGCAGATATTGATGCATGCTCTCAGGCTCGAGAAATGCTTCGTCGTCGTGGAAAGCGACAAACCGGAAGCAATACACGGCATCGCGGTCGCCATGTCCGAACTGGATGACAAGCGGATCGTGCTGAAGCAGGTGCCGACGATCTACCCATCCGGCGGGGAGGACCAGCTCGTACAGCTGGTCACCAACCTCGAAGTTCCCAGCGGTGGATTGCCTACAGACGTCGGTTGCGTCGTGCAGAATGTCGGCACAGCGGCGGCCATTCATCGCTGGATCGTTGACGGCGAACCCCTGATTTCAAGAATCACGACGATCACCGGCGATGGCATTGCCAGCCCGGTGAACGTCGAGGCGCGCATCGGTACGCCGGTGTCCGAACTGATCGCTGTCGCCGGTGGATACACCGAGCGCGCCAACCAGATGATCATTGGCGGACCAATGACCGGCAAGTCCGTGACGACCGACCGAGTGCCGCTGGTGAAGGCAACGAATTGCGTCCTGGTGCTGTCCGACGTCATTCCACTCGCCGACGAAAGACCCTGCATTCGATGCGGCGAATGCGCAATCGTTTGCCCGATCGAACTGCAACCTCAGCAATTGTTCTGGTTTGCCTGCTCGGACAACGAGAAGCAATTGCGCGCGCACGGCCTGACAGATTGCATCGAATGCGGCTGCTGCGATCTGGTCTGTCCCAGTCACATCCCCCTGACCGCGGATTTCCGAAAAGCCAAGGCGCGGATGCGCGAGATGGAAGACGAAAAAGCACGCGCCGAGCGCGCAAGACTACGCTTCGAGGCCCGCACGACGCGGCTCATGCA
>JAOUGX010000045.1 GCA_029865385.1 Gammaproteobacteria bacterium
TTTTTGCCCCGGCGTCTCCGAACCGGCCGGCGGTCAGCATGTCCCTTGCAGCGCGCTCGGCTTCATCGACAGTCATCGCAACAACGACGCCTTTACCCGCCGCAAGGCCGTCTGCTTTGATCACGATTGGCGCGCCATGACGACGAATGTAGTCGACTGCCGGACCGGCTTCCGTGAATGTCTCGTAGCCAGCGGTCGGGATACCATGGCGTTTCAGAAACTCCTTGGTGAACGCTTTCGAGCCCTCGAGACGAGCAGCGCTCGCAAGCGGTCCGAAACACGGCATTCCGAGTGACTCGAATCGATCGACGATACCCGCAACCAGCGGCACTTCCGGTCCGACGATGGTCAGCCCAACTGATTCGCTGCCAGCGAGGTCGATCAGTGCGTCGATATCTTCGGCGGCAACAGCGGCATTGCGCACGCCGGGTTCGAGTGCGGTTCCGGCATTGCCGGGGGCAACAATCACTTCGCTGACCAGTGGCGATTGCGCACACTTCCAGGCCAGCGCATGTTCGCGCCCTCCACTGCCAACGATAAGTACATTCATATGCAGAACCTTTCTGAAGGTTTTCGCGCGGCCATCGCCGACCAGGTTCAGTGCCGAAAATGCCTCATGCCGGTGAACACCATTGCAATGCCGTGTTCGTTCGCGGCAGCGATCACTTCGTCGTCCCGCATCGAACCGCCCGGCTGGATTATCGCCGCTACGCCGTGTTCGGCGGCGCTGTCGATGCCGTCGCGAAACGGAAAAAACGCGTCGGACGCCATTGACGACCCTGCAACCTGCAGTCCCTCGTCCGCGGCTTTGATGGCCGCGATTCGGGTGCTGTAGACGCGACTCATTTGTCCGGCGCCGACACCGATTGTCATGCGCTCACGGCAAAAGACGATGGCATTCGATTTGACGAATTTCGCAACCTTCCAGGCAAACAGCAAATCGCGCATCTCCGCTTCGGACGGTGACCGCGCTGTAACGACTTTCAATTGCTGCTGCAGAATTTCGCCATCGTCACTGGTTTGGACCAACAGACCGCCCGACACTTTTTTGAAGTCGAACCCGGCAGGTTTGATGCCTTGCCAGTCTCCGGTTCGCAGAACACGCACGTTGGCTCTGGTTGCCAGAATCGGCACAGCATCACCTTCGATCTCCGGAGCAATGATGACTTCGACGAATTGCTTGTCGATGATGTTTTTCGCGGTTGATGCGTCCAATGGTCGATTGAAGGCGATGATACCGCCAAATGCCGAGGTCGGATCGGTGCTGAATGCGCGTTCATAGGCTTCGGCGATGTTCTCGTCTATCGCGACGCCACAGGGATTCGCGTGCTTGACGATCACGCATGCGGGCTCGTCAAACTGTTTCACGCACTCGAGCGCAGCATCGCTGTCGGCGATGTTGTTGTATGAGAGTTCCTTGCCCTGCAGCTGCCTGGCGGTGGCCAGCGATCCGCTGACCGGAGTCTGGTCTCGATAAAACGCCGCATCCTGGTGCGGGTTCTCGCCGTAACGCAATTTGCTGATGCGACCGCCGGAGTAGAGAAATCGATCGCCCAGCAAGGTATCGCCCGATGGGTCTGACAGGTAACGGGTAATGGCCGTGTCATAACTCGCTGTGTGTGCAAAGGCCTTGGCAGCGAGCTTGCGACGAGCCTCGAGGTCCAGACTGTGCTCGCGGATGGCAACGAGAATTCCGTCGTATTCATCCGGGTCCACGACGACAGCAACGCCCGCGTGGTTTTTGGATGCCGCCCTTATCATTGCCGGGCCGCCGATATCGATATTCTCGATTGCATCGTCTATCGTGGAATCCTGCCGGCTGACAGTCTCCTCGAACGGATACAGATTGACGGCGAGCAGATCGATCGGTTCGATGCCGTGCTCCTGCATTATCTTTTCATCTATGCCGCGTCGTCCGAGCAGACCGCCGTGTATGACCGGGTGCAGGGTCTTGACGCGGCCGCCCATGATTTCCGGAAAGCCGGTCTTCGACGAAACTTCGATGGCTTTGATGCCGGCTTCGTTGAGTTGCCGGCAGGTGCCGCCGGTTGAAAGGATCTCGATCCCGAGCTTCGCCAGGCCTTTGGCGAATGGAATCAGTCCACGCTTATCAGAAACACTGATAAGCGCACGGCGAACTGTGAACATGCAATGCCTTCTTGAATCAGGATTGAATCAGTGAATAGGTCTTTAGTTTCTTACGCAAAGTACCGCGATTGATGCCAAGAATACCGGCAGCCTGGCTTTGATTGCCCTGGGTGTAGTCCATAACAGCCTTGAAGAGCGGCTGTTCCACCTCACCGAGCACGAGATCGTACAGGTCTCCGGGCCGGTCGCCATTCAGGCTGGCAAAATAGCTGCGCAAAGCCTCTTCCGTGTGCTTTCTCAGTGGCTTGTCATTCTTCAGGTTTTTCAATTCTTTGTGCTTCTTGTAGTTCTGCATAGCCACTATTTACGGTATTCCGAATACGACAAACTATTCCAATCTTTATCCTGCCTTTCCTAAGCAGCGAGCAACACGCTTTCGTCCTGCTGTGCAAAAAAGTCCTGCGTAAGGCAAACCTGCTCGGAAGCGCTGTTGACGCGCACCACCTGCGAGCGAAACAGGTCTGAGTTTTTCAGACCCGCGCAATACCAGGTGAGGTGCTTGCGTGCCACCCGAACGCCAGTTGTATCCCCATAAAACTGGTACAGGTCGCTAAGGTGGTCGAGCATGATATCACGGACTTTATTATTTTCTAGCGGCGAAATAACGTCGCCTGTTTCAAGGTAATGATTCAACTCACGAAAGAACCAGGGACGACCTTGTGCGCCGCGTCCGATCATAGCTGCATCGGCTCCGCTTAGGCGCAAAACCTCACATGACTTCTGCAAAGTGGTGATATCACCGTTTGCAATAACAGGTATATCGACCTCCGATTTGATCTCGGCAATCGTTTCATACTCCGCTGCACCGCGGAATCGACATGCGCGCGTACGGCCATGCACTGCAAGCGCCTGCACACCGCAGTTCTCCGCTATTTTCGCAATGCGAACGCCGTTGCGGTTTTGCGCGTCCCAGCCGGTACGTATCTTCAGTGTGACCGGTACCGTTACGGATGCCACGACCGCATCTAGAATGTGTCCAACAAGATTTTCGTCCTGCAGCAGCGCGGACCCGGCCAGCCGGTTGCATACCTTTTTTACCGGGCAGCCCATGTTGATATCGATGATCTGCGCGCCACGCTGCTGGCAGAGTCTGGCCGCCAGTGCCATCTGATCCGGCGACGAGCCGGCGATCTGCACGACGACCGGCTCGACATCCAGATCGAGATCGAGGCGCCGGCGGGATTTCTCGGTGTGCCAGAGGCTGATGTCGGCCGTGGTCATCTCGGAGGTGGTCATGCCGGCGCCGAAGCGGTGGCACAGGCGACGGAACGGGGCATCGGTGATGCCCGCCATCGGCGCCAGCACAAAGGCGCTGCTAATGTTGAATGAGCCAATTTGCATGTTGCGATCGGACAGGGATAAAGACCGCTGCGGTCAATGCGGCATTCTAACGGAAGAGCAGCTATTCCTTGAAATCTTCCGTGGCGCAACGCACCTGGCCCGGGCCAACCCGATAGCAGACGTTTAACTTGAAGCCCGTGGCATCGGCCGACGGCGAGCTGATGCTGATGACGGCCGTAAACTTGTCTCCGGCCGCGACCGGTGTGCTGGGATCCAGATCGCCGGCCAGGTACTCATTGGGTTCCAGCACCCGACTGCCAATGATTTCTTCCCAGCGGTCCGTCAGTGAAACGTGGACCAATGGGTAGGGCAGCGCTTGTGTGGATCGATTCGCAATCGTCGAAAAGATCGTCAGTAACTTTCCATCGTCGCTGGTCGAGCCATTGGTTGCCTGGAATTGCCAGCCCTTGATGTCCCACTCGGGAATGATCGGCTGTCCCAGCATGCGGTAAATCGGCGCGATGGTCTGGTTGAATGCACCGACGGTCGAGAGCATCTGCCGGTAGTTGTGCATAACCTGGCCCGCAAGCAGCAAAGCGAGAACGATTGCGCCTGCAATGATGCCGAATCCGGGTGGGTCGGTCTTGCGTCTGCCGCCGCGGATCTTTTTCCGGTTGAGCGAATAGGTGTCTGCAAGAAATGCGGCTTCATCGAAGTTGCTGGCTTTGTTTTGCGATTCAACCAGTTCGTCTCGGAGCGAGCCGTGAACGAACTCACCCTCCATTATGATTGTCTCGACGTTCTCGGCGTTTTCGTCGAACAGGTAATCCGGATAGCGAGATTTTTTGGGCGGTAACGGAACATCTGGCTTTCCCATGACGTCCGGCTGACCTTCGGCTTCGGCGGATGATTCTGCATGCAGATCGTCGGAGGAATCCTCTGCCGCCTGCAGTTCACCGCGGAGAACCCGTTCGGCGATGTCGTCATCGTCATCGAGGAACTCGACGTCGTCATCGCTATCGGAAATTTCGGCATCACTCGCCAGCGACAAGGGATACTCACCGGTTTCGGAATCGTCGCCTTCCGTATCATCCATCTCTTCGCCCGCCAGTGCTGCCCTGGCCGCTTCTATCTGATCTTCGAAATCGCCTGTCGATTCAAGATCGCGCGCGCGCGTACCGGAAGTCGGTTCCCGGTCGGCTTCTTCGCCTTCGTCTCCGGACAGTGCAAGACCTTCGCCGGTTTCCCCGATCTCCTCCCGCAGCGTTCCGTCGGGCACATCTGCCTCGATGTCCTCGGCAAAGGCAGGTTTACCGCGGGAGCCGGTCACGTCGAGCCCGAGCGCCTCCGCCTGGCTATCGAACTGCGATTCCACGTCGTCAGGTTCGTTGTCGTTTGTCGAGGGTCTCGGCGCTGCCGTCGATCGGCCGGGTCGCGATGTCAGCTCACTGTGTATCGCAGCAAGCTCTTCTTCAACTTCAATTGGAATACCCGAATCCGATCTCGATGCTTCGTCCTCCACCTCGTCGAGCAGATCGACCCACTCGTCGGGTTCGCCCAGCGCCAGGTCGATCTGCATTTCGTCAAAATGTCGGGCTTCCTGTTCTATTCTGTCGTCGCTGCGACGTTGCGGGGACGGCGGCGATTCCGTGACGATGTCGTCGAAGTCATCCGGCAGCGGCGTATTGTCATCGAATCGCATGACACCGGCGTCCTTGTCGTCCGCGGAATGCGCGAGGGGAACTTCGTCGACAATTTCCGGCAGCGCTGCGGCGTCCTCGTCGGCCTCATCGACCCCCTCCAGCATCCAGCGCAGGCTGCCTGTGTCGTTCTGTCCGCCGGCATCATTGTCATCCGCATCCTCGTCAAGGACCTGCCACTCGACGCCGGTATCTTCTATGACAACGTTTTCGGGGCCGGCGAGCTGTTCCAGGGTTTCGAGCAACTTCTTGCTCTGCGATTCGGTATCCGGTGCCGCGGATTCGTCCCGGACCGGAGGCGGGTCCTCGGAAAGGTAGTCCAGTGCGCTGAACGCGCTGCCACAACCGCCGCAGCGCACTTTTCCAGCTGCCTGCTGCAACACTCGTGCGGTAACACGAAATGCGGTCTGGCATTCAGGACACTGCGTGTACATGCGAACTTCAGATTCTCCGGCCCGTCAGGCGGACCCAGTCTTCCTCGCGCTGTATGGGCTCGAATTCTACCCAATCCATGTAGACCTGCTGAACCGCAGCGGCCTGGTGCGCCAGGATGCCGGAAAGTGCAAGCAGGCCGTTTGGCTTCAGTTTCGCGCTTATCCGGGCCGCATTCTCCATGAGCGGTCCCGCGAGAACGTTGGCAACGACGACATCGAATGGCTCACCGGTATCTTCGTCGTTCATCGTGGTGGAAATCCTGTCAGCGACGCCGTTGCGCAGAGCATTTTGCCGGGTCGCGGTTATCGCCTGCGGATCTATGTCGATTGCGACCGCCGATTCGGCGCCCAGGAGCAGCGCGGCGATCGACAGGATGCCGGATCCGCAACCGTAGTCGAGAATGCGCTTGCCGCGCAGCTCAGTCGAATCGAGCCATTCGAGACACAGTGCCGTCGTCGCATGCGTCCCGGTGCCGAATGCGAGGCCTGGATCGAGCCGGACGACGACCGCACGGTCAGCATCTACATTGAATTCGCCGGGACAGACCCAGAGATTCCTGCCGAACAGCATAGGCCGGAAGTCTTTCAGCCATTCGCGTTCCCACTCGCGGTCTGCCAGTGATTCTATTCGCTGGCCGGGCAGTTCCTGCAGCTCGAAGGTACGCAACAGATCATCGTGCAGGCCGTTCAGATCGATATCTGCGTCGAACAGGCCTGTGATAAGCGTGTCGGACCATAACGGTGTTTCGCCTGGAGCCGGTTCGAGTACCGGGTCGTCGCCAGCGTCCCGGAGTGTCACTGAACAGGCGCCGTGTCTTTCAAAGACTTCCTCAACGCGCTCCGGCGGCAGTGCGCCCAGTCGCATCGTAAATTGCTGCCAGTTCATTCCGCTTTCCGGAACTGCCGTCACAATCCCAATCGCTTTTCCAGGTAGTGAATATCGGTGCTGCCGGCCTGAAACGCCGAGTGCTGCAGAATCTCCTGATGAAGGGGCACATTCGTTTTGATGCCTTCAACAACGATCTCCGACAGCGCATTGCGCATTCTCGCAATTGCGGTAGCCCGTGTGTCGCCGTGCGCGATGATCTTGCCGATCATGGAATCGTAATACGGCGGCACCCTGTATCCGCTGTATACGTGGCTCTCGACACGAATACCCGGTCCGCCCGGCGCATGCCACAGCTGCACCATGCCGGGTGACGGCATGAAGGTCTTCGGGTCCTCGGCATTGATCCGGCATTCAATAGCGTGCCCGCTGATCCTGATGTCATCCTGCTTGACGCTGAGTCGCTCGCCACTGGCGATGCGCAGCTGTTCCCTGACAATATCGACACCCGTAATCATCTCGGTTACCGGGTGTTCTACCTGCACGCGGGTATTCATTTCGATGAAATAGAACTCCTTGTCCTGGTAGAGGAATTCGAAGGTACCCGCGCTTCGGTAACCCATCTCCAGGCACGCCCGAACACAGCGGGAACCGATACGATTGCGCTCTTCTTCGCTGATGCCGGGTGCCGGTGCTTCCTCGATCACTTTCTGGTGGCGACGCTGCATGGAACAATCGCGTTCGCCGAGGTGCACGGCATTGCCGTGGTTGTCTGCCAGTACCTGGATCTCGATGTGGCGTGGTTTCTCGAGGAACTTTTCCATGTAGACGACCGGGTTGCCGAACGCGGCGCGGGCTTCGGCCTGGGTCAGGGTGATGGCGCCGACCAGCGATGCTTCGGCATGCACGACACGCATACCGCGGCCGCCGCCGCCGCCGGCGGCCTTGATGATGATCGGATAACCGATGCTTCTCGCCATCCTGAGGTTTTCCTCAGGGTTGTCCCCCAGCGGTCCGTCCGAACCCGGCACCGTTGGAACTCCAGCTTCTTTCATCGTCTTGATTGCAGAGACCTTGTCGCCCATCAAGCGAATGGCTGCCGCCGGCGGACCGATGAAAACGAATCCGCTGGATTCGACGCGCTCTGCAAAATCCGCGTTTTCCGATAGGAATCCATAGCCGGGATGTATTGCCACCGCGTCGGTTACTTCCGCGGCGCTGATTATCGCCGGCATGTTCAGGTAGCTGTCCGCCGACGGCGGCGGCCCTATGCAGACCGTCTCGTCGGCGAGCAGTACGTGTTTGAGATTGTTGTCGGCAGTGGAATGCACGGCAACCGTTTTTATGCCCATTTCGCGGCACGCGCGCAGGATGCGCAACGCGATCTCGCCGCGATTGGCTATGACTATTTTGTCCAGCATGGTCGCCGGCCGCTCAGTCGTGAGTTCGTTGGTCGATGACGAACAGGGTTTGTCCGTATTCGACCGGGTCGCCATTCTGCGCGCGAATGGACTTGATGGTGCCGCCGCAATCCGCCTCGATCTGGTTCATCATCTTCATCGCTTCGATGATGCAAAGTGTGTCGCCTTCCTTGACCCGGTCTCCCACCTGGACGAAGGGCGGTGATCCCGGCGTCGACGACGTATAGAAGGTGCCGACCATGGGCGCTTTCACCGGATGCCCGTCATCGTCGACTTCCGCGCTTGCAGCGACTATTGGCGCTGCGGACGCCATCGCAGCCGGCGCCGTCGCCATTACCTGCTGTGGCGCCATGCTCATTTGCATGGGAGGCGCCGCATACGGTGAATGCCGGCTGATGCGCACCGATTCTTCGCCCTCGGTGATCTCGATTTCGGCGATGCCGGATTCATCCAGCAACTCAATCAGTTTCTTAACTTTTCGTATATCCATGGGATTTCCTTAAGACAATTGCCGGATGGCTGCTTGCAGGGCGAGTTCATATCCTTGCGCGCCAAGCCCGAACAGGCAGCCGGCGGCGATGTCGCTGAAGTAACTCTTGTGACGAAAATCTTCGCGGGCGAAAGTATTGCTGAGGTGAATTTCGATGAATGGCAGGCCGACGGCCAGAAGTGCATCCCGCATCGCAATGCTGGTGTGGGTGAACGCTCCGGGATTCAGCAGGATGAAATCGGTCTTCTCGGCCCCGGCCTGCTGAATGCGATTGACGATCTCGTGTTCCGCGTTGCTCTGGAAGCAGGTCAGCTGGTGGCCCGCCAGTTGCGCCTGTTTTCGCAGGCCGTCCTCGATGTCGCTGAGCCGCTGCCGGCCATAGACCTTCGGCTCGCGGTTTCCCAGCAGGTTCAGATTTGGGCCGTTGATGAGCAACAGACTGGCCATGCTTTATAGTTTTGTGCCAGATAGCCGACGATGGGCGCAATTGTAACCCCATTCGGGGCAAATAAAGCAACGTTGCCGGTCTCAAAGCGGCCGTAAACGGCCCGATAGCGGCAATTGCAGGGTTTTACAGGTCGGAAAGAGCGCTTTTCGCTGCGTCCAGATCCAGTTCACCGGAATCCAGGCCGGCTATGACGGTGATGATGCGCTCTATATGCTCCGCGACGATCTCGCCGATGTGCGCCTTGATCAGCTGTCCGTCGGCAGCCACCACCAGCGTGAACGGCATGCCGATAAATTCGATTCCCGAGGCTTCGGCCGCTGCCATAGCGTCTTCCTGGCCGATCAGTATCGGGTAGTTGAATTGCGCGTCCACGGCATACGCCAGGACATCTTCCGGGTAATCGACCGCGATACCGATCACCTGCAGCTTGTTGTCGGCCTGCATGGCCTGTGTTTCTTTCAGCAGCGGAATTTCCCGGCGACACGGCGCGCACCAGGTCGCCCAGAAGTTGACCAGCAGGGCGCGACCGCGCCATTCCGATAAAGCGCGTGGATTGCCGTCGAGATCCGGGAGCGTGAAGTCGATGATGCCGTCGGCCAGTTGACCGTTGGGCTCTGGCGACAGCTCACTCTTGTCCAGGTGATATTGCAGCAGGTACCCGGCAGCGGCGATTGCAATCATCACCAGCGCAATGGAGAGGGCTTTTTTCATGAATTCCGGATTTATTATCGCTGGGCGGTAACGGTTTTCGATTCGGCAACTGCAGCTCGAACGTGTTCGGCGAAGTTTTCGGCTTTCATGTATCCAACCACTTCGTAGCCATGCCGTTGAATGCCATCTCTGCCAAAAAAGATAATCGTTGGTGGACCGAAGACACCGAAGCGCTGCAGCAGGACCTGGTCCGTTTTGTCATTGGCCGTTACATCCGCCTGTAACAACACGGTATTCGAGAGCGCAGCCTGTACATCGGGATCGGTGAACGTGTATTCCTCCATCTCGATGCAGGATACGCACCAGTCCGCGTAGAAATCCAGCATGGCGGACTTGCCATTTGCGGCGGCTGCCGCTACCTCGCGGTCCAGGTCGTCGACGGACTTGATTCGTCGAAAAGCCAGTTTCCGGTCTTCTGCCGGGCCCGATTGCGCACCGACGCTGAGCCGCTGCAACGGTTGTAACAGGCTGTGGCCGCCGGCCAGCGAGCCGAGTAGCAGCACGGCGCCATAAATTACGGCCAGCAGCCCGAACCCTTTGCCCAGTTTCTGCACGCCCGTCGCCTGGCTGTCCAGCGTCGTCAACCCTCCGAGGAATACACCACCCATGAATATCAGGATTGCCCACAGCACCAGCGTTACGCTGCCAGGCAAAATCCGCGACAGCATCCAGACCGCAAGGCCGAGCATCATGAAGCCGAAAGCGTTCTTGACCGCAACCATCCACGGCCCGGCATGCGGCAGCAGTTTGCCGGCCGACGCACCGACGACCAGCAGGGGCGCGCCCATACCCAGGCTGAGCGCGAACAACGCCGCGCCGCCGCGCAGCATGTCACCGGACTGGCCTATGACAGTCAGGGTCGCCACCAGCGGCGGTGCGACACAAGCGGTAACGATCAATGAGGAAAGGGCCCCCATGACAAAGGCACCGATGAAAGTGCCGCTCTTCTGGCGACCGCTGACAGACGCCAGGCGGCTTTGTATTGCCGATGGCATTTGCAAATCGAATGCGCCGAACATGCTTGTAGCCAGCACAACAAAAAGAGCGGAAAACAGGATCAGGATCCAGGGCTGATTGAAGATTGCCTGCAGCTGCACGCCGACCGCAGCCGCAGCGACGCCGGCGGCCGTGTAAATCAGTGCCATCCCCATGACGTAGCTGAACGCCAGCGAAAAGCCGCGCATCGGACTGACGTCGTCGCCTTCGCCGGCAATGATGCCGGACAGGATTGGCACCATCGGCAGGACACAGGGCGTAAACGCCAGCAACAGCCCGAAACCGAAGAACAACGCAATAACCGTTGCCATTGGGGAGTTGGTAATGATTGCAGCCATTCGCGCCTGTTCGGATACTGGCGCGCCGCCGCGAGTGTCCGGGCGCGGAGACTGCAATGTAGAAACAGCCGTTGCTGTCGGCAGCGAAACCCGCAAGGTCTTGCTGATCGGCGGATAGCAGAGACCGCCATCGGCGCAGCCCTGGTAGCCGACGTCGAGATCCAGGTCCATTGCTTCGGGCGTAGCTCTCGCCAGCGGCAGAACGGCAAAAACGTCCTGCTGATAGACTTCCATTTCGCCGAACCACTCATCGAACTTTTTCTTACCCGGTGGCAATTCGAGCTGCCCGAGTTGAACTTTGTCCGAGGCGGTAGAGGCGGAGATCTTGTCGCGATACAGGTAGTAGCCCGGCAGTACGCGAATCGCAACTTCGATCGTGTTGCCGTCTAGCGCCGAGACAGCGGGAATAAAAACCTCGTCTACGGGCAGGAAGTCTGCTGCCGCGCCGCCGAATGTTCCAAAAGGTTTGGGGGCAGCCGAGCTGGTGGCAGCAGCTTTTTCTATCAGTCGGACATCGGCGTTCCAGGTTTGCGGCGTATAACAAAGGCCGAGATCGGCGCAGCCCTGCAGTCGCAACTGCAAACTGGCCTTATCGGGGCGCCCGCCCCTGACCGAATAGGGAATCGAAACGAAAAAGCGCTGGCGATACACCTGCTGTGCGCCGAAGTACTCGTCCTCGTGGGCCAGGCCCTCCGGAAGCTCGTAATTCCCGAGCTCGATCCCCGGCGTCAGGCTGTCGAAGGACAACTTGCTCCTGTACAGGTAGTAACCTTCCTCGATAACGAAATCGATCTCGAAAGCGTCTCCCGTGTCGGCCAGCGCATAGCGAAATGCGTCCTGCGGCTTCAGGAAATCTTCCTGTTGCGCGCCGGCCCCGAACGCGAGAATCAGCCCGGCCAGCCACGTGGCTGCAGGCCACAGGGGCAGCTTGGTTGGTAATCTCTGCGGGGATTGAATCATCGGGTGGTCGGTTTCGTGAGCCTGAGTGTTTGGACCGCTTTCGCCGTCTGAATGTTACTGCTTATGTCAAGCAGGCACTCGGAACGGACAGGAAGGATACCGGTGCGATGCCGTGCTGTCATTGACCGAGCCCGCAGTTTCGATGGCCGCGGGATAATGTCCTGCGACCAGCAGACCACCCCTTGAATTTTGCAAAGCCGGCCCTATGATTAGCACTCACTGCGGCCGAGTGCTAACAGGCATACGCCGCGAAAACCGAAAAAATCGGTTATTAATCAATAGTTTATAGGAGAACCAATCGATGAAGATTCGTCCGCTTCATGATCGAGTCATCGTAAAGCGCATGGAAGAAGAGCGCACGTCCCCGGGTGGAATCGTCATCCCGGACGCGGCGACCGAGAAACCGATCAAGGGCAAGGTCATTGCAGTTGGCAATGGCAAGATCCTGGAATCCGGTGAAATCCGTGCTCTCGACATCAAGGCCGGCGACAAGGTGCTGTTCGGCAAGTATAGCGGCACCGAGGTCAAGGTCGATGGCGAGGAACTGCTGGTGATGAAAGAAGACGACATCATGGCCGTTATCGAAGGCTGATTGCGAAAGCCATCAGTCGGGAATCACCTGGTTCAATCAAGTTTAAGTAAAGAGGAAATTGAAAATGGCTGCTAAAGAAGTTCGTTTCAGCGACGACGCACGCCAGAAGATGTTTGCAGGCGTAAACATCCTGGCCAATGCGGTAAAGGTGACCCTGGGTCCCAAAGGTCGCAACGTAGTGCTCGACAAGAGCTTCGGTGCACCGACCGTCACGAAAGACGGCGTGTCCGTTGCCAAAGAGATCGAGCTCGAAGACAAGTTCGAGAACATGGGCGCACAGATGGTCAAGGAAGTCGCTTCCCAGACCTCCGACATCGCCGGTGACGGCACGACCACGGCAACGGTTCTGGCGCAGGCGGTTCTGCGCGAGGGCCTGAAGTCGGTTGCTGCCGGCATGAACCCGATGGATCTGAAGCGCGGCATCGACAGAGCGACGATTGCGATCGTTGCCGAGCTGAAGAAGCTGTCGAAACCCTGCGCAGACGCGAAGGCTATTGCACAGGTTGGCAGCATCTCCGCCAACTCCGACACTGAAATCGGTGCCCTTATTTCCGATGCCATGCAGAAGGTTGGCAAAGAAGGCGTGATCACGGTTGAGGAAGGCAGCGGTCTCGAGAACGAACTCGACGTTGTCGAGGGCATGCAGTTCGACCGCGGTTACCTCTCTCCGTACTTCATCAACAACCAGCAGAGCCAGAGTGTTGAGCTCGAAAATCCGCTGGTCCTGTTGTACGACAAGAAAATCTCCAACATCCGCGACATGCTGCCGGTACTGGAAGGCGTGGCGAAAGCCGGCCGACCGTTGCTGATCGTTGCCGAAGATGTCGAAGGCGAGGCCCTGGCCACGCTGGTTGTCAACAACATCCGCGGTATCGTCAAGGTTGCGGCCGTCAAGGCACCGGGTTTCGGCGACCGCCGCAAGGCCATGCTGCAGGATATTGCGATTCTGACCGGTGGCCAGGTGGTTTCCGAGGAAGTCGGCCTGTCTCTGGAAAAGACCAAGCTGGAAGATCTGGGTGAAGCGAAGAAGATCCAGATTACCAAGGAAAACACGACCATTATCGACGGCGCCGGCAAGGCCGCCGAAATCAAGGGACGTGTCGACCAGATCAATGCCGAGATCGAGGAATCGAGCTCTGACTATGACAAGGAAAAACTGCAGGAGCGAGTTGCAAAACTGTCCGGCGGTGTTGCCGTCATCAAGGTTGGTGCCGCGACTGAAATCGAGATGAAAGAGAAGAAAGCACGCGTCGAAGACGCGCTGCACGCAACCCGAGCGGCTGTCGAGGAAGGCGTCGTTGCAGGTGGTGGTGTCGCGTTCATCCGGGCCGTCGCCGCAATCGCCAAGCTAAAGGCCGACAACGACGATCAGCAGGTAGGCGTCAACATCCTGCGTCGTGCATGCGAAGAGCCACTGCGCCAGATCGTGAAGAATGCGGGCGGCGATCCGAGCGTGGTACTGAACGCCGTTGTGAAAGGCAAGGGTAACTATGGTTACAACGCAGCTACCGGTGAATACGGTGACATGATCGAGATGGGCATCCTGGACCCGACGAAAGTGACTCGTTACGCATTGCAGAATGCGGCTTCCGTATCAGGTCTGTTGCTGACAACCGAAGCGATGGTTGCAGAAAAGCCGAAAGACGATGCACCCGCAATGCCGGATATGAGTGGCATGGGTGGCATGGGCGGCATGATGTAGGTCAGGCAAGTCCACGCAAGAAAAAGGAAGCCCGGTGTAAAAGCCGGGCTTTTTTTATGCATAGCACTAAAGATCAATTCGCACCGGTCCGCTCAGGCAAATGGACTTCGCGGGCGAATTGGGGACTTTTTTTATGGGTGGCACTTAAGGTCGGTCCGCGACAGGCTGCAAGGGCATTTTGCGAATATGTGGGCGGACTGGGGCTTTTTTTATGTATCGCACTAAAGATCAATTCGCACCGGTCTGCTCAGGCAAATGGACTTCGCGGGCGAATTGGGGCTTTTTTTGTGAGCGGTCGCCTGCAATGCAGGCTCCTACAGTGCCGATAGTAAAATTGTAGGAGCCTGCATTGCAGGCGACCGCATCGCGCTGCTGCGAAATCGCTAATACGGAATGCCGTGCTCCAGCGATTCGCAGGTGCAGAAGTCGTACTCGCGCTCTTCGTCCTTATTGATCCGGCTGAGGTCCTTGGTACGACAAACAAGGGTTTCGCCCGTCCGGCACCTTTCCGTTCTTTCGCTGGCTGGCGGGCTGCCGAGACTTGCCGGCGCACAGGACGCAAGCATCGCCGCGATGACGGCGATGAGCCCGGCATATCGAATTGCACTAAATGATGTCATGGCGCTCCCTGATTGGGTCTCGTTTCGACCGGGTGGATCGGGTAGGACTTGTCAATCGCTTTGACGCACAGGCTTTCTATTCGACGTGAGCCGGCAGCGGGCCGGCGCGAACAGGATACATGCTGAGTCACCATGCCGTACTTCTCTACGTATTGCGCGACTTTGGCGTCGATTAAAGCATGCTGTTCGGGCGGAATGCGCTGATACAGGGACTGGTAAAGTTCAATCCATTCCGGCTCGCCGGATTCGATGGCAACGCCCAGCCATCCCATGCCAAGCAGTACCGACTGTTCGACATGCTGGCCCTTGAAAAACATGTACGCGAGGTAGAACTGGGAACGCTTCATTCCCCGTACGGCAGTCGCACTCAGGCTTTCGAAGGCCTCGGCATAGTTGCCGCGTTCGTAATGACGCAGCCCGCTTTTTTCCTGCCTCGTAAGCCGTTCCCGATTTTCGATACTGATTTCTTCTGCCTGGGCGCAGGAAAAAACGACGGCGTATACGACGGCGCAGATGATGGGGGCGACAAGCGATTTCATTCCCGGTTCCTCGCGAGAGCTTCGGGCGGGCCGAATTATCCGGTCACGATTCTAACGCGATTCTTTGCCCGAGACGGCGCCTCCGTCGGTACCAAAGTCTGTAGCCCAGAAGAACAGAAAGCAGCGCCGCATATAAGAGCGGTTCCGAGACGTCTTTTTTCACTTGCCACCAGTAATGCCAGACTCCCAGGATAGCGACCGCGTATACGGAGTTATGCAACTTCTGCCATGTGCGGCCCAGGCGGCGCCTTGCCGCCGCCGTGGATGTCGCGGCCATCATCAGCAGCATCAGCAGAGCAGCGAAACCGATGGTGATAAACGGCCGCTCGAAAATGTCTTCGGCAATCGCCGACCACTTCATTTCCTGGTCCAGTATCAGCCAGGAAAGGAAGTGCAGGAAAACGTAAGAGAACGCAAAAAGCCCGAGCATCCTGCGGAATTGACCAATCCAGTTGCGACCTGTCAATTGCCGAATTGGCGTGACGGCCAGCGCAATCATGATGAATCGCAAGCCCCAGTTGCCAAGTCTGTCCTGGATTTCTTCTATCGGATTTGCGCCCAGCGAACCGCCAATGCCATAGATATCCGTAAGGATAAGGGCCAGCGGAACCAGGCTGCACAAGAAGACAACGGGCTTCCAGACAATGCGGATTTGCCGGGTCACATCCACTGCTCTCTTTGCCTCAAAAGTTCCGGCGCAGATCGAGCCCGTCGTAGAGATGCGCGACCTGTTCGCCGTAACCATTGAACATCAATGTGTCCTGCATCGAAGCGCCCAGGAGGCTCTGAAACCCCGTGCCGCCGGATGCGCCGATTCTCCGTTCACGAGCCTGGCTCCAACGCGGGTGATCAACGTTCGGATTGACGTTGGCATAGAACCCGTACTCGTTCGGCGCGGCACGTTCCCAGCTGCCGATTGGGCGCTTTTCCGTGAATTCCATGCTGACGATACCCTTGATGCCCTTGAATCCATATTTCCACGGCACGACCAGCCGAATCGGTGCGCCGTTCTGGTTCGGCAGTACTTCGCCATAGACACCGACCGCCAGTATTGCGAGCGGATGGGTCGCTTCCGCAATGGTCAACCCTTCGACGTAGGGCCAGTCCAGGGTCCGATATCGCTGGCCGGGCATCTGTTTTGGATCCAGCAGCGTCTCGAAGCGTACGTACTTCGCATTGGACAAGGGCTGGTGGCGTTTGACGATTTCGGCAAGCGAGACACCCACCCAGGGAATGACCATCGACCAGCGCTCCACGCAGCGCAGCCGGTAAATGCGTTCCTCCAGATCGTACGGCCTGATGAAGTCCTCGAGGTCGAAAACGCCGGTCTTTTCGGCATGCCCGGAAACCCTGATCGTCCACGGTCGGGCTTCGAAATCCTGTGCGTTCCGGAACGGGTCGCTCTTGCTCGTGCCGAACTCGTAGTAGTTATTGTAAGTGGTAACGTCGGTGTAGCTGTTCAGCTCTTCATCGGTGCTGAAGCGGCTGGACTTGATGTCGTCAAGTCTTGCCCGTTTGCCGTCCGGCAATGCCGCAGAAAGTGCCGGTCCGCCGAAGGCCGCGCCACCTGCCAACATCGCTGCACGAAGCAACTCTCGCCGATTGAAGTAGGTCTCTCTGGGCGTGATTGCCGATGGCCGAATCACTGCTGGTTTGCGAATTAGCACTGGTGTCTCCGTTCAGGTCCCGTTACATAGACCGGGTCCAGGCCGTCAATATTGCACGAGCTGCGCAATCCGTTTGCCGCCAATGTACCTTGCCCGATACCGGGTTCGTCTTCGAAATTCGTGAAACGGCGCCGTAACAGGGCAAATCTGCTGCTAAAAGCCGGAAAATAGCCTCTTGTGACGAATACCGGTCGGCATCGGTGCTTGCGCGGAGTAAACTTGTGGTGGTCGCGGACGTCCAAGGATTGAAGCTGGCGGGTTTTCGTCCAGCTGCTTGAATTTAGCAACCCGGACCACATTTCTGAAGCCGGCCTACAAGCAGGAAATCGCGAGCAAACGCACATGATCAGTTCCAGCATCGGAAAAATCGCAATGGCTTCGGCAGATCAGTCTGCAGAGACGCTGCGTGTCGATGTCATCGCAGACCTCATCTGCCCATGGTGTTACATCGGCAAACGTCGTCTGGGCGATGCGCTGTCCGCAGTGCGCGGGCCGAGCAGCGTCAACTGGATTCCGTTTCAGCTCAATCCGGCGATGCCGGCAGCCGGGATGGCACTGAACGACTACCTTCGCGAACGCTTTGGCGAGCCGGAAGCACTGCAGCCGGCACTTGCGGAGCTTGCCCGGCAGGGGCTGGACGAGGGCATTCGTTTTCGTTTCGACCGTATCCAGCGCATTCCGAACACGTTGGATGCACATCGATTGATGTGGCTGGCGGAGACGAGTGGCGCGGACAGTTCGGCGCTGGCCGAGCAGCTATTGAAGGCGTTCTTCGAGGACGGCATGAACATCGCCGACCGCGAAGTACTGTCCGAGATCGGAACGCGGCAAGGTATTCGTAGATCCGACACGATGAGCATGCTGGAGAACGACAATTCGCGGCAGCTGGTGTTGTCGCAGGAGGCGCAGGTTCGTCAGAGCGGTGTCAGTGGTGTGCCCGATTTCCTGGTCAACCGCAGACTTTTTGTCGTCGGCGCGCAGAGCACGGCGAGCCTGGTCAATGTTTTCGACCGCGCGATGTTCGGCGAAGAGAGCGGTTTACCGGTATCCGATACGCTGCACTGAAATACCTGGAGTCCGACGCGCTTTTCCAGCTCATACCTTGTAGCGGCGCGCCAGCCAGTCGAGCATCAGTTCGTTGACCCGCTCGGGTTGTTCCTGCTGGGTCCAATGGCCGCAATTTTCGAGCATGTGAATTTCGAGGTCGCTGACTCGGGGCTTCATCGACTCGATGTGCCGCGAAGCAACGACGACATCGTCGTTCGCGCCGATGAACAGGGTAGGAACATCGATGTGCTGTGGCAGATGCCTGTAGCTTCGCCAGTTATGGCTCCAGTTCCGGTACCAGTTGATCGGCGCCGTAAAACCGCCCGCCTCGAATGCCTCTATGAAAACCCGCCGCTCTTGTGCGCAGAGCAATGGTTCGCCGGCGGATTTCTTGCGGCCCATGGCCGCAAGAAGACTAAGGACCTTTTTCTCCGGCGGCAGCTGATCGAAACGAGCGCGGCTGATCTGATTGCGCCGCATCATGATGTCGAAGAAATGTGCCACATCGGCTGCGAAGCGCCGGTCCGCTTCGTCGGAGTCCTGGAAATTGACGATATAGAAATGTTCTCCCAACCGCTCGCGCATGAGCTGCACAGGGTCGCTCGATGGCGAAGCATAGAAGGGAATGTTGAGGATGATCATGCCGGCTATTTTTTCGCCATGAGATAGCGCCATCTGCCAGAGAAGCAACGCGCCCCAGTCGTGCCCGACGAAAACGGCCTTGTCGAGTGCATAGGCCTTGAGCAATCCGAGCACGTCGCCGATCAATTTTTGTATCGTGTATTGCTCGACTCCTGTCGGCTTGTCCGAACGTCCATAACCGCGCTGATCCGGAGCGATCGCCCGGTAGCCCGCATTCGCCAGAGCCGGCAACTGGTGGCGCCAGGAGTAAGCCAGCTCGGGAAATCCGTGCAACAGGATCACCGGTGGCCCGGATCCCAGTTCGTATACTGCCAGCCGGATGTCATTGCAACCGACTATTGCGGGTTGAGGAAACTTTTTCGTCACGACCGTCCCTGCGTCCCTTAACTACTTGTATTTTAGCGCTGTCGAGGCTAGTTTCCCCGAACAGACTTTGATGGGGACAAGCGGGCGGTCCGATTCGATCGAAGCGACCGGGGGACGGTGCAAGCCCCGGATCGAAATCCGCCCCGTATCACCCCGGAGTCGCCGCCCGAAATGCAGCAGCAGAGTAGGTCCGGCCGGCCGGCCCACGTAATCGGGCAGGGATCTTCGATCCATGAGGTGAAAGCAGCCGCGCTTTCACGAAACCGGGTGGTACCGCGATACAGTTTTTGTCGCCCCGGACGCAGCCACTGCGTCCGGGGTTTCGTGTTTTTGGGGATTGGAAACAATGGCATTCAGGGAAGTAACAGGGCGGTACAACGGTCCGCAACTGGAGCAGGAAGTGTTGGACTTCTGGCGGGAAAACGAAGTTTTCGCGCAGACGCTGCAGCAATCGGAGGGCAGGCCGCGATTCAGCTTCAATGAAGGACCGCCGACAGCCAACGGCAAACCCGGCATCCATCATGTGCTCGCGCGGAGCTTCAAGGACGCATTTCCGCGATACAAGACAATGCGTGGCTACTATGTACCGCGCAAGGCCGGCTGGGATACGCATGGCCTGCCGGTCGAGCACGAGATCGAAAAAGAACTCGGTATTTTCGACAAGAAGGAAATCGAAGAGAAAGTCGGCATCGAGGAATTCACGCGGCGCTGTCGCGAGTCCGTTATGCGCTACATCGGCGATTGGGAAAAAATGACGGAACGCATGGGATTCTGGGTGAATCTCGACGAAGCGTATTACACGCTCGACAACAGCTATATCGAAAGCGTCTGGTCGCTGCTCAAAACGATCTGGGACAAGGATCTGATCTATGCCGGCTACAAGGTCGTGCCATACGATCCGCGAATCGGAGCAACGCTTTCATCGCACGAGCTGGCTCTCGGATACCGCGAGGTCGAAGATCCGTCGGTTTTCGTTCGTTTCCGTGTCAGTGGCGAGAAGAACACTTCGTTCCTGGTCTGGACGACCACGCCGTGGACCTTGCCGGCGAACCTGTTGCTCGCGGTGCATCGCGACATCGACTACGTTTACGTCGAAGCGGACGGCGAGACATTGATCGTTGCGGAAGCCCTGTGTGACAAAGTCATGCGCGACACACCGTACACAGTCAGCAAGCGGCTCAAAGGCAAGTCACTGATCGGTATGCGCTACGAGCGACTGTTCGACTATCTGGACGTCGATGGCGACGCATTCCGTGTCGTCGGCGCGGATTTCGTCAGCACGGAGGATGGCACGGGCATTGTGCATACAGCCCCGGCCTACGGTGTCGACGATCTCGCGCTCGGGCAGGCCGAGGGCCTGCCTGTCGTGCACGCGGTCGGCGAGGACGGACATTTCCTGCCGGTTGTCGAGCCCGTCGCCGGCCTGTTCTTCAAAGACGCGGACAAACCGCTGATCCGCCTTCTCAAGGAGCGGGGCCTGATGTTCCGTGCCGAACGCTACCTGCACAATTATCCGTTCGGCTGGCGTACCGGCGACCCGATCATCTACTACGCAAAGAATGCCTGGTACATCCGGACCTCGAATTTCCGGGATCGCATGGTCGAGCTGAACAAGACCATCAAGTGGGTGCCCGAACACATTCGCGACGGCCGATTCGGCAACTGGCTGGAGAACAATATCGACTGGGCACTGTCGCGCGAGCGGTTCTGGGGTACGCCGCTGCCGGTATGGACGGACGGTGAGGACGGTTCCGTTTGCATTGGCTCTGTTGCGGAACTCGAGAAACTGACGGGCAGGGAATTGTCCGACCTGGACCTGCATCGTCCGGCCGTTGACGATGTCACTTTCGAGAAAGACGGCAAGACCTGGCGGCGCGTTCCGGAAGTCATCGACTGCTGGTTTGATTCCGGTGCCATGTCCTATGCGCAATGGCATTACCCTTTCGACAACAAAGAAATCTTTGACAGTCATTTCCCTGCCGATTTCATCTGTGAAGCCATCGACCAGACGCGCGGCTGGTTCTACACTTTGCACGCGATCGCGACACTTGTGTCGGATAACGTCGCGTATCGCAATTGCATCTGCCTCAGCCATATCGTCGACAAGGACGGCAAGAAAATGTCCAAGTCGGTGGGCAATATTGTCAATCCTTACGACGTTTTCGACACGGTAGGCGCGGACGCGCTGCGCTGGTATTTCCTCGCGCGCCTGTCACCCGAAGTTCAAAAAAGAATCTCGGTAGAGATCGTTGCGGACGTGGCCAGTTCATTCATCAATACCTTCTGGAATACTTACGGCTTCTTCGTGCTCTACGCGAGACTGGATAACGTCGATTTCAGGTCGACGTTTCCGATAGCGGATCGGCCTGAAATCGATCGCTGGGCGCTCGCCTTGCTCAATCGCACTATCCGCAGTTGCACCGAAGCCATGGATAACTTCGATGCGAAAGGCGCGGGCGACGCGATCGAGTCCTTCGTCGATCAATTGAGTAATTGGTATGTCCGCAGGAACCGTCGGCGCTTCTGGAAATCGACCGACCCCGAAGACAAGCGCTCCGCTTATCTGACGTTGTACGAGTGCCTCGACGCAGTACACAGGCTGATGGCACCGTTCGTGCCGTTTCTTGCCGAAAATGTCTATCAGAACCTTGTGCGCGGCATCGACGGAAATGCGCCGGCAAGCGTGCACATGAGTGAATGGCCGCAGCCACAAACCGATCGGGACAATGACCAGCTGCTCTTCGAAATCGACGTCGTGCAAAAGGTCGTGGGTTTGGCGCGCGCGGCGCGTGGGCAATCCGGAGTCCGTACACGACAACCACTTTCGCGGATTTTGGTGCGAGCACCAAGCGACGCCGCGGCCAAGGCGCTGGTCGATCACCAGGATCAGATTCTCGAGGAACTGAATGTCAAGTCGATAGAGTTCATCGCTCGCGACGCCGGACTGGTGACCTACCGTATCAAGCCGAACCTGCCGCGCATTGGCAAGGTGTACGGCAAGCAGATACCGCTGATACGGAAAGCGCTCGATGCGACGGATGGCGCGAGTATCGCCGGCGCCGTAGCGCGTGGCGAGACATTCGATCTCGACATCGACGGCGGGACCGTTTCGCTCGGCGCTGAAGATGTATTGATCGAGACCAGCTCGGCCGAAGGCTATGCGTGTGGTGAGAATGCGGGCTATCTGACCGCCCTGGATACGACGGAAACGCCCGAACTGGTTCGCGAGGGTCTTGCGCGCGAATTGATTCGCACCATCCAGGACGCGCGCAAACAGGCTGGCCTCGACGTGTCGGACCGGATCGAGCTCGGCGTCAGCGGTTCGGCCGGAGTTGAGGCGGCGCTTGGCGAGTACAGGGAATACCTGATGGCCGAAACGCTCGCAACCCGCTGGTCGGTTGGGCAGAAAAAGCCGCTATTTCGCGAGGATCGGCAGCTGGATGAGGAGCGTTGGGCTATCGAAATCAGCAAAATTTCTCCGGTTTGAGGTTCATTTCGCGTCGCTTTGCCGTGACGCTTGCCTATTCTTTGGAACTTCTGCTATAAGAATTCGACGCAGGTGCTTGAAAGACCAAGAGTAGAAAGGGACGTTCAGTGCGGTCCGACCGCAGATTGCAGGAGGCAGTCGACTCTGAAAGCGTAAGAAGCCGCTAGAGAGGAAACAAAAGCGGCCTGTTAAACAATAAGAACGCCGGAGTGGAAATGTCCAACCACGTCGATAGCCTGTTCGCTGCCGTTTCTGTGCTGGCCGGTAGCGGCAATATAAAACAACGACTTATACAGGCCTATGAGGGTCACCTTGCCAACATCGATGTCGATGACCTGCCGTTGGCCCTGACACAGGCTTTCGCGGATCTGCGCGACCTGATGAGCCGGGTCGAACCGATGAACGGTGAAGGCTCTGTCTGTGCCTCGGTGCGCAAGATGTCGATAGACGAGGCAAACGAGTGCGCTGGAATCATGGTCAGGCTCTACGGCGACATAATCCGCTACGCCGACAATACGCAGGAACTGCTGCCCTTACAGATGGGTGGTGCCACCGTGAAATCGGTCGCGCCGCCATTTCTCGTCAAGTCGTCGCGTCTGCGCTCTGGCTGAGGTAGAAGCACTTTCTGCCGCTACGGCAGATTGCCCGAATCACGGATCGGGTAGTACACGTAGGTGACGAGGTCCGCTTCAGCTGTCCGTGTCGCATCGACGACGTAGGATTCCCAGGCGTCCCCGTTTCGCTCGATGCCCAGTGCCGCCAGGTATGCGGCAATCTTGTCATGCGTTCTTCCGAGGGCCAGATAGGATCCCACGTGTTTGACTCGAATGACCGGGCCCGCATAGGTGTGGCCAAGTTTCACGCCCGGCTCGTTGCGTGGTGTGTCGTCGCTAATGCCGTGCACCGGGATCGCGGCGTCGAAAGCAAGATCCTGGCCGCGGTAACCGCGGCTGATCGAAATTGGCGCTCCCGCCTCGGTCAGTTTGTGCTGATCGATAAACCCGAGCACTTTTGAATAGGAATTACGCATCGCGTCGGATATCGCTGCGGCCAGCGGAATGCTGGTCGTGCTCAGGTAAGCAATGTCCTGCGCCTCTACTACGATGATTTCGATTTCCGTGTCACTGAAATCGGCGCGAGGCATTCGTTCGGCCATGGTCTTCAGATTCTGCAGGCCGGCTTCGTAGTCGTCGCCAACGATACCGTCGAGCAGCAGGCCGGTATAGCGGGCCGGCAAATTCAGTCCGAAATCGGCGTCGAATGACCATACAACCTGCGTGCCCATGTCGCCCGCGCTCAACTGGAACGTAGCGACGATGTCACTTCGACCGCCAAGCTCGAGTTCGCTCACTATTTTAGAGTAAGGCGCGCTTTCGATAATTTTCTGGCTGCCCTTGCCAACGATATTGCCTTCCCAGGCCAGCGTTGCGCCAACCCCTCGAGGCGGCCCGGTAATCGTGTAACGCGCGTTCGGATCGCTTTCCTGCCACGGCGACCACTTGCCGACCTGGCGGAAGTCGTTGGCGAGTGAAAAGATCGTCGCGGCCGGGGCATCTATGACTATCCGGCGCTCGATGCGAACACGCGATGGCAGAAATATCGCAATGGCAAAGACCAGCAGCGCGAATCCGCCCAGACCTATCAGTATTTTTCGTAAAGCCTGCATTATTCTCTGTCCACGGCCTCCGTTCAGGCGCGCAAGTCTCTCACTGCGCTGCCTGACTCGCCAGCGCAGCGAGCAGTGGTGCAGGCCGCTTCCGGCTTGGGCACAATGGCGAGCAACGCAGCAGCAAGGCAGTCGATGTGACCAACAAGGCAAGTCCGGATCTCCCTATCGGCGTATTCGATTCCGGCGTCGGTGGGCTCACCGTGTTGAAAGCGATTCGCGAGCAGTTGCCCCGGGAAAACCTGCTCTACCTGGGCGACACCGCCAGATTGCCGTATGGCACCAAGAGTCCTGCCTCGGTATTGCGATATGCGATGCAGGCCACGGCCCATCTGCGCGAGCGCGGTGTAAAGATGCTGGTGATTGCCTGTAACACGGCGTCAGCCGTTGCGCTGGAGGATTTGCAAAGGGCGCTCGCGCCCTTGCCCGTTATCGGCGTTGTCGAACCGGGAGCGGCGGCAGCGGTCAGTGCGCGGCCGGCCGGGCGTCACCTGGTGCTGGCGACCGAAGGCACGGTTCGCCTTGGTGCGTACGGCAAAGCGCTTCGCCGGCTGGATCCCGCTGCTTCGGTACGGGAGCTGGCGTGTGAACTTATGGTTGCACAGGCGGAGGAGGGCTGGACCGGTGGTGACATTGCGACCGCCATTGTCGGCGAGTACCTGCGACCGATGATGGCCGGACCGTCGGCCTACCAGCCGGACTCGATCATCCTGGGCTGCACACATTTCCCCATATTGCGTGCTGCGATCCGCAGCGTGGTAGCGGAAAGCGTGTCGATAACGGATTCGGCGGGGACGACGGCCTCGGTCGTCGCGCGCGAGCTCAGCACACGACGGCTTCAAAGAGCTGACGGCGCGGCAGCAACGCTGCGCTTGCTGGCGACCGACGGCGCCAGCCGGTTCGCGCGCGTTGGTGGCACGTTTCTCGGTGATGCGCTCGTGGCCGGCGATATAGAACTTGTCGATCTGTGAGATAATTCGGCCAAATTTTTATAACGGCGGGAATCCAACGTGAAATTACAGACCTGTCTGCGCCTGACGGGCGTTGCCTTATTGAGCCTGATTCTGACCAGTGGCTGCGGTCGAAGCGATCCGGACCGGGCGGCGGCACCGGCCGTCGGCGCGCCTGCCGCCGAGGTTCCGCCGCGACCGGATATCTACGCGGAAGTGGCGCTGGTCGCCGATCTTTCGGGCCTGAGTGCCGGGCAGAAAAAAATGCTGGTGCTGATGATCGAGGCGTCGCAGATCATGGACGACCTGTTCTGGCGCCAGTCATTCGGCGACGGCTACCAGGAATGGCTGGCCGGCATCGGCGTCGACCAGCAGCGGCGGTTTGCCGAGCTGAACTACGGACCATGGGACAGGCTGAACGACGACAAACCGTTCATGCCCGGATTCGGACCAAAGCCGCTCGGCGCCACTTTTTACCCGGTCGACATGAGCCGCGAGGAGTTCGAAGCGGCGGAGTTTGACGACAAGAAAGGTCTCTATTCCTTCGTGCGACGCGACACCTCGGGTGCCCTGACGACCGTGCCATACCACGTGGTTTTTGCCGCAGAACTCGCCATGGCGGCGCAATTGCTGCGCGAGGCCGCCGAGTTCAGTGAGCACGAAGGCTTTGCCAAATACCTGAAATTGCGTGCGGACGCATTGATCAGCGACGACTTCCAGGCGAGCGACATGGCCTGGATGGACGTAAAGACGAATCCGATCGAGCTGGTGATCGGGCCTATCGAGACGTATGAAGACCGCTTGTTCGGCTACCGCAGCGCTTACGAATCCTATGTGCTGATCAAAGACCTCGAATGGAGCGAGCGTCTGGCGCGATTCGCCGAATTCCTGCCGGACCTGCAGCGCGGGCTTCCTGTCGACGCAGCATACAAGGCGGAGAAGCCCGGTACCGATTCGGACCTCAACGCCTACGACGTCGTCTACTACGCCGGGCACAGCAACGCAGGTTCCAAGACCATTGCCATCAATCTGCCGAATGACGAAGAGGTGCAGTTGCAGAAAGGAACGCGGCGTTTACAGCTGAAGAATGCGATGCAGGCGAAATTCGACAAGATACTGCAGCCAATAGCCGATGTGTTGATTGACGAATCGCAACGCCGGCACGTCGACTTCGATTCTTTCTTCGCTAATACGATGTTTCATGAAGTGGCGCACGGCCTCGGTATCAAGAACACGGTCAACGGCAAGGGCACGGTTCGCGAGGCCTTGCTCGATGCAGCATCGCCGATGGAGGAGGGCAAGGCAGATATCCTCG
>JAOUGX010000046.1 GCA_029865385.1 Gammaproteobacteria bacterium
AATCAACAATGTGGCGACACTGGCCACTGCCAGGCTTCCAAGGATACTTCTGCGATTCTGCCAACTCATTGATTTTCCCTCGGGCGACACTGTCTGGCCGAAAGTAGTTTAATCGAACCGAGCCGCTTGTTCTGCTCAGTTCGGCTCATCGTCATCCCACTTCTTCAATTTGCTCTTATCCACAGCACGCCATTGTTCCTCGCTCTTGCGAGCATAAATCCATACCTTTGCGATGACGTAGGCAATCACGCCAAACACAATGACAAGGATTATGGCGGGTCCATCAGTCATCCCGGGCTCCGGAAACGGCCGCGAATCCGAAACGGATCCTGTTGATGCCAATGCAATTGTACTGATAACGTGCCCCGTCGCCACAGCAACCGGAAATTGTGGCCATAAGTCCATTGATCCGTTTAGCAATCACAGGGTCAGGGGCAATCAGGGATTCGTAATGACCGGCGCAGACAGGACTCGATCCGCAACACGGCGTTTAACGGATTTTGTCGGGGAGTCGTTGCGTGACAGCAATTCTGACCTGACCAGCGGCCCTACGCGCCGTGCCCTGGGTCTGCTTGCAATACCAATGATGCTCGAGATGTCGATGGAAGCCATTTTTGCTGTCGTCGACATTGCATTCGTATCGCGCCTGGGGGTGAACGCCATTGCCACCGTGGGCATCACCGAAGCACTGGTGACCGTGTTGTATGCAATCTCCATCGGGCTGGGCATGGGCGTAACGGCCATGGTGTCGCGACGCACCGGTGCCGGCGATCCGGATGGCGCGGCGCAGGCGGCTGGCCAGGCGATTCTTCTCGGCGCCGTGATAGCGCTCGCGATTGGCATCATCGGTGTGATTTACGCCGCCGATTTGCTGCAAATGATGGGTGCGAGCGGTGCCGTCGTCGAAACGGGACAGCGATATACGGCCGTACTGATAGGCGGCTCGGCCAGCATCCTGTACCTGTTCCTGCTGAATGCCGCGTTTCGCGGGGCCGGCGACGCGCCGGTCGCGCTTCGGGCGCTGGTGCTCGCGAATTCGATCAACATCGCACTCGACCCCTGCCTGATCTTCGGCCTGGGACCCTTTCCGGAGCTTGGCGTTACCGGAGCTGCGGTAGCCACCACGATCGGCCGCAGTATCGGCGTTCTTTATCTCGCCTACCGATTGTTTTCACCGGGTGGCCGGCTGCAACTGCTGCCACGCCACCTTGCCCTGCATGCGGACCTGATCGGCCGCATGGTCCGTTTGTCGATCGGCGGCATCGGTCAGTTTCTGATTGCAACAGCCAGCTGGATTGCGGTCATTCGAATCGTTGCACTATTCGGCAGCGCCCCGATTGCCGCATACACGATTGCCATTCGCATGCTGGAATTCGTGTTCCTGCCCGCATGGGGACTCGGCAACGCGGCGGCTGCGCTGGTCGGCCAGAATCTGGGCGCGGGAAAACCGGATCGTGCGCAGCATACGGCCTATGAGGCTGCGCGTTACAACGCGCTGTTCATGGCTGTACTGGGCATCGTTCTTGTCGCTTTTGCGCCTTTGATCGTCGGGCTCTTCACCAGCGACGAAGCAGTTCTGCCCTATGGCATCAGCTGTCTGAGAATTCTTGGCGTCGGTTTCCCGATCTATGCGGTCGGCATGATCATGGTTCAGGCACTGAACGGTGCAGGTGATACGTACACACCCTCACTGCTCAATTTCATCTGCTTCTGGCTGATGCAGATTCCGCTGGCTTACTGGCTGTCCTCGCAGGCGGGCCTCGGTCCCAATGGTGCCTTTGCTGCTGTTGTTGCGTCGGAGTCGGCCCTGTCCATCCTCGCCTGGCTGGTGTTTCGCCGTGGCAACTGGAAGTCGCGGCAAGCCTGAGCGCATCGCCGGTATACTGCAGCCGGTTTTGCATGCCAGGCAGGGCGCCAGTGAATGACGTACCACTGATCGATATTCGAAACGCGACTGTTTTTCGCGGAAGCACCCGCGTCTTCAGGCATTTCAACCTGAGCATCCCGCAACACGAACCGGTGGCGATCCTCGGCCCGAACGGATCCGGCAAGACGACCCTGCTCAAACTGATCAATCGCGAAATCTATCCGGTACTGGACGATTCGGCCTCGGTACGCATTCTGGGCCGCGAC
Organism: Gammaproteobacteria bacterium; assembly: GCA_029865385.1. GTDB lineage: Bacteria > Pseudomonadota > Gammaproteobacteria > Steroidobacterales > Woeseiaceae > JAKEGN01. Next base: position 2,134 of record JAOUGX010000046.1, read on the forward strand.
CGCTGGAACGTCTGGGAACTGCGATCGCATATCGGCATCGTCTCGCACGATCTTCAGGCCAACTACAAGAACGATGTCACCGGCCTGGATGTTGTCCTGTCCGGCTTCCTTTCCAGCATCGGCGTTCACGGATTGCTGGCCGACCGAATCAGCGTCAGCCACAAAGACAAGGCATTCGAAATCCTCGAGGAACTCGATGCCACCGAACTTGCTGCCCGGAAATTGAAACACATGTCGACCGGGCAACAGCGACGATGCGTGCTTGCGCGGGCGCTGGTGCACGAACCGGACACACTGATCCTGGACGAACCGACCGCCGGGCTGGACCTGGCCGCGGCATTCGATTACCTGGAACGCGTTCGCAAGCTTTCTGCCGCGGGCCGCAACATCGTACTGGTCAGTCATTCGCTGAACGAGATTCCGCTGGAAATTGACCGGGTCATCCTGTTGCGTGATGGTCAGATCGTCGCCGACGGGCCCAAGGCCCGCGTCCTGACGGAAGACAAGCTGTACGAGACTTTCGGCACCCGGGTCCGGGTGGCCATCATTGACGGCTACTATCTGGCATACCCCGCAGCCGCGAAATCGGATGTCCGCGTGGTCGACTGACGTCCGAGGTCACATAAAGCGTGATTGTTTCGCCAATGGATTTCGAAAACGTGACGGACTACGATGCAGCGGATATCGCCCGGGCTTAGCCTCGATCCATGAATCGCCGTTACTCTTTTTTTTCGTTTGCCTGCACCATCAGCCTGGCCGCCCGGCCTGGTTTCGCGGCGGAGCCCGATCTTGATTCGCAAGTCATTACCGGAGTCACCAACCTCGGCCTCGGCGTATTCCTGATATCCATTGCCGTTGCGCTGCTGCTGACCCTGTTTTTTCGTGCCTCCGCCACGCACCTGGGCAGGATCGTCACCGCGCGCCTCGGCAAGAAGCGCATACGCAAGATCCTGGCCGGGAAGAGCAAGGACTTGCTGGACGACCTCATTCTTCCGGGCGCCTATGGCGGCCTGACTCGCATCGATCACGCACTGCTGACCTCCGGAGGCATTCTTTGCATTCAGACCAAGCACTACAACGGTATGGTGTTCGGCAACGCCGATGAGCCACAGTGGACCAATGTCGACGGTATTTACAGGCGAAAATTCCTGAATCCACTTATACAGAATGAAGGACGCTGCAAAGCGCTGAAGAAAATTGTGCCGGATGTTCCGGTTGCCAACCTGGTCGTTTTCACCGGATCGGTACAGTTTGGTTCGCCGCTGGAAAAAAACGTAATACACGTGCGCGACCTGCATAACTACATCGCCAGATTCGTTTTCGGCCCGTGCAAGATCAGCGACTGGGATGCCGTATGGTTAACGGTGCGAGCCGCCGCTTTGACGGACGAGCAAACCCGCAAAGACTTTGGTGCACAGCTCGGGTTCTCCTGAGTTCTCGGGAACTCGACAGGGAAAAGTCGCGACCTGAGCCTCCTTGGTTATAATCCAGCGCTCGATCCATGAAGAGCGCAAAATCATGTCAGAGATTGCCATCAGTTCCGCGGGCGGTGTGCTCGCCATACTATGCCTCGTTGCCGCCTTCTGGTTTTACGTAGAACAGATGACGCAATGGAAGCTTTTTCAATATTTGCCTCCATTGCTGTTTATCTACGCGACTCCGGTCTTCCTTAACAACCTGAACGTCATTCCGTCTTCGTCGCCGGTTTACTCGGGGCTGAGCAGCTTTGCGTTGCCGGCGTTCATCGTGCTGATGCTCATCAAGGTGAATGTTCCTGCAGCCGTAAAAATCATGGGCAAGGGTGTACTGGTCATGTTCATGGGAACAGCGGGTGTAATGGTCGGTGCGGTCGTCGCATACATGATCGTGCACCGTTGGTTGGCGCCCGACGCGTGGAAAGGTTTCGGAGCCCTCGCCGGCAGCTGGATCGGCGGTACCGGCAATATGGCGGCAGCAAGCGAAATGCTTGGTACGCCACCGGAGCAATTTGGCCTCGCCGTTCTTGCCGACAATGTTATCTATATCGTGTGGCTGCCGATCCTCCTGGCATCGCGTAATTTCGCCACGCAGTTCAATCGCTGGGCAAAAGTTCCGGAAGATCGCCTGCGATTGATGGATGCCGCCGCAAACGTCGCGCTTGAAGAAGATCGGACTCCGGAGATGCGCGACTATATCTTTCTTGCGGCGATTGCCATTGCCGTTACCTGGATTTCCTCGGTCGCAGCGGCGGCGCTATACAGCGCCATGATGAACAGCATGCCCTCGCTGGAAGTTGTGTTGTCGGAATCGACCTGGCGCATCCTGCTGATAACCACGATCGCCCTGCTGTTGTCCGTAACGCCCGTCTCACGGCTGCCCAATGCAACGGCAATGGGTACCGCGCTCATATACATTTTCGTGGCGGGGATGGGCGCGCGCGCCACGGTCGAAGGATTTGGCCAGGCACCGGCATTCCTGCTGGGTGCATTCATATGGATTTTCATTCACGGGGCATTCTGTGTTCTCGGTGCGAAACTGTTCCGCGTCGATGTGCACAGCGTTGCCATCGCATCTGCGGCGAACATCGGTGCAGCGGCGTCCGCTCCGATAGTGGCCGCCTTTCATCGCCCCAGCCTTGTGCCCGTCTCTATCCTGATGGCGCTGATCGGTTACGCGATGGGCAATTACCTTGCGCCGCTGACAGGTCACATGGCTCGATTGGCAGTTGGGCAGTAATGGCTCTGGGTCCAGCCGGAACTGAGCCGATAGTGCGCACATGACATCGCTTCGTCGCCGCATCCAGATTCTCGGCCTTGTGCTTCTGGCAGTGACGGGCATCACTATGACCATACTGTCTCGCCTTTGGGAAGAGCGAGCCGACATAGCCGATCTCGCCTGGCAATACGCCGAACCGGCGGACGGCGAGGCAGGAAGTGTAACGGCTACCTGGTTCGGCGTATCCACGCTGCTGTTTGACGACGGCGAAACCCAGATAATGATTGACGGCGCGTTTACCAGGATTCCTCTGCGGGACATATTGACGCTGCGTCGGGTGTCGTCCGACATCGCCACGATCAACTACGCATTGGCAGAATACCGTGTCGATCGCCTGGCAGCGATCGTTGCGGTGCACTCGCATTTCGACCACGCCATCGACATCGGCCACATTGCGAATCGAAGCAGCGCGGTGGTGCTCGGATCGGAATCAACGGCATATGTGGCCCGCGGCGCCGACGTTCCCGTCGAGCAGTACCAGATCCTGGCGAGCGGAGAATCACGGCAATTCGGCGAATTTACCATCACTCTGATCAATTCGAAGCATGCGCCTATCGGCTTCGGTGACGAAGGCTGGCTCCCGGGACAGATTCGGCAGCCGCTCGTGCAGCCCGCGCGTATCACCGCTTGGCGGGAAGGCGAAAGCTATTCGATCGTGATCGGCCATCCGCGAGGCACAACGCTCGTGCAGGGCAGCGGCGGTTTTATCAAAGGCAATCTTCGAGGCGTATCAGTCGATGTCGTGATGTTGAGTGTCGCCGGACTGGCCGGCCTCGGGCAGGATTACGTTGCTGCGCTTTGGCGGGAGACCGTTGCCGCTACCGGCGCCAGGCGCCTGTATCCGATCCATTACGAAGATTTCACCCGTCCGCTGGGTGAAATTATTCTGTTTCCGGATATCGTCGACAACGTTGCCAGGACCGCCGGGTGGATTAACGAACTGGCGGCCGCCGGGGAGAATCCGGTCGACATTCAGCTTCTGCCCTTCGGCGACGCGATCGTTCTTTACTAGCATCGCGCGCACCTGTCACGCTGCAAACGGCGTGCCAATTCGAGCTCTACCGGCGCTGCAAGCCGGAATTTTCGGGCGTAAGAGAATTCACGAGATAATTTATAGTACAGACCGTAATTGCCCTGATATCGGGTCGTATGCGGGGCCTGAAGTCCCCCGACCTCACGGAGAATCTCGGGGCCTTTCCGCTTGTTGATGCACGCCGTTGTGTCGCGGGAGGAGCGAAACTGTGAAAACGTATATCACGGCCGTTGCCGTTGTCGCTTCGATATGTGGCGGCTGTGCATACAGTACCGCAACCCCGGGCATTGTTGGAATCCAGGGATCGTCCGTACCGAAAGGCGACGAGATAGTCGTCCGCGGCGTCGTAAACGGCTTGCGTAAATTCGATCCCGAGGCAACAGCTGCAAAGCTGAAGAAGAAAATGAAGAGCCTCGGTGAAGACGAGATTAGCGCTTTGTCGCAACAGTACGTAGTCCGGGTGGGAATCAACAGGGCTCCCGAAATCCCGATTCCGATAGGTTGGCTGGTTCTGAGCGCAAGCACAGGCAAAGCCGCCGAACGCGTGTTCTTGCCGGAATCCTGGTCCTTCAACGTAACGGAAATATCAACCGAGCCGAATGTCATCAACGTGGGTGACGTAGTCGATATTCGTGTGCAAAAGAACCGACACTACAACTTTCTGGTGAGTATCCTCCGAAAGTGCTACGAGGATCCGCTCGAAGACGAAAACCCCGACTGGAATATCGGCTGCCACACCTATACAGAGGACGACTGGGGCTCAGACGACTACATTGGCAAGTCCTATCTTTTCACCCGTTTCTGATGTGCATGGTGCAACTCGTCACTGCCCGTAAAGCAGGCACTACGACGATTGAACAATTACCCTTCGAGCACCGGATCGAATTGCCTTTTCATTTTTTGCAGTAACGATTCGATCGCATCGTGCAAATTGACCGCGTCCTCTTTTTCCTGCCGAGAAAGCTGTTTGACCTGATACTCCACCCGGCTAGCCAGGCTTCGATCACCGATCTCGCGCTGGTAAAGCAGCTGCAAGGGTCCGCGCCCGCGAAGGTACTTGGCGCCTTTGGCGCCCGATTCGTGCTGCCGGACCCGCCGTTCGACATCGGTTGATATACCGGTGTAAACACTGCCGTCCGAACAGCGCAGCAGATACAGGCTCCAGACTTCCATTGGCGATTTCTAGCTGCGGTGTGTCCGCGATTCCGATGGAGGATACTTTGCCAACAGACCCGCCGGACGGATGGGGCGTGGCTCGAAGTTGCCGCCGCAATTTGGACAGGTATCGTTTAACACTTCACTCGCGCAGTCGCGGCAGAAAGTGCATTCGAAGGCGCAGATGACCGCGTTCGACGCGTCGGGAGGCAGGTCGCAATCACAATTTTCGCAATTTGGACGGAGTTCAAGCATGCCCGCCCTCGAGCCGGTCTCCAAGAATTCGGAATACTCCGGCTTCGACGTTTGCCCGATTTTCGTCATTGTTGTCGTAGGTAACAACAATTTCCGTCGCGCCCTGTAATTCTGCCGCCGCCTCGCGAAGCTGTAGCGTCAATATGCCACCAGTCATGCGCGCTTCCATGATGAGATCGTGACCGACAAACTCGTTCTCATTCATCTCGATGTAAATCGCGTCATCAAAGTCTTCGCCGTCTGCCCGCATCAGCAGCAAATAATCGTCGATGTCGCCGGATTTCCTGGTTCTGGCAAAAAACAGGATCTTCGCGTCGTTTCGGACGTCGTAAGCAACGGTATCGTAGTGGCGATTTTCGGTCATGAGAACCTTCGATGTGGCTGCAGTGCCACAGTCTACGCGATGTATGGCCGCGTGTATCTACGCTGTGTTTTCGCTGTAGATATCGGTGATCCGAGCATCCTTTTCGGTCCATACACCGGTCAACCAGCGATGAAACCGGCTGCGGAAGTCGCGATCGTTTGTGTAGTCTCCGGAGATCATCCACGGTTCCACGGCACGCTTGTTTATCTCGATTATGATGCGATCAAACTCTCCACACATCATGTCCCAGAATTTTGTCGGACCCGTCGGGTAGACGATGGTGACATCAAGAATAGCGTCGAACATGCTGCCCATAGACGACAGCGCGAGCGCAATGCCCCCCGCGCGCGGCGGCAACAGGTGCCTGAACGGCGAATTGCGTTTGGCCTGTTTTTCCGCGGTTACGCGGGTGCCCTCGATAAAATTGATGACCGTCGTCGGTGTATCGCGAAATTTTTGGCAGGCTACACGAGTCGCCTCGAGATCCTGCCCCTTCTTCTCCGGGTGTTTCGCAAGATAAGACTTCGAGTAACGCTTCATGAAGGGCATGTCCATTGCCCACCAGGCGATGCCGAGCACCGGAAACCAGATCAGCTGCTGCTTGATGAAGAACTTCAGGAATGGAATACGCCGATTCAAGACGGTTTGCAGCGCGACGATGTCAGTCCATGTCTGATGATTGACTATCACCAGATACCAGTCGCTCGCGTTCAGGCCTTCCGTACCGCGAACCTGCCATTGCGTGGAATTACTGACTGACAAAATGGCGGCATTCAACGATACCCAGTTTTCACCCATCGCCATGATCCATCGGGTCATCATCCGGCGGAAAGTACGAACCGGCAGCAGCAGTTTGAAAATCGCGAAAGTGATCAGCGGCAGAAACCAGAAAATTGTATTTGCCGCTATCGCGGAGAAAGTCAAAAGCCCCTTTGAGTGCTTTATAGTCTTTTTAATCAATTGATTGCAGCAACCGTTTCGTCGTAACGAGCTGCATTCTAGCCTGAATCGCGCGAACATTATTCTGCTGCGGTGCAATTCAATAGCCTGGCCGGTCCACTCCGGGATGCTCCCGTCTCGGCTTGCAGTTACAATATCGATCCAAGCAACAGCAGAGTAGTCAAGTCATGATGAAGCTGAAGATCAACGGTGAACCCCGTGAATTCGACGTCGATCCGGCGACGCCAGTTCTCTGGGTGATTCGCGAGCAGGCCGGGCTGACCGGTACGAAATTCGGCTGTGGCATCGCGCAATGCGGCGCCTGCGTGGTTCATCTCAACGGCTCGCCGATACGATCCTGTGTAACGCCAGTTAAGGCTGCGGAAGGCCAGGAAATAACAACGATTGAAGGAATTGGTAACGCGAACCGCGGATTGCACGCCGTGCAACAGGCCTGGATCGCGGAACAGGTGCCGCAGTGCGGTTACTGTCAATCCGGCCAGATAATGTCTGCGATAGCGCTACTTCGGCGCAACGCATCTCCCACAGATGCCGAAATCGACACGGCAATGAGCGGCAATATCTGCCGCTGCGGAACCTACCCGCGGATTCGCCAGGGCATCAAGGCCGCAGCGCGAGCGATTGCGGCAACAGCGGAGGATTCGGGCAATGGGTAAATGGACCAGGCGTGCATTTGTAACCACCGGAATCCTGGCAGGTGGCGTACTGGCCGTCGGCGTGGCGATTCGACCGGGAAACCGCAAACTGAAAGTCGCGGGTCTGGTCGCCGGCGAAGATGAAACACTGATCAATCTCTGGCTCAAACTAGGGCCGGACAATATCGTCACCGCGATCGTCCCCCACGCCGAAATGGGCCAGGGTGTGCACACGACGCTGGCAATGATGCTCGCCGACGAAATGGATGCCGACTGGTCGCTGGTCAGGGTGCTCGAAGCGCCCGCGCACCCCGAGTACGCGAATTACGCGCTCGCAAAGGGTTATGCGCTTGGCGACCAGTCGTTTCCGTCATGGCTGCTGCCAACGGTCGACGGATTCTTCCTGCAGGCAACGAAGATGATGAACCTGCAGATTACCGGCGGCAGCACGTCGACGCCGACGACCGGCCTCCACGCGATGCGCGTGGCAGGTGCCGCGGCCAAAGCCGTCCTATTACAGGCCGCCGCGACAGCGTGGGTCGTTCCGCTGAGCGAACTGCGCGCCCACAACAGCGTGATTCACCACGACGCGAGCAATCGCAGCGCCCCCTATGCGGAGTTCGCACTTGGCGCGGCCGAACTGGACGCACCGGTCCTGCCGCGACTCAAGTCGACTGAAGAGTTCGGCATCATGGGCACGAACGTGCAGAAATTCGACATCCCGGCCAAAGTCGATGGAAGCGCGCAGTTCGGTATCGATGCGTCACTGCCCGGCATGAAGTACGCAACGGTTATGGCGGCCCCGGTATTCGGCACTCAGCTCGAAACTGTCGATACCGCGGCGATCCAGGATATGCCCGGAGTGCGCAGGATTGTGAATCTTGGAGATGCCGTCGCCGTTGTCGCCGACGGTTACTGGCAGGCAAAGCAGGCGCTGGACAGGTTGCCTGTGCAATTCACGGCCAGTGACGCCGGGAAACGCGAGCAAAGCGACATTTTTCAGCAGTTTTCCGCTGACCTCGACGACGCCATTGCGCAGGGCAGGGAGGAAACCGACCTGAATAAAGGCGATGCCCGGGCCGCAATCGCGAAGGCCGATCGCATTGTCGAGGCCGAGTACCGTGTGCCGTACCTGGCACATGCCGCGATGGAGCCAATGAACTGCACCGCATGGGTCCATGACGGCGTCTGCGAGTTGTGGCTCGGCACGCAGAATCCGCTCGGCTTCGCGGCCGACGTCGCCAAGGCGATCGATTTTGACCAAGAGAACGTACTCGTGCACAACCAGTATCTTGGCGGCGGCTTCGGCCGGCGGGCATTTTCCGACTACGCTATCCAGGCAGCTCGAATTGCAGTCGATTCTCCCTATCCGGTGAAACTGATCTGGTCGCGCGAAGAAGACATGCGGCACGACCACTACAGGCAGGCGAGCATCAGTCGTTTCAAGGCGGCGCTGAACGACGCCGGCATGCCCGTTGCATGGGAAAACCAGTTTGTAAACAAGCACGATCCGGTCGAGGCACCGTACATTCCCTATGGAATTGACAATCAGTTCATTCACTTCGCCGAGAGCAAGACCCACGTGCCATGGGGTTTCTGGCGCAGTGTCGACCACTCCCTGCATGCGTTTTTTACCGAGTCGTTCATAGACGAAGTGGCGGTTGCGGCCGGCAAGGATCCGTATCGCTACCGGCGCGATCTGTTGTCAGGTGCAACGCGCTTTCGCGATGTGCTGGATCTTGCCGCATCGAAATCCGAATGGGACCGGAAGCTTGCGGAAAACTGGGGACGCGGCATCGCCATTCACAAGTCCTTTGGCACCATCGTGGCCCAGGTCGCCGAAGTCGAAGTCATTGACGGAAAGGTTCGGGTACAGCGTGTCGTGTGCGCCGTCGATGCCGGCTTCGCAATTCATCCGGACGGTATGAAAGCGCAGATGGAGAGCGGCATTGCCTACGGGCTGACTGCCGCGCTGTACGGCGACATCTCGATTGGCCGCGGCGCCGTCGTGCAAAGCAACTTTCACGACTACGAAATGCTTCGCATGAACGAAGCCCCGGCGATCGAGACCTATATCCTCAACAGCGGTGAGGCGATTGGCGGCGCCGGTGAGCCCGGTACACCGGCAATCGCGCCAGCGCTGGCAAATGCCATCTTCGACGCAACCGGTAAACGCATTCGTGAATTACCCGTCAAGCTTCACGATCTGCGCGTGCCGGGCCACTCGGCCAAGGATGTAGCTTAAGTCCGGCCCGAAAAAAACCCCGGCTCCAGGCCGGGGTTTGCGAATTCAGCGGCCGGATTTCGTCAGTCGCTGCGGCTGGTTACCTCCAGCAGGTGGTAACCGAATTGCGTCTTGACCGGACCCTGCACCGTATTGACATCGGCGCTGAAAACCACCTCGTCGAACTCGCGAACCATCATGCCGGGGCCGAATTCGCCGAGATCGCCACCTTGCTTGCCGGATGGGCAGGACGAATGTTTCCTGGCAACTTCGGCGAAATCGGCGCCGCCCTCGATGTCTTTTTTCAGGGCGGCGCACTGTTTTTCAGTGTCCACGAGAATGTGTCTTGCAGTTGCTTTGGCCATTCCTGTTTCTCCGGCTAAGTGTGAATTGCTCACATTATCCGCGAATTTGCGGCAGAATTGGCAGGAAATTCAGGAAGGACGCGATGGCCGAGTATTCCGCGACACCGCTGACCTGGAAACCGGGATGCAAGGTTAGGCATCCCTGAATCGTACGTCGAGGCACATTGATGAGCGTGACATTGCCGCCGCGATCGCAAAAGGACATTGCTGCATTGCTAGCGGTCGTCGCAAGCAGCGATGGCAGTATTGCGACACAGGAAACCGAACGACTGGTGACTGCACTGCGCCGCGGGTTCGGCCTCAAGGCCGGCGCCGCGCTGGAGCTGATCGTCCGGGCAATTGATGAAGTGCCGAATGACCGGGACAACTCGGCGCTGCTGCGCCAACTTGACGTGACGCTTGACAAGGCGCAGAAAGAAGACCTTGTCGTCATGTTGCTGGATGTCATTGCAGCGGACGGTGTAAAGGACGCACAGGAGATTGGCGTGTTCGTTGAGGCTACCAGCGGACTGAATATTTCCGACCGATCACTGGATCGCGCGTATGAGCGATATTTTTCGGGAAAGAGCCGGCGCTGACCGGAAATCCATGACCGAAAAGGACAAACAGGTTCCGCTGCTGCTGTGGCCCGTTTACGCAATGTGGCGCCTGCTTACGTTTATCCTGAATATCACCGGAAGAATCCTCTGCGCCATTCTCGGGCTCGCGATGATGTTTGCCGGCGTAACAATAACGCTGAGCGTGGTTGCCGCCCCGATTGGCGTGCCGCTGGCAGTATTCGGCTTCCTGCTGCTCGTTCGTGCACTGTTCTGATATCGAGATATTCCTTGTCAGTTTCCCGCCTGCAACACATTACGAAAATCGGCGTCGAGCAGATGGGCGACCTGGCGGATAGCCTGCGCAATCCTGCCGTCCTGCGCCTCGAGAACCTCGACACCAATATACCGCCGCCGGCGTCCGCAATCGAAGTAACCCGGCGAGCTGCCACGGACGACGACGCCAACAGCTACCTGCCCTTCCTTGGCATGGATTCGATCCGGCAGGCAGCGAGCCGGCTCGTAGGCGACCGGTGCGGGCATGACTATGACTGGAAGACCGAGTGCATCATCAGCGCCGGCGGACTGTCCGGCGTTCTCAATGTGCTGCTGGCGACACTGGAAGCCGGCGACGAAGTGCTGATGACGGATCCGACTTACGTCGGACTCATAAACCGCGTCCGGCTGGCCGGCGGCGTGCCCCGGTTCGTGCCGCTTGTCCCTTCGGCCAGCGGATGGAAACTGGATACCGCGGCACTTGAAAGAATCGATCCGAATCCGGTGACCGCGGCATTGTTGATGAGTCCGTCGATGCCGACCGGAGCCGTTTTTACTGCAGCGGAATGGAGTGCACTCGCGGCGTTTTGCAGGCGTGCCGACTGCTGGTTGATCAATAACACGGCGATGGAACGCCTTCTGTTCGACGGGCGGGCAGTGATCCATCCGGCGTCGCTGCCGGACATGCGCGAGCGGGTCATCACTGTAGGATCCGCATCGAAGGAATACCGGATGATCGGCTGGCGGGTCGGCTGGATCGTGGGCCCCGCCGGCATCATTGCCGATGTCGCTCGGGTCAGTATCAGCAACGTCGTATGCCAGACTGGTATTGCCATGGACGCGGTTGCGACGGCGATCAACGATAAGAACGACGGAATCGCGGGCAGCATTGCGGAATTGCAGGCGAGGCGCGACTTGATTCTGCACGAACTGGCCGCTTTCCGCGCAATTCCCCCGCACGGTGGATGGTCATTACTCGTCGACGTTTCACCGCTCGGGATCGACGGTCAGACAGCTTCACGCAGACTCCTCGAGTCCGGGGATATCGCAGCCACGGCAATGATCAATTGGGGAAGCAAGCGGTGCGTGAATTTCCTGCGAATCGTGTACTCGAACGAATCGCTGCATAGACTGAAGGGTATTGGAAATCGGTTTCGGAGGGCTTTGCTTTGAAAACACAGCAGAAAAATATTGCCGGCGTGCTGACTGTATTGGCCATGGCGCTTTGCTTTTGGGGCCGCGCCGCGGCAGACGACTCCGTCGGCATTGATAAATTGCGCTGGCTTACAGGGTGCTGGGCGAGCGAAGGCGGCGAATCCGGATCGGGCGAGCAGTGGACCCGCCCGGCCGGCGGTACGCTGCTTGGAATAAACAGAACGGTGCGCGGCGGAAAGACTACCGCGTTCGAGTTCATGCGCATCGTCGAAACCGGCAAGGACGATGGCGAATTGATCTTCATCGCGTCGCCGTCCGGGCAATCAACCGCCACATTCCTGCTTTCGACTATTTCGCAAACTGAAGTTGTCTTTGCAAATCCGGATCATGATTTTCCGCAACGCATAGGTTATCGACGCACTCCGGGCGGCGGACTGCTCGGCTGGATCGACGGCAATATCAACGGACAGGACCGGCGTATCGAGTTTCCTATGACCGCCATCGACTGCCTGGAAGTAGCCGACGTCCGATGAAACACCTGTTGCTCTTAGTGACAGCGGGCGGACTGGTCGCCGGAATATTCTTTGTCGATCCGATTGCTCAGGACCCTGCCTATCATCAGTTTGCCGACGCGCGTCGGCTGCTCGGCATTGCGAATTTCTGGAACGTCGTTTCGAACCTGTTGTTCCTTTATGCGGGCATAAAGGGACTGTATTTCCTGGCCGGAAAGGATAAAGCCGGCATCCTGCCAAGTCTTATCCCGGCTTATCGCGTCTTTTTCATCGGAATATTACTGACCGCTTTCGGTTCCGCCTGGTATCACCTCGCACCTGGCAATGCCTCGCTGGTTCTCGACAGGCTGCCGATGACACTGGCATTCATGGCTTTCTTCGCAATTATCCTGGGTGAGCATGTTGCCGAGCCGTTGGGCCGGCACTCGTTGCTGCCCTTACTGGTTGCCGGAACCGGATCCGTCCTCTACTGGTGGGTTAGCGAGAATCACAGCCAGGGAGACCTGCGACCGTATGTGCTGGTCCAGTTCCTGCCGATGTTGCTCATTCCGTTGACGCTTCGCTTGTACCCGTCGCAGTTCGACCGGACAGGCTTTCTTTGGCTGATGATTGTCGTGTACGCCTGTTCGAAACTTTTCGAATACGCCGACTACAATGTATATAACATCGGCGGACTGATCAGCGGGCACTCCATCAAGCACCTGGTTGCGGCCGCGGCACCGTTGCTGTTTCTGCATGGGTTGCAAACACGCCGGCCGCTTGTTGCAGCTGCACGGGAACGAAAGGCTGTGGCTGCGGAATGAAGCCAGTTGTGCGGACGCCTGTCATGGCGTGATCCACACGACCTCCAAAATCTCCGTAAGCCCGGCTTCGCGAAATTTCGGTGGGCAGTTCGCCAAATCGTCCTTTTCCGATACTCGACGCAATCCGGGCCACAGTTGCTGAATCTCGTCGGTCTTAACGGAATACGGCGGCCCCGCCACTACCGACTGTTCGTATTCCAGCGTCACGACCAGTCGCGATGCACCCGGCTTCAACAGACTGTCTGTATGCCGCGCGTACTTTTCGCGAAGGACGGGTGGCATTGCAACCAGCGCGCCGCGATCGTACAACGCGTCGAAACGCTCCGCTGCAAATCGGAAGTAGTCGCCGCAGCAAATGCGGATGTTTCTTTCGTTTCCTGAATAGATGGTCATTTCACCGAGCTCGCACACCGAGAACGTCAACTCGTTTTCATCGAAAAAGCTGCGGGCGGCAATGGGTGACAACTCGACTCCCGTCACAACGAGTGAACGTTCTTCGAGCCACAGGAGATCAAGGGTTTTGCCGCAAAGGGGAACGAGAACCCGACTCTTGCCTGGCAGCGCAGACCAGTACTTCCTGAGTGCAGCATTGCCAGCCGCCTCGTGCCAACCGATGCGGCCCTGCTCCCATCGCGAATGCCAGTCCTCGGCCATCCGGCGTGCCGTCAGCGCAGAAACCGCATGCGATCCGACAGACCGTCATCGAGGCCGGCGACACGCCCCGCCGGCACAAGTGCCAGCACGAGAAAAACTACCAGCCAGATTGCATCGTGGTTGGATCCGGCGAGGAATGATTCCCCTTTCGCCCACCAGAAATTCGTTACCAGGAACGCGCCGGCGAAAGACGCATATCGTGTGGCAAGTCCAACTATCAATGCCAGCCCGATCGAGAGCTCGCCCCAACTGACCAGAAATGCGAATAATTCCTTGTTGGGCAAGACTGCGAATTCGAGAAATGGACGATAAAAACCGTAGCTCGATTCAAGTCTAGATTCGAGAAAGCCGCTCATGCCATCGACAAAATTTCCGCCGCGGAGTTTGCCGAAACCGTGCCATGCAAAGAACACTCCGGTATAAATCCGCAGCAATGCCACCGGCCAAAGTTGCGGGCGTTTTCGTGTTCTCGAGTCGATGCGATCGACCATGCGATGGTCCTCTATTGCTTTGGGCTATGTTAGCACCGCAACTCACATTCCGCTGCGATATGAGCGAGCGTAATTCCGTGTGTTTACGCGTGCAGCCCACAGGCGTTACTATCCCGGGCTCCGCCAGCTTCCGGCGGTGCCAGCCAGTCACGGAAACGGCGCTGATGCTGTTTACATATCATTGAAGGATCTTTGTTCATGGCAAGCGCAGTTATCATCGACGGCAAGGCGAAAGCAGCAGAACTATCGGAATCCATCGCCAGAGATGCCGCAGCCCTGCTAGCGTCAGACAATCTGCGTCCGGGGCTTGCTGTCGTCATTGTCGGTGAGGATCCGGCCAGCCAGGTCTATGTTCGAAACAAGAAAAGAACCGCGGAGAACTGTGGATTTCACTCCGTTCAGCACACGCTGGCTCCTGACACGAGCCAACAGGACTTGCTGGCCCTGATCGACGAGCTCAACAACGACAAGAAAATTCACGGAATCCTCGTGCAGCTGCCGTTACCAAGGCATATCGACGAACTGGCAGTTACACAGGCGATTACGCCGCGAAAAGATGTCGACGGCTTTCATTTCCTTAATATTGGCAAACTGACTGCAGGGCACTCCTCTGATGCATTCGTGCCGTGCACGCCGGCCGGTTGCATGCTGATGATCGAGGATCAACTCGGTAAAGACCTGTCCGGATTGAATGCTGTCATCATCGGACGCTCGAACATCGTCGGCAAACCGATGGCGAGCCTCCTGTTGCAGGCGAACGCGACCGTAACTATTTGCCATAGCCGAACGAAAGATCTCAAAAACGTTGCGCGTCGGGCCGACATCCTGGTCGCCGCAGTCGGGCGTGCAAACATGGTCAGCGGGGACTGGATCAAACCGGGGGCAACGGTAATCGACGTTGGCATCAACAGGGTGGAAATCGAAGTTGATGGCACGAAGAAGTCCCGACTAACCGGTGATGTCGATTTCGCCTCGGCAGTGCAGGTTGCGGGAGCAATTACGCCGGTTCCGGGCGGTGTCGGGCCGATGACGATCATGATGCTGATGTCGAACACCCTGGCATCGGCGCGACAAGCAGTCAGTCGTGACTGATCGATCCGATCAGCCCCGTGCTCGCGGCGAAGCGTTCCGCACGATCTGGCAGAAGCCGGACGATCCGCGCATTGTGCAGATCATCGACCAGCGCCGGCTTCCTCACGAGTACGTCATTCACGACCTGAAGACCTGGGAAGATGGCGCAAACGCTATTAGCGAAATGCTGGTCCGTGGCGCGCCCCTGATCGGTGCAACGGCGGCCTGGAGCCTTTACCTGGCTGCCGTCAGTCCGGGTGGCGGGGACAGGATTTCACTACTGATGCAGGCAGCCGAAAAGCTGGGCAGTACCCGGCCAACGGCGGTCAATCTGCAGTGGGCCATCGATCGTGTCATGGCCGTCGTTGCCGCCGGTGGAAGCCAGGATATCGTCGGCTTGCTGCAGCGAGAAGCCACAGCCATCTGCGACGAGGATATCGAGATTTCGAAAGGCATCGGACGTCACGGCCTGGCACTTATCGAAGAAATCTCGAGGCAGAAGTCAGGCGGGACAGTGAACATCCTGACACATTGCAACGCCGGCTCACTCGCAACGATCAACTGGGGCACGGCCACAGCGCCAATGTACTTCGCCCATCAGAAGGGCATCAATATTCATGTCTGGGTCGACGAGACGAGACCGCGCAACCAGGGTTCGCAACTGACCGCGTGGGAACTGGCCGAAAACGGCGTTCCACATACCGTAATCGTCGATAACGTCGGCGGTCACCTTATGCAGCACGGCATGGTGGACCTTTGTATTACGGGAACCGACAGAACGACGCGCAGTGGTGACGTTGCCAACAAGATAGGCACTTATCTCAAAGCGCTGGCAGCTCATGACAACGGAGTGCCGTTTTACGTTGCATTGCCGTCAACGACCATCGACTGGACCATCGACGACGGCATTCGTGACATTCCTATCGAGGAGCGGGACGCGACCGAGGTGTCCCACGTTTACGGTCGCACAGCATCTGGAATGGCCACAGTACAAACTGTCGCCGCCGGTTCACCGGTCATGAACTATGCCTTCGACGTAACGCCCTCCCGTCTCGTTACGGGCCTGATCACGGAATGCGGGGTTTGCGAAGCCAGCGAAGCCGGACTGGCCGGCCTTTTTCCGCAGCGGGCTCAGCGTACGTGACTATTGACGAGGGCTACACAAAATTCGTCTGTGACTGGACCGAGTGCGCCCTGCCCGATCTGGCGGAGATCGCGGAACTGTGCCGTTGGAGAAAACCGCTTTTCGACGCCGGTCTTATCGGTGTTTACGAGGATATCGGCATCGGCTTCGGCAATATCAGCGTTCGTATCGGCAGAAGCCCGGACTTCCTGATCAGTGGCACCCAGACCGGGCATCTGCATGAGCTTGCCGCAGAACATTTCGCACTGGTTACGCAGGCCGACTTCGATCGGAACCGTGTATCCTGCAGCGGGCCGATACAGGCCTCTTCCGAATCGATGACACATGCAGCCCTGTATCGAATCGATGAATCCATCGGTGCAGTGGTACATGTGCATAGCGAGCAGCTTTGGCGACGGCTTAAAGGATCCATTCCGACAACTTCCGAGGACGTCGCCTATGGAACGCCGGAGATGGCCAGGGAGTTCGCGCGAATCTATCGGGTATCGGATTTCAGTAGCTCTGGAATTGCCGTCATGGGCGGCCACGCGGAAGGCATCGTCAGCATTGGCAGCTCATTGGCTGTAGCGGCAACGAGAATTCTCGAGTTGCAAAATTCGAACCGGCCGAAAGGTTAAGCGCTCTCTGAAAATCGTCAGTTCTCGCTGTTCGAAGCCAATATCGGGTCCAGTCTGAATCTGAAGATGCGGCAGGTTTTGAGGTTCGATTTGGTTTCGCCACGCTTCAACGGCTCGTAAGTCGACGCCCGTATCGCTTTCATCACGGGCTTTTCGAAAATCCTGTGGGTACTGTCGCGAATACTCGGCCGGATAATCTGTCCCTTGGCGTTTACGGTGAAACAAACCGTTGCATCGCCCTCCATTCGATCGCGGCGCGCGACGTACGGATACTTCGGAAACGCCGTTATTGCCGGGCTACGTTCGCGCTCGGAATCGGAAACATAAGAATCGTTTTGCCGACTTTCCTGTGGTGTCGAAAGACCGGGCAGCATGGCCCCAAGCAGTGCCAGAGTGGCCGCAGGATACTGCGAATCAGTAGTCTTTCTCACTTTCCGCCTTGCTGCGTCGCTGACGGTCATCGATCTCAACCGCCGGGGCGACCGGATATACGGCATCCATGTAAATGGCGCGAGCTACCTTGACTGTGCGCGCGCCAGGATTGAGTTCCTCGGCACGTTTCAAATCCTGATCTGCTTTCTCGTACTCCTTCATCTCGAGATAAATCACAGCCCTGTTGTTGTATCCGCGCCAGTGATTTTCATTTCGCTGCAGCAACATCTCGCAGTACTCCATTGCCGTATCCAGCTTTCGCAGCCGAATGTAACCGGCGCACAGATTCGACAGTGCGGCCTCCTCTTCGCGCTTGCCAAGCGCCATTTTCAGGCCTTCGTGCGTAAGCCGCACCCCCTCCTCGACATTGCCCGCAAGCAGAGCTTGTGCGCCGTCGTATAGTGGCGGGTTCCGCTGACCGATAGTCGTAACCGGACCGGTTTGCGACTTCATCCTTTCGGCGTTCTGTGCCTGCACCAGCGGCGCCGCCAGAATGAGCGCGACGACCTGAAGCCACGGTCTAATGC
Organism: Gammaproteobacteria bacterium; assembly: GCA_029865385.1. GTDB lineage: Bacteria > Pseudomonadota > Gammaproteobacteria > Steroidobacterales > Woeseiaceae > JAKEGN01. The sequence goes on from JAOUGX010000046.1 coordinate 20,097, forward strand.
GGCCGTTCATTTTCCTACCTCCGGCATCGCTGCCCCGACTGCATCGTGTTCTCCGGACCTGATGCCCCGGGGCGCCGGGAGCGGCGCGATCCGGGATAGATCCGTCGTTCTTCTCAGACCAGATTCTGGCGAAAAAATTCAATCGTTCGCTGCCATGCAAGCTCGGCTGCCGCCTGATCGTAGCGAGGCGTCGTATCGTTGTGAAAGCCGTGGTTGCAGCCTTCGTAGGTGTATTCGATGAAGCGCTTGCCCGAGGCCTCCAGAGCAACCCGATACGCAGGCCAGCCGGCGTTTACTCGCTCGTCCAGCCCACCGTGATGGATCAGCAGCGGCGCGTTTATTCTGGCTACGTCCGCGGCTTCCGGCTGACCGCCATAGAACGCCACTGCCGCGCCAAGGTCGGCAACATTTACCGCCAGTGCGTTTGCCATCCAGCCGCCGAAGCAAAAACCCACGCATCCGACTTTTCCGCTACAGGCTTCGTGACGCTGCAGATATCGAACCGCCGCAATGAAATCGTTCAACATCTCGTTTCGATCCCGTTGCTGTTGCAGGGCTCGCCCCTCATCGTCATTGCCCGGATAACCTCCCAAAGGCGTCAGTGCATCGGGCGCGAAAGCGACAAACCCGGCCACCGCGGTGCGCCGGGCTACATCCTCGATATACGGATTCAGGCCACGATTCTCATGTATGACAACGACGCCCGGCAGTTCACCCTCGGCATTTGCCGGCATCGCGAGGTAACCGCGCATATTACCGCCGCCCTGCGGCGAATCGTACTCCCGGTAGCCGACCACGATAGAAGGGTCGTCGGGCGACACCTGTTGGGCGAGCGCATAATTCGGGCTCAGCAACTCCAGTAAAGCCGCGGCCGACAGGCCGGTCGCCGAGAACGACGCTGCCTGATCGAGAAACTGCCTGCGGCTGATCAGTCCGTGCACATAAGCATCGAACATTCCCAGGACTTGCGGATCATTTACGAGATCTTTCTTCATGCGCACCACCAGTAGGAATTCCGACTAGCCCGTGATGTAGTGCTCGAGTTGCTCGATCGCTTCTTTCTGATCGGCAATCACCGCCTTGACCAGGTCACCGATTGAAATCATGCCGACGACCTGACCTGCATCGACGACCGGCAAATGCCGGATACGCTTGTCGGTCATCAAATTCATACAGTGATCGACTGAGTCATCCAGGGCTGCCGTGATGACTTTTGCGCTCATGATCTCGCTTACCGGTGTGTTGTGCGACGACCTGTCCTTCAGGATGACTTTGCGCGCATAGTCTCTTTCGGTCACGACGCCGGCGAGCTTCGTGCCCTGCATGACTACGAGCGCCCCGATCCCTTTTTCCGCCATCAGCTTGATAGCCCCGAGCACCGATTCCGTTGGCGGTACCGAAACTACATTCGATCCTTTCGAATCAAGAAGATGCCTGACAAGTTTCATTTCCTCTCCCTTGTGGCTGTGGCCGATGCTTTGCTGCCGGCCCTTCGAATTTTCGTTATTCTAGTTCATTGCAGAGAGTATCGCTTTCCCCTGATGACATAAATGACGGACGGATCGATAGCTGCAAGCCATTCCACGCACGAATACAGTTGCAATTATCGGCCGATATTGTCAATTTGCCGCGATCGGGAGGCCGGCAATGCCATCGACAGGCGAGTTGAGACAATCGGACCCCGTATCCGGGCGCGCCCCGGATACGACGCCATGTATAGACGCACGCGAGCTGTTGTCGGCCGATCCGGTCGTACGCAGGAATCTCGTCGAGCAAGCCGGCAAGACCTGTCACGAATTCAGCTTCTTCTATTTGACTCACGCCTTCGATCACAGCCCGGTCGCGGCCAATGCGTTCCGGCAAATGCAGACCTTTTTCACATTGCCCGACAACGACCCTCGTAAAATCGCGGTCGACAACCGTAACAAGTACGGAAGCTATGGCTGGATGCCGATGTTCGGCGAACCCGCCTATCAACCTGGAACTGTCGCGCACGTGGAATCATTCGATTGCGGTCTGGAGGGCGGACCCGGGGCGGGAAAAGACCTCGAGGGACAGAATGTATGGCCGGACCTGCCACAATTTCGCGAGGACGTATGTGAATTGTGGAACTCGCTGGCGGCGCTGGGCGCCGCCATGCTCGAAGTGCTGGCGGAAATCGCGGGGCTTGATAAATCTTTTTTCCGAAGTCGTTGCAATTCACACGAGCTCAGCACACTGCGACTCCTGCATTATCCGGGAGGACCTGCTCCCGATGCGCTGCGCGACGTAGGAATCGCGGCACACACGGATTTCGAATGTATATCGCTGATCCTGCAGACCGCGCCTGGGCTGGAACTCACCGACGTCAACGGCAGATGGCTCGACACTCCCGCGCGCAGCGATCAGGTCATCGTACTTTTGGACGACATGCTCGAACGCTGGACCAACGGTTTTTTCAGGGCAACGGGGCACCGGGTGCGTCGAACCGCAACGCCGCGATACAGTGTCGTGCTATTCAACGCCGTCAACGCCGGGCTGACCGTCTGCCCGTTGCAACAATTTGTCAGCGAGGCCACACCGGCACGCTACACGGCGACTACTCAGCGACAGCACATCGACAGCGAAGTCAGGCGTGCAGAACGATTGCGAATCCCGTAATAGTCGAACAAATTCACGAGAGAAGCGGGCAGCTCAACGTTCAAACTGCTTCAAAAGACGATCGAGATCCTGTCGCGACAGCCAACGGGTACCCAGTATCACGCCATGTATACGCCGGGAATTGTCTATGTCATCGAGCGGATTTCCATCGAGCAGAACCAAGTCGGCATCGAGACCGGTCTGCACGGTGCCAAAACGCGCCTCCTGGTTCAGGAAACTGGCTGGATACACCGTGCCCGTTTGCAGTGCCTCGAACGGGCTGAGACCCGCTTCCACCAACATTCTGAGCTCACGGTGAATTGAAAATCCCGGCACATTGAATACCTGGGGTGCATCGGAGCCGAGCAGCAGTCCGGCGCCCGCACGATGCAGCGCAAGTATCAGCTTTCTACGCAACTCGATCGCACGTTCGACCGTCGACGACTTGTATGAAACGTCGTTCAGGAACCCCAATTTTGCTTCCTGCCAATTGCTGACCGTGCCGGATGGCATGTATTTCATTTCCGGCCACTGGCTCATCCTGCGCACGTCTTCGGCGGACACGAGATGCTCGAACAATGCCTCCGTCGGCACGTTCCACACGCCGGCATCGGCCGTTTCCCTCGCAATCCGGGCAATCCTGCCTTCATCGGCAAGGTCGGCGAGAAATACACCGAAGAAACCACCGTAGCCGCCCGACGGATCGTCGTTTGCCTTGAGTAGCGAGACCATGTAACCGTCGAGATGGTCTATGGTCGCTATGCCGGCAACCAGCGCTTCCTCGATCGGTACGTCTTCCGGAACGTGTCCGGCGAAAGGCATGCCCAGCTCCCGGGCCGTGTCCGCAACTGCATGGAATTCGGCGTTGCTGAGTCCGGGATGAATCTTCAGGAAATCGTATCCGCCCCTGTGCTGCTCCCGGACCATTTCTGCGGCCTGCGCCGGGCTACTGACGCTATTGCCATTGAACGAAGGCCCGGACGTAAACAGGCGCGGGCCGAGAACTTCGCCATGCGCCAGCTTTTCCCGCAACTCGAGATGCGAAGGCTGGCCGAGCATGCCGCGTATCAAGGTAATTCCGTTCGCCACAAACAAGCCGAGCACCCGGTCCAGGTCCTTCGACGTCGCTCCGGGAACGTGTGCGTGCATTTCAGACAACCCTGGCATCAGGTAGCGGTCCGTACCGTCGATGATTTTGGCGTCTTTCGGTATGGGCGTTTTTTCTACTTCACCTATCGCCGCAATCCGTCCATCGATCACGACCACCGTACGCGCAATGAGCACTGCTTCCGATGTCATCGGAATGACGTTTACGTTGACAATCGCGTACGTACCTGCCAATACAGCGATCGGGTTCAGTAACAAAATCGCAAAGAGCAAATGACGGGATTTCACGATGTGGATTCCGGTCGGTTGGAAACGATTGGACAACACATCATTCGCAAGTTCCGCTGAGGATTGCCATCAGATAACCTGCCTCAGAGTGTCCCGGCTGATGTTGCCGCCGCAAACCAGCACGACGACGTTCTTTCCGGCAACGTTTCTGCTGTCGGCGATCAACCCGGCAAGCGCGACACCGGCCGCTCCCTCTATGAGCATGTGATGTGAATCGATGAATGCGCGCATTGCCTCCGCGATCTCTTCCTCGGAAACCACAATGTAATCCGTCGTAATGTCGCGGCAGATATCGAATGTGACTGCATCGGACTCGATACCGCCTGCTGTGCCGTCTGACAGGGTCGGAAGACCGGGCATGTCGACGACTTTGCCGGCTCGCACCGATTCTGTCATCACAGCAGATGCCGCCGGCTGGCAGGAAACAATGCGCAGATTTTTGTTGATCGTCTTCAGGATTGTTCCAACACCGCTGAGCAGTCCTCCGCCGCCTACCGCTATATAGATGGCATCGACGTCGGGCAGCTGGCGGGCAATCTCGACACCACAACTTCCCTGCCCGGCGATTACGGCGGCATCGTTATACGGTGAAAGATAACTCATACCGTGTTCAGCCGCGTATTCCCGGGCATGTGTTTCAGTGTCCAGTCCGTCCGTGCCGAAGAACCGCACGTCTCCTCCGGAACGACGTATCGAATCCACTTTGGCCGCCGAGGTCTTTTCCGGTACGAAGATGATTCCGCCAATGCCTAGCTTGCTCATGGCGTAAGCAATCGCCGCACCGTGATTTCCACTCGATGCCGCGACCCCGCCACGCTGTCGCTCTTCTTCAGTCATGGTCAGCAATTTGTTGAACGCGCCACGAACTTTGAACGATCCGGTCAATTGAAGGTTTTCGAGTTTCATCCAGACGCGGGCTCCCGTCATCTCGCTGAATGACGGTGAGAATTCAAGCGGCGTCTCGCGTACGTGCGCTTTGATACGGTTTGCCGCCAAGGCGATGTCGGCAGGCAGTCGGTCTCTGTTCATGCTGCAACCCTAACCCAGATCGGTTTCATCGGACATGCACAGTGGGTGATTATTTCTTGCCGCCGGATCGACCGTGCGGTTTCGGTCACACCAGCCGGCGGTGCCATTGCATTACCTGGCGCCGCCGGCTGTTTCCTCATACATCTAACTCAGGAAGTTTTTTCGGCAATGCGAAACCTTGACGGCTCGCCGTCGCCACTTGCAACACAATAAGCCGCATAGTGTTTCGCGTCCTCTCCACTGAATACCGACGTCTCAATGGCAAATGCATAGGCCAGTCCGGGCCTGTCTTTCTGCTTGACCACATGACGTACTCGCTCGGCGTCCAGCAGGTTCAGGGTTGCGTTTACCGCCGACAGGCAAGAGTCGACTTCACTGGCGAAGGGCAGTTTGCCGTCGTCCGCCATGCTCGGCGTGTAAAGACCGATCGACAGAATCGTCATCGCGGCAACAGTGCTCAGTCTCTTGGTGATCTTCATAGTAGTTTCCTCAGGTGAAAGGCCTTTCGGGCCGGGACAGCATGAAACAGAACAGATGTTCTGATTTGCTCAAAAAAAGGGCCGTCGTTCTTCAGTCTTAATACCGTCAGGGGCAGATTCAGAATGATCATTCTGTTTTTACCAAATTTTTTTAGCGGGTGAGTGCCAGCATCGTGTTATCGACGTACGAGTCCAGGGTTTTTTTCGGAAAGCCCGCTCGGGCCAGCACGATCATTCCGAAAAAAGCGCCGGTCAGGTATTCGCCGGCTTCGTGCAGGTCCAGGTCCGGCCTGACTTCGCCGCGTTTTCGTGCATTTTCGAGTCCAACGGAAAATGCTTTCGACATGCGACGGAGAAATTTCTGCAATACATCCTTGATTTCGCTGTCGTGGGGCGCGAGTTCCATCGCAGTGTGACAAAGCATGCAACCGCGTTGATCATTGCTGCCGAAAAGCTTGCCAACGCGCTCGTCAAAAATGGACCGGATGTGCGCGAGCGACGCGTCCGGTTCCAGCAGACGGAGAAACGATTGCTTGCCCATGCCGTCGGCATAGCGTTCGAGCGCCTGCTCGAAAAGCTCTCGCTTGTTGCCGAAGGTCCCGTATATCCCGTAGCGGCTGACACCGGTCGCCTTGACGATGTCGTCCATCGA
>JAOUGX010000149.1 GCA_029865385.1 Gammaproteobacteria bacterium
TGGTGCAGGAGTGCCGTAGCTTCGAAATCGAAATCAAGGATCCGCCCTAGCAGTGTTCGTCGATCCGGGCGCCCGGCATCGGCCGCCTGCGAGGGTTTGTTTCCGTCGAAACCTGCTACGCTGCAATTTGCACCAACTTGGCGCAGTGGACTGAAGCGGTTCGCCGGATCTATCAATAATCTTTTCCTGCGCGACAATTTCCGCGCTTGCTGTCATATACTCGAACGTCCGGGCTGTCACGGAAGACAAACGGATTTCGCACCGCGCCGGCACAGATCCGGCCGCCGGGCAGCCCAAGACCCGACGCATCGGCGTCACTTCATTTGGTAATAATGTGGGGACCGCGATCGGCGCGTGCCCCGGGAAGTGCATGAGCCAGACAATTACAAAGAGCCTTTACGATCCCGCATTCGAACGCGACAGCTGCGGATTCGGTTTGATTGCCAATCTCGATGATGTGGCAAGCCACTGGGTCATCGAAACAGCCATAGCGTCGCTCGCCCGATTGACTCACCGCGGCGCTGTTGCCGCCGATGGCAAGACCGGCGATGGCTGCGGGCTGCTCATCAAGCAGCCGGAGGAGTTCTTTCGCGGCAAAGCCAAAGAGCTCGGTTTCGAAACGGCGGAGCGTTTCGCCGTCGGCATGGTTTTTCTGAATCAGGATGAAGCTGTTGCCTCGCGAACCCGCGACACGATTGCGTCAGCTATAGCCGATAAAGGTTTGCAACTTGTCGGTTGGCGTGAGGTACCGATCGATCCGACTGTCTGTGGTGCACAGGCGCTCGAGACATTGCCGCGAATCGAGCAGGTTTTCGTCAACGCTCCAACCGGAATGCAACGGGGTACATTCAACCGGCAACTTTTTCTGGCACGCCGACGCGCCGAAAAAAGATTTATCGATATCGATGGGGCTGCCTACGTTGCGAGCCTGTCCTCTGTAACCATCAGCTACAAAGGCATGTTCATGCCGGGTGCGCTCGCCGACTTCTATCCGGATCTCAAAGATCCGCTGATGGCGTCGTCGGTATGCCTTTTCCACCAGCGATTCTCGACCAACACCCTGCCGCAGTGGCGTCTCGCCCAGCCGTTCCGGTTCCTGGCCCACAATGGCGAAATCAATACGATTCAAGGCAATCGTAACTGGGCGATGGCTCGCGCCAACAATTTTCGATCCGACAAACTTCCGGACATTTCCGATCTGGAACCGATCATTTCGCTCACCGGCAGCGATTCGTCGAGTCTCGACAACATGCTGGAGGTTTTTCGTGCAGCCGGTATGGACGTCCTGCAGGCGATGCGCATCCTGATCCCGCCTGCGTGGCAGGCAGCCGATACGATGGATTCGGATATCAGTGCCTTTTACGAATTCTTCGACCTGCAAATGGAACCCTGGGACGGCCCGGCCGGCATCGTTCTGACCGACGGACGTTACGCAGCCTGTTGCCTGGACCGCAATGGCCTGCGGCCCGCGCGTTACGTCATTACCAAAGATCGTCACATTACGATTGCGTCCGAGATCGGTGTGTACGAGTACGCGCCGTCGGACGTTATAGAGAAAGGTCGACTGCGTCCGGGCGAAATGATCGCTGTCGATCTGCGCAACGGCGTTTTGCTGGACAACGACGACATCGAAGAAGTTCTCGCGGCACGGGCACCGTTCAAGAAGTGGTTGAAGCAAGGCGTTCGTTATCTGGATTCGGAGCTGGTCGATACTCACATTGCGGCGGAGCCGATGGACGAGGAAACACTTGCCAGGTACCAGAAGATGTTCAACCTGACACGCGAGGAACTGAATGAAGTCGTCAGCGTGTTGGCGAAGGCGGAGCAGGAAGCGGTCGGGTCCATGGGCGACGACACACCGATGCCGGTGTTGTCGGCAAAAATCCGATCGCCATTCGACTATTTTCGCCAGCAGTTTGCCCAGGTTACCAATCCGCCTATCGACTCGTTGCGCGAACGCATCGTCATGTCGTTGCAGACCAACATAGGCCGTGAGAGCAGCCTGTTCGACATCGGCCCCCAGCATGCCAGTCACGTGGTCATGAATTCGCCCGTGCTGTCGCAGAGAAAACTGCGCCAGTTACTCGGTCCGGACATGTTTGCCGACAGCCACGCGTTCATTGACCTCAACCGGCCGAAAGAGCTGTCGATTCCCGAGGCGCTCGATCTCATCTGCGCGGAGGCCGAGCAGGCGGTTCGCGACGGCAAGCTGATCATCATGCTCAGCGATCGTTACCTGAAACCGGACCTGCTGCCGGTGCACGCGCTGCTTGCGACCGGCGCCGTGCATCACTTCCTGGTGGCCCGGGGGCATCGCTGCGCGGTCAATATCATAGTCGAGACGGCCGTCGCGCGGGATCCGCATCATTTCGCCTGCCTTATCGGATACGGTGCGACAGCCATATATCCGTACCTCGTTTACCAGAGCCTTCACGACCTGGCGATCCGCGGCAACGTCGACCGGCAGCAGCAGCTGGGACGCAGTTACCGCCGTGGAATTCGCAAGGGCCTGTTCAAGATCATGTCGAAGATGGGCATCTCCTCGGTATCGAGCTATCGCGGGGCACAGCTTTTCGAAATCGTCGGGCTGCACGAAGAGATCGTATCGCGATGTTTCAAGGGCACGGTGAGTCGTATTCAGGGCGCAAAGTTCGAGGACTTTGCCGAAGATCAGCGAATTCTGGCAAAGGAAGCGCGGGAACCGCGCCGGCCGCTAAGCCAGGGCGGGCTGATGAAGTACGTGCACGGTGGCGAGTACCATTGCTACAACCCGGACGTCATTGCCACTTTGCAAGGCGCCGTTCGCAGTGGCGACTTCAGCCTGTATCTCGATTACGCGCGGCTGGTGAATGAACGGCCGGTCGCCACGCTGCGCGACCTGTTCCGTATACAGCCGGCAGGCGCAGCGGTTCCACTGGACGAGGTGGAACCGATCGAAGCGATATTGCCGCGCTTCGACAGCGCCGGAATGTCACTCGGCGCATTGTCGCCGGAAGCGCACGAGGCGCTTGCAATCGCCATGAACCGCCTCGGCGCGCGCTCCAACTCCGGTGAAGGCGGCGAGGATCCGCGCCGACACGGCACCGAACGGCAGTCGCGCATCAAGCAAATCGCGTCGGGCCGCTTCGGTGTGACGGCCGAATACCTGGTCAGCGCCGAAGTCATACAGATTAAGATCGCCCAGGGTGCGAAACCCGGCGAAGGAGGTCAGCTGCCCGGGCACAAAGTGAACGACATGATCGCAAAACTGCGTTTTGCGAAAGCGGGTGTCGGACTCATCTCGCCGCCACCGCACCACGACATTTATTCAATCGAGGATCTCGCCCAGTTGATATTCGATCTGAAGCAGGTCAATCCGCAGGCACTCGTTTCCGTGAAGCTGGTGGCGGAACCCGGCGTCGGGACGATTGCGGCCGGCGTGGTGAAGGCGTACGCCGACCTGATCACTATTTCCGGTTACGACGGCGGCACCGGCGCGAGCCCGTTAAGCTCGGTGAAGTACGCCGGCAGTCCGTGGGAACTCGGACTGTCGGAAACACACCAGGTACTGCGTGCCAATGACCTGCGGCATCGCGTACGTTTGCAGACCGACGGCGGGCTGAAGACCGGGCTGGACGTCATCAAGGCGGCGATGCTCGGCGCCGAAAGCTTCGGTTTCGGAACTGCGCCAATGGTCGCGCTGGGTTGCAAGTACCTGAGAATCTGTCACCTGAACAATTGCGCAACCGGTGTCGCCACGCAGAATGAAGTATTGCGAACACAATACTTTACCGGCCTGCCGGAGATGGTCATGAATTTTTTCCGATTCGTCGCCGAGGAAGTGCGCATGCGACTTTCGGAACTCGGTGTTCGACGTCTCGAGGACATCATCGGCCGTGTCGACCTGATCGAAATCCTGCCAGGCCAGACGCGAAGACAGCAGCAGCTGGATCTTCGGCCGATTCTTTCCGATAACGGCCTGGCGCCGGACAGGCCGCAGTTCTGTACGGACCTTCGCAACGAACCCTATGATCGTGGCGAACTTGCCGAACAGATGCTGCAGGACATGTTGCCGGCGATAGAGAGTCGTTCCGGTGGCCGGTTCGAGTACGAGGTCAGGAATTATCACCGGACGATCGGTGGACGCATTGCCGGCGAGATTGCGCGGCGTTACGGAAATGCTGGCATGGGAGACGCAACGCTCGATATTTCGCTAGCAGGCACGGCCGGGCAGAGTTTCGGCGCATGGAACGTCAACGGCATGAACCTGCTCCTGACCGGCGACGCCAACGACTATGTAGGTAAGGGTATGAACGGCGGCCGGCTCATCATCCGCCCGCCAGAAGGTGGCTCGTTTTCCGCGCGCGACACCGTGATCATCGGCAATACCTGCCTTTACGGTGCAACCGGCGGCCGGCTGTTCGCGGCCGGTCAGGCGGGCGAACGATTTGCGGTACGAAATTCGGGTGCGACGGCTGTCGTCGAGGGGGCCGGCGATCACTGTTGCGAGTACATGACCGATGGCGTAGTGGTTGTGTTAGGTCGTAGCGGTGTGAACTTCGGCGCAGGCCTGACCGGCGGCTTCGCCTACGTACTCGATATGGACCGGAATTTCGTCGACCGTTATAACCACGAACTGATAGACATACATCGCATTTCGCCGGAGTCCATGGAAGCGCATCTGCACCACCTGCGCGCACTGATCATGGATCACGTTGCATTCACCGGCAGCGAATGGGGCGAGACCATTATCGAGGATTATCGAAGTTTCCTGCCGAAGTTCTGGGTGGTGAAGCCAAAGGCCGCCGAACTCGGTTCGCTGATCGAATCGTTGCGGCAGGCGGCATAGCGATGTCGAAACATCCCTTGCAGTTTCTCGAAGTACCGCGCCGCGATCCGCAAAAGCAGCCGGCCGAGATCCGCATCAAACATTACGGCGAGATCTACGGCTCGTATGATGGCGCGGATGCAGCCAGCCAGGCCGGTCGGTGCCTCTCCTGCGGCAATCCGTACTGCGAATGGAAGTGCCCGGTGCACAACTACATTCCGGACTGGTTGCGGCTTGTCGAGGAGGGAAAGTTGTTTCAGGCGGCGGAGCTCTCACACCAGACGAATTCACTTCCGGAGATCTGCGGCCGCATCTGTCCGCAAGACCGCCTGTGCGAAGGCGCCTGCACGCTGAATGATGGGCTTGGTGCCGTCAGCATCGGCAATGTCGAAAAATACATCACCGACGAAGCATTCAAGCTCGGGTGGCGCCCGGACATGTCGCATGTCGCCGATACCGGCAAGCGCGTGGCCATCGTCGGCGCAGGTCCTGCCGGTCTCGCCGCTGCTGATGTACTCGCCCGCGACGGCATTCGTTCCGTGGTGTTCGACGCCAATCCGGAAATCGGCGGTCTGCTTACTTTCGGCATTCCGCCATTCAAGCTTGAAAAGGAAGTCGTGGTGAAACGACGACAGATTCTCGAAGGTATGGGCGTCACGTTCGTGCTGAATACCCGTATCGGCAAAGATCGATCGCCGCAGTCCCTGCTCGATGAGTTCGATGCTGTTTTCCTGGGAATGGGAACCTACGAATACGTAAAGGGCGGGTTTCCGGGCGAGAACCTTCGGGGCGTGTACGAGGCTTTGCCGTACCTCGTATCGAATGTGTACCGTGAGCTCGCTGACAAGGTAGGCGGCGATCGACCTGCGCTGGTCGACCTCGCGGGCAAGCGCGTCGTGGTGCTTGGTGGCGGCGACACCGGCATGGACTGCAACCGCACAGCAATTCGCCAGGGCGCTGCCAGTGTCAGCTGTGCCTACAGGCGTGACGAAACGAACATGCCCGGGTCGCGCCGGGAAGTCGAAAACAGCCGCGAAGAAGGGGTCGTTTTTCTGTTCAACAGGCAGCCACTGGAAATCGTCGGTACGGGCAAGGTCAGCGGCGTAAAACTCATTGAAACAAAACTCGGCGAGCCGGATGCTGGTGGCAGGCGGCGGCCGGAGCTCGTGCCGGGTACCGAGCACGTGATCCCTGCCGATGCCGTCATCATCGCATTCGGTTTTCGCCCCGATCCGCCCGCATGGTTCAATGAGTTCGGTATCGAAACGCTTCCCGACAGGCGCGTACGCATAGTGAGGCGCAACGGCCACTCATTCCAGACCACGAATCCGAAAATATTCGCCGGC
>JAOUGX010000150.1 GCA_029865385.1 Gammaproteobacteria bacterium
CAGTAGTGCGGCGGGCGTTCGTCGCCCGCAGGTCCGGCAGGCGCCGCGTCGGCCATCGAACGAATTCTGTCGATCAGCGACTGGCAAAGCTGCTCCAGTCGCGTCATTTGCGCCTGCTGGCCGGTCAGCGCCCGGTCCAGTTCGGACAGCAGTTGCTCCTGGTGTGCCAGTTTGGTCTCGATTTCGATCAATCGCTGCTCGTTCACGACTCATATCCCGTACTATTCCCGCCGGCAGACACTACGTAGGTCGTGCCCGTACTTCAAATATTCGCTACCGCTGGAAATTGCGCCAGACCAATCACACCATGTCCCTCATTCGTTTCGAAGACCTATCGCTCGATTTCGGCGAGCAAAAAATCCTGACAGGCGCCGAGTTCGCAATCGAGCCAGGCGAAAGGATTTGTCTTATCGGCCGTAACGGTGCCGGCAAGTCGACGACGCTGAAGCTGATCACCGGCCAGCTCGAGCCGGATCACGGCGAGGTGGTTCGCAAGTCGGGACTGGTGATCAGCCAGCTCGCGCAGTCCTTGCCCGAAGAGATGCATCAGCGCGTCCACGATGTCGTCCGATCCGGCCTGACCGGCATCCAGGCGCTACTCGATGAATACCAGCGGCGCTCCGCGGAAGACCTGGACCGGCAAGGCCTGCTCGATCTGCAGCTGCTACACCAGCAGATCGACGCACACGGCGGCTGGAACATCGAACAGCGAGTCGAGTCCACGATCACGGAACTCGATCTGCCGGCTGAAAAGAAAATGGGCGAGCTGTCCGGCGGCTGGAAACGGCGCGTTGCGCTGGCCCGTGCGCTGGTACAAAAGCCCGATCTGCTGCTGCTGGATGAACCGACCAATCACCTGGACATTGTCACGATCCAGTGGCTCGAAAACGTCGTTTATTCCTACGAGGGCTCGGTGCTGTTCATAACTCACGATCGCGCATTCCTGCAGAAACTGGCAACGCGCATCGTGGAGATCGACCGCGGCAAGCTGACCAGCTGGCCCGGTGACTACGCGAATTTCGTCCGGCGTAAGGAAAAGGCGCTGGAAGACGAGGCCCGGGAACACGCCCTGTTCGACAAGAAGCTCGAGCAGGAAGAAATCTGGATACGCCAGGGCATCAAGGCGCGACGCACGCGCAACGAAGGGCGCGCCCGGGCTCTTATGCGAATGCGCGAAGAACGCGCGAAACGTGTGAAGAAGGACGGCAGTGCCCGGATCCATATCGAGGAAGCGGACCAGTCCGGCCGCAAAGTCGTGCGTGCAAAAAACGTCAGCTACAGCTTCGACGGCAAGCCGCTGATCGAGGGCTTCTCGACCAGGATCATGCGCGGCGATCGTATCGGAATTCTCGGCAACAACGGCGTCGGCAAAACCACGCTGTTGCGCTTGTTGCTGGGCGACCTGCAACCACAAAGCGGAACCATCAAGCACGGTACGAACATCGAGATCGGCTATTTCGACCAGCTGCGCGAATCGCTCGACGAGACCAGGTCCGTGGCCGACAACGTCGGAGATGGCAAAACCTACATCAAGCTGAACGGCAAGGATCGTCATATCGTCGGATACCTCAAAGGATTCCTTTTCAGCCCCAAGCGATCACAGACACCGGTCCGGGCACTGTCGGGCGGCGAACGCAATCGCGTCATCCTCGCCAAACTGTTCACGCGGCCGGCCAACCTGCTGGTACTCGACGAACCAACCAACGACCTGGACATGGAAACGCTCGAAGTACTCGAAGACCGGCTGACCAGCTACAACGGCACGCTGATCGTCGTCAGCCACGACCGGGAGTTCCTCGACAACGTCGTGACCAGCGTGCTGGTATTCGAAAGCGATGGCCGCGTACAGGAATACGTTGGCGGTTACAGCGACTGGCTACGCCACGGCCGGCTGCTGGCGGAAACGGAGAATCCGGTTACGCCGCAGGTTCCGCCAGCCAATGACAAAACGGTGCGCAACGCGACCAAACCGAAAAAACTCGGATTCAACGAGCAACGGGAACTCGAGTCGCTGCCTGAAAGAATAGAGAGGCTGGAAAGCGAACTTGCCGGACTGCAGCGGAAGATGGCCGATCGCGGCTTCTATGCTCAGCCTCACGATCTGGTGAAGCCGGTTCTCGAGCAGGCCGAGGCCATGCAACACGACTTGGACCTAGCGTTGCGACGCTGGACGGAACTGGAGGATTTGCAGCAGGCCTATGTGAGGGCGAGAAAGGACGATTGAGGTCTATTAAGCGCCTCGCTCCGACGCAGCGTTTCTCGGTCCAACGGTTTCTCACTTCCAGACATTGGCTTTCTTCGCGAAATCCTTGCTCTGCGCGCGCACGACGCAAAAGCGTTGGCCGGTAGGCGCTTCCAGCACGACCCAGGTATGCACCCGAGCAAGCTCTTTTGCACCGAGCGCAATCAGCCTGGCAGCCTCCGCGTCCACGTCATCGGATTCGATGTCGATGTGCACGCGGCTGGCATGGTCTACGGTTTGTACTTCGATGTAGGGGTCGCCGGGAGCGGTACCCAGCGTGACGTACTTGCCTTCCTTTTTCTTCTGCGCAATTCCGAGCGCCGCCGACCAGAAGCCCGCAGCGGAATCCAGGTCATCTGTCTTGCAATCGATGATGAAGCCGACAAATCTGCTTTTGTGCATATCACTCCCCTTTTTCGATTTCGGCAACTGCAAATCACGAATCTGAATTGTACCGGGCGCGGCGCGTCATGTAGTAGGCAACGTCCTTCAGCGGCGCATCGGGAGGAAACTCGCTCTGCGCAAATCCCAGTGCCTTATAGCAGGCGATGGCCGGCGCATTGTCACGGTAAACGAACAATGAAAACTCGGCCAGGTCCATTTCCTTGACCGCCTCCTGCATCAACAAAGCCAGCAATCGCTTGCCTACGCCGCCGCCTCGCCGAGCCGGATGCACGGCCAACCGGGCAAAATTGATGCGATGGTAGCGATCGTAATACTGACCGAACGCGATCATCCGATCGCCGTCGCGCAGGCAGCGACTCGCCATCGACGGCCAACGCACATCCGCTGCAAAAGATTCGAAGGTAAACGGAAAGCGAAACGAAGGACCACCCCAGATACGCGTGCTGTTCGCATCCGGAAACCAGGACATCAGGACCCGCAAGTCGGGCTCGGCTGCCGGTGTCAGGAGGGGTGGTTCTGCGCTTTGCATCAGTCGTCGACAGCTGCCTTCGGCAGGCTTCGCCGCAGTACAAGATAGCCGACGAGGCCGGATGCGAGCGATCCCACTATGATTCCGAGTCGTTCATCGAAAACGGTGTGCATGTCCGTACCACTGCCTTCGAATGCCAGCGAACCGATGAACAGGCTCATTGTGAAACCGACACCACACAACACGGCTACACCATACAGGCTGCCCCAGTTGGCGCCTTGAGGCATACGTGCAAAGCCCAGCCTGATCGCCAGCCAGCAACAAAGGAAAACACCCAGTTGCTTGCCGAGGAACAATCCCGCGGCAATGCCCAGCGGTACCGGGTGCATCAGCTGCGCCAGACCGACGCCGGCCAGCGACACCCCGGAATTGGCGAAGGCGAATACCGGCAATACGAAAAATGCCACAAGGTAATGCAGGTCGTGCTCGAGTTCGCGCAATGGCGACCGTTCCGGTTCGTCGCTCGCGCGCATCGGAATGAACGCCGCCAGCGCGACACCGGCCAGCGTCGCGTGCACACCCGATTTCAATACTGCCACCCACATGATCAACCCGACCCAGATGTACGGCGATAGCGCCGACACGCCGCGCGTGGCAAAAACGCCGAGGACGATGAGACATGCAGCGGCGATACTCAGCGCCATGACTGACAGCTCGCTCGTATAGAAGAATGCGATTATGAGGACGGCGGCGAGATCGTCGAATATGGCGATCGACACGAGGAACACCTTGAGCGATATGGGCACGCGATTGCCGAGCAACATCAGTATGCCGAGCGCGAACGCGATGTCGGTCGCCGCCGGAATCGCCCAACCGTTCATCGCCGACACATCGTCATGATTCATCGCGATGTAGATGCCGACCGGAACCACAACGCCACCGATTGCACCAATGGCGGGCAGCAGAACATTGGCCGGCCGGGACAGCTCTCCCTCGAGAATCTCGCGCTTGAGTTCGAGCCCGACGAAGAAAAAGAACACCGCCATCAGACCGTCGTTAATCCACAAGATCAAAGGCTTGGCGATATACAGCGCGCCGACACGGACCTCGACGGGAACGTCTAGCAACAAAGCGTACCAGACTTGTAGCGGCGAATTCGCGACGATCATCGCCAAAGCCGCTGTCATCATCAACGTGATGCCGCTGGCTGACTCGAGTTTGAGAAACTCACGTATCGTTGCTTTCATTCTTCCTGATCTCGCAAATGAAAAGGCCCGAAGCACGGCTTGATGCCTTACTTCGGGCCTTCGATTACTCCGTCTCCTGGCGTACAGCTGTCCCGACAGCTATTCGCCCGGTCTGGATCATTACACCGGTGTTACGTTCTCCGCCTGCGGGCCTTTTTCACCCTGGCTCACCGTCATCATGACTTTTTGGCCTTCCCGCAAGGTCTTGCGACCGGTAGCGTTGATAGCACTGAAATGAACGAAAACATCTTTACCGCCATCACGTTCGATGAATCCGAATCCCTTTTCATCGTTGAACCATTTGACGGTGCCTTCTACTTGCTCTGACATAATCTTCTCTTGATAGGTCTGACCAGAAACTCTGGCTCTTGAAACATCCGGCATTGCCGAACAGACATGCCCCCGAACGACAAAAAAAATCAGCGCGTCGCGCTGCCATTGACGGTCGAAAACTTTGGGCTTGTATTGTCACGCGTGAGGACCCGTTCTGCAACAGTATTTCCGCGCAATATGGCGGGAACAGGGCCTCAGCGGGCCTGCAAATATTCCAGCCAGGGTGCGAAATAGCGTGACTCCCAGCCACCGGAGACGCCTTGATAGTCGCTTTCGGGAACGTCGAGATGGATCAGGTCGATTCGCCCGGCGCCATCATCCTCTTCCATGAACATAATGATCAGCGTGGAATCCGGATCGTCGTCCGCAAAGTTCACGGAACGCCAGGACTGGACGATCAGTCGTGGCTTGACCACCTGCAGCGTGCGCCCTTTCAACAATCCACCGAAGGCCTCAAAGGCTGAGCCAGCCTCTTCGCTTATCTTCGCCGGGCCGCCGGTAAACTCCGCGTGGACCGCCGGGTCCATGTACATGGCAAACAGGTCAGCAGCGTTTGCCGGCAGAACGACGGTCTTGAAAATCGTGCTACGCATAGGCTGCTCCTTTGAGTCGGCTGAAACGATTCAGACTGGCCGCTATCCCGGGCGGCCGCGAATCAGGCCATAGTCTCTGCAAAATAGTCGTCGAACGCCTGGTGCAACACATCCGGAGGTATCGCAATAATCTCCGCCGCATAATGCACCTTTTCCATTTCTTCGGCGTCCTTGCGGCCGTCGGCGGCAGCCACCTTCAACATCATCAGCGCAATTTCCCGCTTGTCTTCCGGTGTCAGGATTGTGCTGAGGTCCCGAAGCAGCCCTTCGAGATCGGGATTATCCGCAAGGTCCGCAATGGCGCGATTCAGCAGCTCCAGCGACTGCGCGCTCTGCAGGTGAAAATGCCTGCCGATGGCTTCCAGCATCTGGTGCGTTTCGGACGGCGATATTGCGCCGTCACCCTTGGCAACGTAGACCAGCAACGCAGCTACCAGGAACTGGGCATCGTAGATCTCTGTGTCGTCGCCGGTTTCGATAACCAGCGTCGAGCCTTCGAATCTCGGGTTTATCGGATCTTCGACCATGGCTGACTCCACCCCGTAGCGGTCCTTGCCGCCATTGATAAACATTCTACCCGCCGGAAGATTGCAAGTGCGACAACAATTTCACACAAATCAGCGGGTTTCGTACTTGTCCCGCATGTATTTCACGGAATCGGCGATCAGGCCCTTCAACTCTTTCAGGTCGACGTCCGCCAAGGATTTGACATACAGGCAGGATTTTCCCGTCTTGAATTTTCCAAGTTTCTTCATGCGCAGCGGAAAATGCGAAAAACCCGACATGATGTAAATGGTCAGATCCTGTTTGCGCGGTGAAAAGCCGCACAACATC
>JAOUGX010000005.1 GCA_029865385.1 Gammaproteobacteria bacterium
TCCCGCAAACGGCGTAGAAATGCGTTTCGCCGAAAGCGCCGCAGTCGACGGCAAAGCTGTCTCGGGTTTCGAAACCGAGCGGCAACAGCTTGAAATGCTTGATGGCCTTTCGCCGCAGGCACAACGGGACCTGCTATTGCAGACTCTGGCCGAAAGCACGAATGTCGTCGAAATTATGGATGACCTGATTGAAGCCTGGCGTCGCGGCGATACGAAAAGGCTGGAGGACGAATTGCTGACTGAAATCAAACGGTATCCCGAGATTTACCAGGCAATTGTCGTGCGACGGAACGAAAACTGGATAGAACAGATCGTCGAACTTCTCGATGATCGCCAGAACTATCTGATCATTGTAGGCACAATGCACATGATCGGCGAAAGTGGCCTACCCGCATTATTGAAGGAAAAAGGTCATGTTGCGGTTCAAATGCATCAACCGCAATAAAATCAGACCTCAACCATCTCGAAATCTTCCTTGCCTGCGCCGCAGTCCGGGCAGCGCCACGACAAGGGCACATCATCCCATCGAGTCCCCGCATCGATTCCCGACTCCGGGTCGCCGCGCTCTTCTTCGTAGAGATAGCCGCAAATCAGACACATATATGCTTTCATGACAAAAAATATGTGCTGAAGCGCCGCAGCTGTCAACTTTTGCGATCGTAAACATCCTGCTTCTCTGGCGCCAACTCCTTCGGTAGCATGAAGTCCTGCACTCTCGGGCCCGGACTGATAACACATGTCACTTTTTGAAGATGCAAGAAAATACATCGCCGGCGGCGTTAACTCGCCGGTGCGCGCATTTGCAGGTGTAGGCGGGGAGCCGCTGTTCGTAAAAAGCGCCAAAGGCGCCTACCTCTACACCGAGGACGGCCGGCAATTGATCGACTATGTCGGCTCCTGGGGACCGATGATTCTGGGTCACGCCGATGCAGCTGTGATTAAGGCCGTCAAGAAGGCTGCGGAAAGCGGTTTGAGCTTTGGTGCGCCAACGGTCATCGAGACGATGCTGGCGAGGAAGATCTGCCAACTGATGCCATCGATCGAGAAGATTCGAATGGTCAGTTCGGGCACGGAGGCAACGATGAGTGCCATCCGGCTTGCCAGGGGTTTTACCGGCCGCGACAAGATCATCAAGTTCGAAGGTTGTTATCACGGGCATTCGGATTCGCTGTTGATCAAGGCTGGCTCCGGCGCTCTGACCCTCGGGGTCCCCAGTTCGCCGGGCGTACCGGCAGGCCTTGCCGAGCACACCATCACACTCGATTACAACGACGCCGATGCAGTAAAAGCAGTCTTTGCCGAACTCGGCGACAGCATCGCCTGCATTATCGTTGAGCCGATTGCCGGAAACATGAACATGGTGCCGCCGGTCGAGGGATTCCTGGAAACCCTGCGAAACGAATGCACTGCGTCGGGTTCCGTCTTGATATTCGACGAAGTAATGACCGGTTTTCGCGTGGCCCTTGGCGGCGCGCAGGCAGCCTTCGATATCAAACCGGACCTGACAACACTCGGCAAGATCGCTGGGGGCGGCATGCCTGCCGCCGCATTTGGCGGGCGCGCCGACATCATGAAACATCTCGCGCCGGAGGGTCCCGTCTACCAGGCTGGCACGCTGTCCGGAAATCCACTGGCCATGGCCGCCGGCCTGGCAACTCTGCAGGCGATCGAGCGACCGGGATTTTACGAGTCGTTGTCCGCAAGAACCCGTCAACTGATCGACGGCCTGCAGGGTGCGGCCGGAGCTGCGGGTGTGCCGCTGTCAACCGAGGCCATGGGAGGCATGTTCGGACTGGTCTTCACGGCCGATGGGCCCATGCGCCGCTTCAGTCAGATCGCCAAAGCGGACCTCGACCGCTTCCGGAAGTTCTTCCACGGGATGCTCGATCAAGGCATTTATCTTGCGCCGTCGGCATTCGAGGCGGGATTCGTCTCCTCCGCGCACGGCGACACCGAGATTGGCCGCACAATCGACGCTGCGACGCGCGTGTTCGAGACTATCTAGTCCGAGTCCGCGGGCTGAGGGCCACGCACTGATTCGAGAACCTGCCGAACGATTTCGAGACGGGCCAGCGGATCGTCCTGTTCTAGACAGCTTTGCTTGCCGCTCGGAGATATCGGCAGGATCTCTGCGAAACGATAAGCAACCCAGCCCGCATCATCGTATTTTCGCTCCAGCGAATCGTACAGTTTCCCCAGATCGTCCAGCACACCGGCGAGAATCCTGGCCAATGCGCGATACTCCTGCGGAAGCGCGACGTCATGCTGGTCCGGTAACATCTCGACCTCGCCGACGTTGAGTCCGTCATCGCGCTGTTCGCTGGACAGCAGGCGAAATCGCCGATCTCCTATCGCCGTAACGCCAAGCAGTCCGTCACTGCCCTGGTACCAGTCGACGATGCGCGCTAGCGTGCCAACCTGGTAAGTAGACGTCGGTCCGGTTTCGTTTCCACTGCGAATCAGCAACACACCGAACAGCCCACCCGACCTGAGTCTTTCGCTTATCATGTCCAGGTAGCGTACTTCAAAAATGCGCAACGGCAGCGGCCCTCCAGGATAGAGGACTGTATGCAATGGAAAAAGCGGTACTTTCATTGGCTCGACAGACCCTGGGCGGGCGCAACCGCAAAAGTCACGGCCACAACGAACACAGTCTGATTATAGTTGCTGAAATCTGCGGTGCCGGCTGGGTCGATTTCGCGTCAGATCGCACGCTTTTGTTGTAACGCCATCGTCAGTTTCTGCCGGGATGCGCCGAAACCACCATTGCTCATGAAGACCAACTGATCTCCGGCAAGCAAATTGTCCAGTAGCGCAGTCACGAGATCGTCGTATTCGGCAAATACGCTCAACCGGCTGCCCGCCTCTGCCAACGCGTCATCCAGTTCCCCGCGCATGTCCCCTGGTCGGAAAACAAAGACCAGGTCCGCATCATTCAGTGATTCGACCAGCGACCGATTGTGCACGCCCAGTTTCATGGTGTTTGAGCGCAGCTCGAGCGCCACAACGATGCGCTGACCGGGGTAGCGATTCCTGAGACCGCTCAGAGTGCGCTTTATTGCCGTCGGGTGGTGAGCAAAATCATCGTAAATTGCGATTTCCGATACGGTCGCCGTTCGCTCCATGCGTCGCTTGACTCCTTCGAATCTGGACAACGCGTCAACGGCCCGGTTAAACGGCACTCCCGCCGACCTGGAGGCAGCGACCGCCGCCAGCGCATTTTCCAGATTGTGGGTACCGCCGAGTTTCCATACCGTATCGGCAACGTCGCCAGAGGCATGTTCGATGCGGATTCGTCGCTCGCCACTATCCAGAAAGCTGCCGTGCCACTCACCCTCATCATCCAGCCCGAACGACTCCAGTGGCGTCCAGCAGCCCTTTTCCACCAGCACATCGATATTGCTGTCGTCCGCCTTGCGAATGATTCGCCCGCCGGACGGCACAATGCGCAGCAACTGATGAAACTGCCAGAGAATGGCTTCGACGTCGCGGTAGATATCGGCGTGATCGAACTCGATATTGTTGATGACCAGCGTCTGTGGCCGGTAATGAACGAACTTCGCTCGCTTGTCGAAAAATGCCGTGTCGTATTCGTCCGCCTCGACAACGAAATACTCCGACTCGCCGAACCGCGCGGATTCCGGGAAATTTGCAGGAAGACCTCCGATAAGGAACCCCGGCGCGAGTCCGGCATCGTGCAGAATCCACGCCAGCATGCTCGCCGTAGTCGTTTTTCCATGAGTACCCGCGATGGCCATGACATGGCGCCCCTGCAGGACGTGGTCAGCAAGCCATTGTGGTCCCGAGCAGTACGGGATACGGCGATCGAGTATCGCCTCCACCGTAACATTGCCGCGACTCAAAGCGTTGCCAATGACAACGCAATCGGGAACCGGTTCCAGCTGCGCGGTGTCGTAGCCATTGACGATCTCGATGCCCAGCTGCCTCAACTGGGTGCTCATCGGCGGATAGACGTTCTGGTCGCTGCCGCTAACCCTGTGCCCGGCCGCCTTGGCCAGCGCTGCAACGCCACCCATGAACGTGCCGCAAATGCCGAGAATATGTATGTGCATCGATCTTCCTAAAATTCAGCATTTGTTTATGCCATCACTCCACGAGCTAGCTGCATTGTGAATACGAACCTCGCGATGGCAATTACCGCACACCGGTGCTGCTGATTTCCGCTTGTAATGATATCGAAGATTGTATTGAGAAGAAGTTACAGGGTTCTGTCACAATACGACAATGCATTGCCGCAATCATCTCATGAGAACCAAGCCGTTCCAAAGCCCGGGCCGCACGTGACCAACTTCGAGTTTGTCAACCTGCAAGAAGACGATTCGCTGGTCGCTGTGCTCGACGCGGCAGAAAGGATCGGTGTTGACACCGAGTTCATGCGGGAGAAGACCTACTTCGCCGAGTTGTGCCTGATTCAACTATCGGATAGCGGGCGAATTTACTGCGCGGATCCCCTCGGCGCGTCGGATCTCGGGTCTTTCTGGAAGTCTTTGATGAGATGCGAATGGATCCTGCACTCCGGGAGGCAGGACATGGAGGTCATTTATCAGGCGTCAGGGCTCATGCCCGGCCGCCTTTTCGATACACAGATCGCGGCGGCCCTCCTCGGCTACATGCCCCAGATCGGGTATGCAGGACTGGTAGCTGAACTCTTTGACGTCGAGCTGGCCAAGTCACACACACGGGCCGACTGGTCACGGCGGCCATTGTCGAATGAAGTGCTTCGATACGCCGCGGAAGATGTTGAGCATCTGCTACCGGCGTATGACCTGTTGAATGAACGCCTTGAAAAACTGGGCCGCCGCGACTGGGTGCTGGAGGATTCAGCGGATCTCCTCGACCGGACCTTGTACGATGCGGAACCTCACCTTGCCATCGAGCGAGTAAAGGGTGCAAGGAGCATACATGGCGTGCCGCGCGCTATTGCATCGGGTATCGCGGAATGGCGGGAAAGGGAAGCGCTACGACGCAATCGTCCGCGACAATGGATTTTGCGGGACACTGTCGTTCTCGAAATTGCCCAGGCAATGCCCAGGTCGAAACAGGCCCTGCACTCGATTTCGGGATTGGCTGATCGAACGGCGGCACGGGCTGGCGATGAATTGCTCGATGTGATCTCGACGGCGATGGACAACGTCACCGACTATGTGCCTCCAACGAGGCCGGATGAAAAACAGAAGGACGTGCTCAAAAAGGCACAGAAAACTGTTGCCGACTGCGCAGCGGATCTCGGCGTTTCTGCCGAAATTGTCGCGTCGAAAAAAGAACTCTCTGCAGCCCTCTCCGGAGTTCGCGACTCCCGCGTATTTCGTGGATGGCGTCGCGAGCTCGTCGGTGAACGGCTATTGGATCAGTTCGACCGGGCCTGATTCGCAGCCCGGATTCTCTACGCCTTCAAGGTCTGTTTGAACCGTGCGTAAACCTCGTCGATAGTCCCGTCGGCATCGACAGTCTTCAATTTGCCGCGTTTACGGTAATAGCCAATCAGGGGTTCTGTTTGCTGGCGATAAACGTCGAGCCGGTTGCGAATGGTCTTCTCGTTATCGTCCTCCCGTTGAATCAACTCACCGCCCGCTTTGGTGCAGGCATCCAGTTCTTCCTTCGGTGAGAGGTAGATATTGAGCAACTTCCCGGTCAATGAACAGGTACGGCGGCCGGTCAGCCGCTTGAGCAGTGTATCCTGATCAACATCCATCAGTATTGCGGCATCAAGACGCACGCCGATTTCGTCGAGCAGATCCTCGAGATCGAGAGCCTGCTTTTCGGTCCGCGGGAAGCCGTCCAGGATAAAACCGTCCGCGGCGTCCGGCTCGGCGAGCCTCTCGCTGATTATCCCCAGCATCACATCGTCCGATACCAGGTTGCCGGCATCCATGATTGATCTGGCTTTCTGACCGAATCGCGTACCGGCAGCAACAGCGGCACGCAACATGTCGCCCGTCGATATCTGCGGAATATGCTTTTCCGACATCAGCTTTTGGGCCTGGGTGCCCTTGCCGGATCCCGGTGCCCCGAGAAGGACTATGCGCATTTGGATTGACTCTTGTTTTTAATGGAAAACGACGACCATAACAGGTCGGCGGCCTACGCTACCCGCTCTTCCCAGGGACGTCAAACTGCCTTCGATGCAAGGATTCGGCTATTCTTGGCTCCGCAATCGAACAGAAAAGGATAGTCAGAAATGCCGAAAATGAATGCGTTTTATGCACAATCCGGGGGTGTTACGGCCGTTATCAACGCGACAGCGTGCGGCGTTATCGAGACAGCCCGGAAATATCGAAGCCGGATCGGCAAAGTCTATGCCGGCAGAAACGGGATCATTGGTGCACTGACTGAGGACATGATCGATACCGGTCGCGAAACGGCCGGCTCAATCGCTGCTCTGCGGCATACACCAGGTGGTGCATTCGGTTCGGCACGATACAAACTGAAGGGTCTGGAAGAGAATCGCGCTCAGTACGAACGACTCATCGAAGTCTTCAAAGCGCACGATATCGGTTATTTTTTCTACAACGGTGGCAATGATTCGATGGACACCGCGCACAAGGTGTCGCTGATCAGCAAGCGCATGGGATTTCCGGTCACCTGCCTCGGCATTCCAAAGACAGTGGACAACGATTTGCCGGTGACCGACAACTGTCCCGGATTCGGCTCCGTTGCCAAATACGTCGCTGTATCCACGCGCGAAGCGGCCCTCGACGTATTGTCCATGTCCAAGACGTCCACAAAAGTGTTCATTCTCGAAGTCATGGGCCGGCACGCAGGATGGATTGCGGCGGCCGGGGGCCTCGCTGGCACCAAACCCGGCGATGCGCCACACATCATCCTTTTTCCCGAAATACCCTTCGATCAGACCGCGTTCCTGAAGCGCGTCAAGGAATCGGTGACCAAGTACGATTACTGCGTCATCGTCGTAAGCGAGGGCGCAAGATTTGCCGACGGCAGATTTCTTGCCGAAGCCGGAACACGGGATGCCTTCGGTCATGCGCAGCTCGGAGGCGTCGCGCCCGTGGTTGCACACATGGTTCGCGACAACCTTGGATACAAGTTTCACTATGCGATCGCCGACTACCTGCAGCGATCGGCGCGACATATTGCGTCCGCCACGGATGTTCGGCAGGCCTATGCCGTCGGCAAAGAGGCAGTGAAAATGGCGCTCGCCGGACACACGGCCGTCATGCCGGTGATAATCCGCGTATCCGACCAGCCGTACCGCTGGAAAATCGGCCAGGCGCCGCTGTCGAAGATCGCCAACAAGGAAAAAATGCTGCCGCGGCGCTACATCAGCCGGGACGGCTTCTCGATCACCGAGGCCTGCCGGCGGTACCTGTCGCCGTTGATTCGCGGAGAGGATTATCCTCCATATATCAATGGCTTACCAAAGTATCCGAGCCTCAAGAACGTGCCCGTTCCGAAAAAGCTAAAGGCCGGTTTTGTGGTATGATGCGCCGCCTGCCGCGGGTGGGGTCCTTAGTAACAGGGCCCGCGAGCGCAGTCAGGTACAGCAACAAATAACCATAAACCGCTTGCTTGCGGTCCGTAATAAATAAAATTTTCGCTTTGCCCCAGGCGCAATCGTGCCGGGGTCTTTGGATGATCGGGAGACAATCTGATGACAAATGAGATGGCACTATGGCTTGCCATAGGTGCGGGCGTTCTCGCGGTGCTTTACGGCATCGTATCCTCGCAATGGATTCTGAAGCAGCCCGCGGGCAATCAGCGCATGCAGGATATCGCGCTCGCAATTCAGGAAGGTGCCGGCGCCTACATGAATCGCCAGTACCAGACAATCGGTCTGGTCGGCGTAATTCTGTTCGTCGTGCTCGGCATTGCGCTTGACTGGCTTACCGCCATCGGCTTCGCTATCGGCGCTATCTTCTCCGGCCTCGCCGGATATATCGGCATGTTTGTATCCGTTCGTGCCAACGTCCGCACGGCGCAGGCAGCAACCAAGGGAGTCAATGCGGCGCTAAACATTGCGTTTCGCGGCGGTGCCATCACCGGATTGCTCGTGGTTGGTCTCGGCCTGATAGGCGTAGCCGGTTACTACTTCGTGCTCAGCAAGATGGGCTACGGTACGGACGATACGATTCATGCATTGGTCGGTCTCGCGTTCGGTGGCTCGCTCATCTCGATCTTTGCGCGTCTGGGCGGTGGTATTTTTACCAAGGGCGCGGACGTAGGCGCCGACCTGGTCGGCAAAGTCGAAGCAGGTATCCCCGAGGACGACCCGCGCAACCCCGGTGTAATTGCCGATAACGTCGGTGACAACGTTGGCGACTGCGCCGGCATGGCCGCCGACCTGTTCGAGACTTACGCTGTTACCATCATTGCGACGATGCTGCTCGGTACGCTCGTCGCCACGAATTTCGGCACCACCGCTATCATTTACCCGCTGGTTCTTGGCGCAGTTTCCATTGTCGCGTC
This sequence comes from Gammaproteobacteria bacterium, assembly GCA_029865385.1. Lineage (GTDB taxonomy): Bacteria > Pseudomonadota > Gammaproteobacteria > Steroidobacterales > Woeseiaceae > JAKEGN01. The sequence goes on from JAOUGX010000005.1 coordinate 8,446, forward strand.
GATCATAGGTACCTTTTTCGTCAGCACATCGGATGGCGGCAAGATCATGGGCGCGCTGTACAAGGGCATGATCGTTTCCGGCGTCCTGGCAGCCATCGCATTTTATTTCATCACCATGGAAATGATGGCAGGGACGGGCAACGCTATGGGCATTTACGGCTCCGCGCTGATCGGCCTTGGTTTGACCGCGGCCATGGTGGTAATCACGGAGTACTACACGGGTACGGAATACAAACCGGTCAGGACCATCGCTGAAGCATCTTTGACAGGCGACGCAACCAATATCATCGCAGGACTCGGCATTTCGATGAAAGCAACGGCTCTGCCGGTTCTTGCAGTGTGCCTGAGTATCTGGGGCGCCTTTGCTCTCGCGCCGCAGGGTGACGAGCTCGCCGGCCTGTACAACATCGCTATTGCGGCTACTACGATGCTGTCGATGACAGGTGTCGTCGTTGCACTCGATGCATTCGGCCCGATTACCGACAACGCGGGCGGCATTGCGGAAATGTCGGACCTGCCGGCCGAAGTTCGCACCATTACGGATCAGCTCGATGCGGTCGGCAATACCACCAAGGCCGTGACCAAGGGTTACGCGATCGGATCGGCCGGTCTCGCGGCCCTGGTGCTGTTCGCGGATTACACACACGCGCTGGAATCCCGCGGCATCCTGGTCGATTTCGATCTTTCCGATCACCTGGTCATCATCGGCCTGTTCATCGGCGGGCTGGTGCCATTCCTGTTCGGCTCGATGGCGATGGAAGCGGTCGGGCGAGCTGCCGGATCCGTCGTCGAGGAAGTGCGACGCCAGTTCCGCGAAATACCGGGCATCATGGAAGGCACCGGCAAACCAGACTACAGCCGTGCCGTTGATCTGCTGACCAAAGCCGCTATCAAGGAAATGATCATTCCATCCATGCTGCCGATCCTTGTGCCACTGGCCGTTGGTCTGTTGCTGGGGCCGAAGGCACTTGGCGGTCTGTTGCTGGGCACCATCGTCACCGGGTTGTTCGTCGCCATATCAATGACCACGGGCGGCGGTGCATGGGACAACGCCAAGAAGTACATCGAGGATGGCAATTGCGGCGGCAAAGGCTCGGATGCCCACAAGGCAGCCATCACCGGAGACACAGTCGGCGACCCTTACAAGGATACGGCAGGTCCTGCCATCAATCCGCTGATCAAGATCATCAACATCGTTGCATTGTTGATGGTACCCCTGTTGTAGACTGCAACGACGACACAAAAAAACGCCGGGCTTACCCGGCGTTTTTTTTGGATTCCATCGTCATGGTCAGCCGGCGTTTTGCCCCGTATCCGGCAACGCCAGAATCCTGTGAGTACCTGTAGACGAGTTACCCAGCATTGCCGGCGGCTCGACGAAATTACCCTGGACGAAATGCACGCCGGCGGTTCTAAGCCAGTCGAAATCTTCCTGTTGTTCGACCTGCTCTGCGACTACGCGAAACTCCAGCGTACGGGCCAGCTTGATCATCGCTGCAACCATCTCCTGGTTGAGCTGGTCGGAGCCCAGATTTCGCGTATAGGACCCATCGATCTTCAGGTAATCGACCGGCAAACGCTTGAGACTGGAGAACGCGCCGAGGCCGCTGCCGAAATCATCGATGGCGAATTCGCAGCCAATGCCGTGCAGCACCTCGATAAAGCGCTGCACGTGCTGCACGTTGGTCGACACCGCGCTTTCAGTAACCTCGAAACAGATGCTGGATGGCGACACGCCGCTTCTGTCCAGCGCCTCGACGATAAAACCCAGAAAACTTTCGTCGCCAAGCGTTTGTCCGGAAATATTGATTGTGCAACTGCGTTTGCCGGCGAGCTTTATCTTTCCCGAATTTATTGCGGCCAACGTCGCATTGACGACCCAGCGGTCGATCTGCGGCATGAGCTGGTAGCGTTCCGCCGGGCGCAGGAATTCCGCGGTACTAACCGCCTTTCCGCGAGCATCCGGCAATCGAATAAGTACCTCAACCGACGGTCCGGATTCATCGCGACCGGTAGCAATGATCGGCTGAACGGCCAGTTCAAAGCGACCCTCGTGCAGCGCATCCTGCAGTCGCCGCAACCACTGGATATCGCCTCTTTCCCGCGCTATCGCTTCATCGCGGGCGGAATATACGTGCACCTGGCCACGGCCACGTTGCTTCGCAACGTAACAGGCCGAGTCTGCAGCGCTGATTACATCCTGCAAGGTTCCACTCGCGTGATTGATTTCAACCAGACCGACCGAGATGCCGATGTTGAATATCTTGTCCTTCCATACGAAGCGGTAATCCGCGACGGCATTGCAGATGTCTGTGGCGATCTGCCGCGCCTTTTCGATCGGACAGCGTGCCAGCAGCGCGCCGAACTCATCCCCTCCGAGACGGCCTACGAAGTCCGAGTCGCGAACCTTGTCCTTGATCAAGGCGGCAACTTCCCGCAGCAGGTTGTCGCCGGCAAGATGGCCGCAGCTGTCATTGACCGCCTTGAATCGGTCCAGGTCCATATAAAAAAGCATGTGCACGTTTTCGTCAGTGCGCGCCGTATCCATGGATTCCTGCAGGCGCCTCTCGAACTCTCTGCGGTTGACCAGCCCGGTCAGCGGATCGTGCGTGGCCTGATAGCTCATCTGGCGCGTCAATCCACGCACTTCGCTGACGTCATGGAAAACGACGACCGTGCCGGAAATGCTGTTTCCCGGCCCACGAATCGGCGATGCCGTAATCTCGACGGAGTGCTCGTGTTCGCCATCGCGGCTCACGAGCAGCGCCCGGCGACCCATGTTCACGCGACGGCGCATCGCCAGGCATTTTTCGACCGGGTCTCCGAGCGCCCTCCTGTCGGTCTCGTCGATCAGCGAAAACAATTCGGCAATCCGATGTCCCGCGGCTTCTTCACGATTGGCACCGGTCATCGATTCGGCCGCACGATTCATGTAATCGATGCGGCCTTCATTGTCCGTCGTTATGACCCCTTCAGAGATGGATTCGAGCGTGTACTGGGCTTGCCGCTTGCTGCGACTCAGTGAGACTTCCAGACTCTTGCGGTAGCCAACGTCGCGCGCGATCGTCAGCACGGCTTGGGTACCGCGATATTCGATGGTCGAACTTTGCGCTTCGACCCAGAGCCCCTGCTCATTGCCGTTGATCAACTGGATCTCGAGCCGGCGCGGCACGTTTTCACCGGCAAGCCGCTTCATCATCGACTTCCTGAACAGGGCCCGATACGCCGGCTTTACGAGATCAGCGACATCGCGCCCTTCAAGCTGCTCCGGATTCAGCCCGATCAGTGCGGCCGCACTTTCGTTGGCGAACAAAATTCGCTCATTATGTACGATTACGACCTCCGGGAGCGTACGCGCAAATTCCATGAACAGCTTGTCGCGGTCCTGAATTTCTTCGTCACGCTCGCCCAGCGCATCGAAGAGCCGGTTTATCGTGTCGGCAAGTCGTGCAATTTCTCCGTCGCCGGTCGAGGGCAAGCGACGCCCGACCGATGCGTCACCAGAAACCGCAATCAGCTCGGTGTTGAGTTCACTTAGCCGCTGCTCGGTCTTCCGGTTGTTGCGCCACAGGGTCAGCATTCCGGCCACGGCCATCGCCAGCGTGATCGCAAGAATAATAGTGAGCATCATCGATGACATGGCACCGCCGATAAGAATATCCGGGTACGATCAGTGTCTGGAGTTAGTTCTGGACGGTCGCGGCTCAAGATTCGTCAGTCCCTGTCGGCTATCTTGCAAATGATGCCGTCAAACGATCATTTGTTATTATTGAGCGCTCGTCATGTATCTCCTTCTTCGGAGATTTTAGATTAGTCGAGCAGAATCCGGATTCAAAACCAAGCATATCCCAGCTGCCAGGGCGCACCGCAGCAATTCACCATAACGCGGAAACGGCGGGCGTTTCTACCGGAACCGGGGTCTGCACTCGCTGCAAATCACATCGAAAAACACTATAACTAGCAAGAACTTAAAGGATCAGAAAATGGACACCGAATTCGCGCGGCGCCAGATGGTGGGACAACAGGTTCGTGCCTGGGACGTTTTCGACCCGAATGTACTGCAGGTACTCGGGAGTGCATCGAGGGATGTGTTCGTACCTGCCGATTTTCGCGATCTCGCGTTTGCCGATACCGAGATACCGTTGCCTCACGGACAGAAGATGATGACTCCGACGGTGGAAGGCCGCGTATTGCAGGCGCTTGCGCTGACCCGGAACGACAAAGTGCTGGAGATTGGCACCGGAAGTGCTTACCTGACAGCCTGCCTTTCAAGGCTTGCCGGTACCGTTTTCAGCATCGACATTTTCGAAGATTTCGTTTCGGCTGCCCGCGACAGGATGCAGAAACAGGGAATCGAAAACGTCGATCTCGCCTGCATGGACGCCTGCGAGGATTTACCGGAGGGTGAGTTCGATGCTATCGCCGTTACCGGATCGCTGCCGCGCTTTGACGACCGGTACGTCGCCAGGCTTCGGCCGGGCGGTAGACTCTTTGTTGTCGTTGGTGAGCCGCCGGTGCAGGAAGCAAGGATCGTACGGCGCAACAACGACACGGGCTGGGAAAGCACCGCACTGTTTGAAACCGCGCTCGCGCCGCTGATCAACAGTTCGCCGCCGCCGGAATTCGTTTTTTGAGTTATTTCAGGGAATGTCGAACGAAATGAAACCAGATGGCGGCTTGCGGCATCTATTGAAGGTACGGCCCGCATGGCGGAACCGATGATAGAAGAATTCAGCCCGGCGGATTTTTTGCTGCGGCAACAGGGCGGCGAACTTTGGCAGTTGCTTGACGTCCGAGAACCATGGGAAATCAATATTGCAAGCATTAGCGGGACAATCCGAATCCCGATGGCCCTGCTTCCGGAAAGAATTTGCGAGCTCGATGCCCGGACGGCCACAGCCGTTCTGTGCCATTCGGGTGTGCGAAGCCTGCGTGCGGCCGCTTACCTCGCGGATCGTGGATTCGGCCACGTGGCCAACATAAACGGGGGGATCGACCTGTGGTCGCAAACTGTCGACCCGACCATCGCCCGTTACTAGGCCCGCCACGGACACGGCCAGGCACTGGCCCGAGCTTGACTGATTTAGTGATATAGATGACCATAACACCCAACGAAGGGGCCCCGCGGCCACTCAATCTACGGAAGCAATTCTCATGAAAAGACTTTCCCGAATCCGTCACCTCGCGCTCTGCGCCCTGATGGTCACCGTGGCGCCGCTCGCACAGGCTACTTCGTTGCTGGAGGTGTATCAGCAGGCACTGCAAAGCGATCCCCTCATTCACGAGGCGGATGCGCGCCGTCTGGCTGCAGCGGAAGCTGCGCCACAAGCCCGCAGTTTGCTGTTACCGCAGATTGAGGCCAATGCGGGCTATACGAATAGCCAGGCCTCCGGAACCCAGTTGATTTTGGACAATAGCGCCGTAACCCGCCCTCCTTTTTCGGCCGATCTCGACAACGAAACCTGGGACCTCGGCCTGCGCCAAAGCATCTTCCGTTGGGACCAGATCGTCGGTCTGCGCCAGGCAAACAAACTCGTCGCGAGGGCCGAGGCCGATTACGAAGCAGCGCAGCAGGACCTGATGATTCGGGTTGCACAGCGTTATTTCGACGTGCTGGCAGCTGAAGACGTGCTGACTTCGATCCACGCCAACCGGCTGGCCATCGCACGGCAGCTGGACCAGGCCAAACAGCGCTTCGAGGTTGGCCTGATAGCCATTACCGATGTTCAGGAGTCGCAGGCCGCGCACGATCAGGCTGTCGCGGATGAGATTGGAGCAAAACGGACACTGGCGACTGCACGTGAGTTCCTTCGGGAAATTACCGGCGAATACGTAACCTCGCTGGCCGCGCCGACGGATCAGTTTCCACTGGTGTCACCAAGTCCGGCCGATGAAGCCAGCTGGGTCGATCTGGCCATGTCCCAGAATCTTGCCGTCATATCGAGCCGCCTTGGAGAGCAGGTTGCGCGGGATGAAATCTCGTTTCGCCGCACCGGCCACTACCCGACCATCGAACTTGTCGCAGGCAGGAGATTCAATGAGCAGACCGGAACGCAGACGTTTAGCCCTGCGCCTCCGCTTTCGCAGGTGGTAACGCCCGCGGACACCAACAGCCTGGGCAACTCGATCTCGGTGCAATTAAACCTGCCGATTTTCTCCGGCGGCCGAACTTCGTCCAGAGTTCGTGAGGCAGTCTATTTGCACCGGGCGTCCAGGGAACAGCTGCAACGGGTAGCCAGGGAAACCGAACGTCAGACGCGCGACGCCTATCTTGGCGTTCTGGCGGAAATCAGCCGTGTGCAGGCGTTGCAGCAAGCGGTCGAATCCAGTCGCACCGCACTGGAAGCAACGGAAGCCGGCTTCGAGGTCGGCACACGTACCATCGTGGACGTCCTGAACTCGCAATTTTCGGTTTACGCCGCAATCACGAATTACTATCGCAGTCGCTACGCTTACATCGGAAATGTGCTGCGTCTGAAACAGGCGGCGGGTATGTTGCAGGTTCAGGACCTGGAAGATATCGACAAATGGCTAAGCGAACGCAAGCCGCCCGAGCAAGCGATTCGCGAAGAAACTGCCGGCGAAGCCGAAAGCTGATGTCAGGGACCGAAAACTTCCTTCATTAACGGTTCCAGCAACTCAAGAAACCGGGCCAGGGCGCCGCGATTCCTTATGAATATATCGTGGCCCTTGATACCCATTTCGGTCGCCAACCGCTGATCGCCGAACAGACGCTGTAACGTACTGGCGAGCTGCTGGCTGTTTTCGACAACGAGCGACGCGCCGACACTGGTATACATTTCGGCTATGTCTTCGGTATTGAACAGGTGCGGCCCAGTCAGGATGGGCCGACCCAGTGCGGCAGGCTCGAGGAGATTGTGCCCCCCGACCGGCACCAGTGTGCCGCCAACAAAAGCAATATCGCTTGCCGCGTAAAAAAGCGGCAACTCGCCCATCGTGTTGACCAGAAATACTTCCGTTTGTGCACTGCAAGTGGTGTTGTCAGTACGTACGACATGACTCACGTGCCGGCGCTCGAGCAGTGTAGCAACACCATTGAACCGGTCCGGGTGTCGTGGCACCAGAATCAGCAGTGCATCCGGTATCTCGATGCGAAGAGCCGCGTGTGCATCCAGAACCTGCTCCTCCTCTCCTTCGTGGGTGCTGGCGGCTATCCAGACGGGCCGCTGGCCAAACGACTGCCGGCGCAGCGCCAACCCTTTTTCGGACAAACCGACAGGCAGCTCGAAATCGAACTTTATGTTTCCGGTAACAGCGGTCCTGGACGGGTTGGCACCTAAAGATCGAAATCTGTCGGCATCCGCGTCACTTTGGGCAGCAATAACGATTCCGTATGACAGTGTCTCCCGAAACAGTGGCAACCAACGCCGATAGTTGCCGACCGATCTCGGCGATATTCGGGCACTGACCAGCACCAGCGGGACACCGCGATTGCCGCAGGCATGGTAGAGATTCGGCCAGATCTCCGTCTCCATGATCAAGGCGATTCCCGGCTTGACCGCCGTAAAAAACCTGTTGATCGAAAAAGGTGTTTCAAACGGAATATAGGAATGCGCGACGCTATCGCCGAACAATGCCCTGGCGCGTGCCGCACCGGTCGGCGTCACCGTAGTTACCAGGATTTGCTGTCCTGGATATCGTTCCATGAGTCGGCGCACCAGCGGCGCCGTGGCCTGGACTTCACCGACTGAAACAGCGTGAATCCAGATCGACGGTCCGGACAGCTGCGGATAGGCGAAGCCGAATCGTTGCCCGAATCGTTCCCGGTACGCATTGTCCGTAAGGCCGCGAAAAGCCCAATACAGGGCATAGACCGGTGCCAAGAAGTAACTGAGAATGACGTAAGCGAGGCGCATCAGTACGCAGTACGCGCCGCGAGCCTTACTTGGCGCGTCCCAGCTTATCGATGATCTGGCTGGACGAGTGACCGTGTTTGAAAGAAAGGATCCGTACCTGCCCGCCGTTTGCTATCACGTCCCTGCCACCCGCGACATCTTCCGGCCGATAGTCTCCTCCCTTCACAAGAATGTGCGGCATTACGTCCTGAATGAGCCGTGCGGGGGTGTCCTCCGAAAACGGTACAACCCAGTCGACGGATGCCAAACCGGAAAGCACGGCCATGCGATCCTGCAGTTCGTTGATCGGTCGCCCATTGCCCTTCAGCCGATGCACCGATTCATTATCGTTAACGGCAACAATAAGACGGTCCCCCAGACTCGCCGCCTCCTTCAGGTATGCGACATGACCCGGGTGCAGAATATCGAAGCAGCCGTTGGTCATAACAATCCGCTCGCCGCGGTTGCGCGCGGCATCGACCAGCGTCAGAAGTTCGATCTCGCTGACAACTCCGGCATCTGCAAGGTCCTGCGGTTTCGCGGCAGCGTCCAGCTCGGCCGGAGACACGCTCGCGACGCCTATCTTCCTTACGACCACACCCGCGGCAAGATTTGCCAGGATAGACGCCGAGAGCAACTTCTCCTTGCTGGCAAGCGCGGCCGCAATCGTCGCAATTACGGTGTCACCCGCGCCGGTCACGTCATAGACCTCCCGCGCCTGAGTCGACAGAAATACCGGTTCTGCGTCTGCCTCAATCAGCAACATGCCCTTCTCGCTGCGTGTGATAAGCAACGAGTCCAGCTTCAGGTCCCGCAGCATCTTTTGGCCTTGCTCGACCAGGATCGCGTCCGTCGGGCAATCGCCGGCGACCGCTTCGAATTCACTCTGGTTCGGTGTTATCAGTGACGCGCCGCTGTACTTGGCAAAATTGGTGCCCTTTGGATCGACCAATACCGGCACGTTCGCCTTTCGGCACAGCGCAATTAAGCGAGACACATCGGTCAACGCTCCCTTGCCGTAGTCAGACAGCACCACGATATCCGTATCCGCCAGTACAGAGGCCAGGGAATCGGCCAGGGATTGCCCGGCATCACCGCAGGGCTCTTCGCGATCCAGCCGGATCAGCTGCTGGCTGCGGCTCAGGACGCGCGTCTTAGTAATAGTGGGCCATTCATTGGATTCGCTGAAGCGGCAATCGATTCCGCTTTTTCCCAACAGGTTTCGTAGCGTGACAGCCTCTTCGTCCCTGCCGACGATGCCGATCAGCGTTGTACTCACTCCGAGGGTCGCAAGGTTAACCGCGACGTTTGCAGCACCTCCAGGCCGGTCATTCGATTCCCGCACATGCACAACGGGCACCGGTGCTTCAGGTGATATGCGACTGGTCACGCCGAACAGGTAACGGTCCAGCATGATATCGCCGGCGACCACTACCCTCGCTTGGGTAAAATCAGGAATTGATACAGTCACGGGATGCGATAGTACTACAGCGACGGGCGCGCGGTCGGCCCGATTGGATCACTGCAAACAGGGACGGCTTACCCGCAAGTACTTTGGACTAACGCCTCTGGGTACCTAGCTACACTTGGAGTCGCCGCAGCTCAGGCAAGTCTGGCAACCGTCCATCATTACCACGGCCGCAGTACTGCACTTGCTGCAAAGCTGTGCACCCTCCGGATAGCTGCTCTTGGCAAAAGCGTCACGCTGCCGGTTGCTCGCTTCGAACTCGGCGCGCTTTTCCTGGATCAGTTTTTGCTGCCCCTCGTCGAGACCCGGTTTTGCCAGCAAACCGATCAATATAAGATGCTTTTCTACGATGTAGCCCAGCTCCGCAATGATAGACGGCATGAACTTGCCGCCGGGCTTCCAGTAGCCACCGCGCGGATCAAACACCGCTTTCAGCTCATCGACCAGAAACGTGACATCGCCGCCCTTGCGAAATACCGCAGAGATAATCCGCGTGAGGGCAACAATCCACTGATAGTGGTCCAGGTTCTTCGAATTGATGAAGATCTCGAATGGCCGGCGCTTTTCATGCTCCGTACCTTCGTTAAGAATGATGTCATTGATCGTTACGTACATTGCATGATCTGACACCGGTGTTTTGACCTTGTAGGTCGAGCCGATAAGCATCTCCGGCCGTTCCAGCTTCTCGTGCATGCGAATGACTTCCGCACGCGTGCCATCCGACGCTTCCCGCCGGTACTCCGGTTTCTTGCCGCTTTCGCCCTTTGCGTCGGATTGCTTGACCGCATAGCCGACGATCTTCTTGTCAATTTTAGTATTGCTCATGTCGTCACTTCCTGGCGTCCTGCCCCAGCCTAGCAATCGCAAGGCCAAGCCTCAGAACTTTCCGTAATAACCTTCCTTCAATGCATCAAACAGGTTTGCTGCGGAATGCACCTCTCCGTCGTACTCGATCTCTTCATCACCCTTTAGCTCGACCACGGAGCCGTCTTCCAGCGTAAAAGAGTAGACGGTGTTCTTGAGGTCCTGCTCTTTTACCAGAACGCCCTGAAATGCTTCCGGGTTGAAACGGAAAGTCGTGCATCCTTTCAGCCCTTGCTCATATGCATACAGGTAGATGTTCTTGAAGTCCTCGTATGGATAATCAGTCGGCACATTTGCCGTCTTCGAGATCGATGAATCTACCCACTTCTGCGCCGCTGCCTGTATATCCACATGCTGCTCGGGCGATACGCCCTCGGCTGTAATGAAGTAGTCGGGCAGCTTGTTCTCACCGATGACCTCTGCGTCCCCGCCGCCCGGCATGGCCTTGGCATTTACCAATTCCCTATAGGCCAGCAATTCGAAGGAAAAAACGCTGACCTTTTCTTTCGTCTTTTTGCCTTGTCGTATGACATTGCGAAAATAGTGATGTGCGAAACTGGGCTCGATGCCGTTGCTGGCATTGTTCGCCAGCGACAGCGAAATTGTCCCGGTCGGAGCAATCGAGCTGTGATGCGTAAACCGCGCACCGACTTCTGCCAGCTCCTCGACCAGTCCGGGAGCGACGTCCGCGATTCGCTGCATATAGCGGCTGTAGCGGCTATGCAGCAATCGACCGGCAACCCGGTCACCGACTTTGTACCCGTCTGCGACCATTTCCGGGCGTTTAACGAGCATGGCTTTGGTAACCTCGAATTCCTCGGTCATGATTGGCGCCGGACCTTTTTCTTTCGCCAGTTCCAGCCCAGCTTCCCAGCCCGCCAATGCCAGCTGCTTTGCCACCTCCTCGGTGAACGCAACTGCTCGCGCCTCGCCGTACTTCATGCGCAGCATCGTGATCGCCGATCCCAGGCCGAGGAAGCCCATGCCATGACGACGTTTGCGCAGGATCTCCTCGCGCTGGCGAGGCAGCGGCAGCCCGTTGATCTCCACGACGTTGTCCAGCATTCGCGTGAATACCTTGACCACCTTGCGGAATTCGTCCCAATCGAATCGTGCTTTTGCCGTAAACGGATCGAGCACAAATTTGGTCAGATTCACAGAGCCAAGCAGGCAGGAACCATACGGCGGCAACGGTTGTTCACCGCAGGGATTGGTCGCGCGGATAGTCTCGGCAAACCAGTTGTTGTTCATCTCGTTGACCTTGTCGATCAGCACGAATCCAGGCTCGGCAAAGTCGTAAGTGGATGCCATGATCACGTCCCAGACTCGTCGCGCCGGTAAGGTCTTGTAAATCTTGCAGGCAACCAGGCCTTGGGCATTGCACACATAACTCTTCGGTTCCGGCCACTCGCGCCACACGAACTGGCTACTGTCGTTGACATCGAAGCCGTCCTGCTCAACCTCACGCGAACTCACCGGGAACGCTAGTTGCCAGTCCGCATCGGTCTTTACCGCCTGCATGAACTCGTCCGTTACCAGCAAAGACAGGTTGAACTGCCGTAGCCGACCATCCTCCCGCTTGGCACGGATAAACTCCATGACATCAGGATGGCCAACGTCAAAAGTGCCCATTTGTGCACCGCGTCGGCCGCCCGCGGACGACACCGTAAAACACATCTTGTCGTAAATATCCATGAAGGACAGCGGGCCCGAAGTAAAGGCTCCGGCGCCCGTGACATATGCACCCTTCGGCCGCAAGGTCGAAAATTCGTACCCGATGCCGCAGCCCGCTTTCAGCGTGAGGCCGGCTTCATGGACCTTGTTCAGAATATTGTCCATCGAATCCGCTACGGTACCGGACACGGTGCAATTGATCGTGGACGTAGCGGGCTTGTGTTCCTGCGCCCCGGCGTTGGAGATAATTCGCCCGGCCGGGATCGCGCCACTGCGCAAGGCCCAGAGGAATTCCTCGAAACACTGCTCTCTCAGCGGTTCTGCTTCGACATCGGCCAGCGCCCGTGCGACGCGCCGATAGGTATCATCGACCTGCTCATCGATGGCGCGACCGTCTTTGCCGACCAGCCTGTACTTTGATTCCCAAATGTCGATCGACGCGGGCTGAAAGGTAATATCTGCTACAGAATTTGCTTCTACACTAACTGCGGACTTCATTTGGTCCCTTACTCCCCGTTTCTCCCTGCGAAGGCCCCAAGCGATTCACGCGGTCCGCGAATGACCGGGCGAAAAGTTCCCCGCTCGTCGTCTGGTTACGACCACACGCCGAGTGCCAGAAATGGCTGATTTATTCGTAATTGCAGGCACTAGATGTTGTGCCAACCAAGGCACAAGATTATGCCCGACGTCGGCGGCTGTCAAGGCTTTGCCTCTTTTTTTTCGGTAGGCTTTTCGTATTCATAATCAATGTGTTACACAAACTAGTGCAGTAAGTTCTTTAAATGCTTGCAGAAAAAAATGACGCTTTCGTGAAAAATAATTTCCACAACATCTAGTGGCATTAAGTCAAATCGGTTTGGCCTGCTTTTTGCAGCTGCAGTGGCTGCGGGCACGGCGCTTTCAGGCTCTTGAAATCCCCTCAACAGACCCAATTTTACGAGCCAATTGAGTAACAGCCGCCTAACAGGGCGGTATGCAAGATCAGGAGAAACCTTATGAACATTGCACGATTTGAACCCTGGAGCCTATTCAACTTGTTGCAGCGAGACCTGGATCAGCTTTCAGCACGCCGCGGCGGATTTCCCAGCGCATTCGACAACGGGAACAGTGTTGCGGACTATGTCCCGGCCGTTGACGTTGTCGAGGAAGACGATCGGTTCGTGCTGCGCGCCGATTTACCCGGTGTAGACGCGAACGATATTTCCATCAGCATGGAAGACGGTACGCTGAGCCTGGCCGGAGAACGCCACACGGAAAAAACGGAGAATGCTGACGGATTGCATAGATTCGAGCGAACCAGCGGCAAGTTCTTCCGACGCTTCAGCCTTCCGGAATCGGCTGATTCCGAGAACATTTCTGCCAAGACAGCCAACGGAATTCTGGAAGTCAGTATTCCGAAAAAGCCGCAAGTGCAGTCTCGACGGATCACGGTGCAGGCGGCCTGATCGGCGGGGGACAACGCCCCGGAACTTTTGCCCCGCAGGCGTTGTCCCCCGCCTGCGGGCCGCAAAAAACGCTCCGCAACGATAAAGCGGCTGTTCACTGATTATTCAGCGGCGGCAGGGTAAACTCGATCGCCTATCTTGATTCTGTGCGCAAGGGTATTTCGACGATGACTACTGGAAATCGTTTCAAACTGATCGGCATTTTGTTACTGGCCGCCTCCATAAGCTGGTCGGCGCTACCTGACAGTGTCGACGGCGAACCGCTCCCGAGCCTCGCGCCCCTCGTTAAGCGGGTTGCGCCGGCAGTCGTCAATATCCGCGTCAGTCAGACAGTGCAACGGGGTTCGCCTTACGGCGATGATATGTTCCGACGGTTCTTCGGCCTGCCCGAGGGATCCAGGGAAATCGCCAGCGCAGGTTCGGGGGTAATTGTCGACGCAAGCAATGGTTACATCCTGACCAATCACCATGTCGTCGAGAATGCCGCCAAAATTCAGATATCGCTGCTCAATGAGCAAACCCTTGACGCCGAAATCGTCGGCTCCGATGCCGCCACGGACATCGCGGTCATCAAGGTCGATCCGAAAAACCTCGTCGAACTGCCGATTGGCGATTCGAATGACGTGGAAGTCGGAGATTTTGTAATTGCAATAGGAAACCCGTTCGGTCTCGGACATACGGTCACGTCGGGAATCGTGAGCGCGCTCGGCCGAACCGGTATCAGCCGCAACGGTTACGAAGACTTCATTCAGACCGATGCGTCTATCAATCCCGGCAATTCCGGCGGCGCACTCGTCAACATGCGTGGCGAGCTCGTCGGCATTAACTCCGCCATCATCAGTCGCACAGGTGGCAATGTCGGTATCGGTTTCGCGGTGCCATCGGAAATCGCGAAATCGATCATGCGCCAGATACTCGATTTCGGCGAAGTACGCCGCGGACTTCTTGGTGTTTCCATTCAAACTATCGATACCGACAGCGCGAAAGCGCTTGGTGCTGAAGTCGAAAGCGGCGCTCTCGTATCTGCCGTCGAACCGGGTTCCGCCGCCGAGAAAGCCGGCCTGCATGTCGACGACATCATCACCAAGGTGAACAGCAAAAAGATAAACAACAGCCGCGAACTGATGAATGCGATCGGTTTGAAGGGTTCCGGCGAACAGGTCGACATCGAATACGTTCGCGACGGCAGGACCCGATCCGTTACCGCCACGCTGGGACAACGCACCGTAACCCGAAGCGACGGCAGTGATATCCATCCGGGCCTCGCCGGCGCACAGTTTGCCGATGCAAGCGCCACCAATAGCGGCGGCATCGAGGTAACGGAAGTCGAACCCGGCAGCCCTGCTGCACAAAGGGGATTGAGGACGGGAGACCTGATCACGGCGGTAAATCGGCAGCCGGTGCAGAACCTGTTGCAATTGCGAGCCATTGCCGAAGCCAACCAGATATTGTTTTTGCTGGTACAGCGTGGCGATCGGGCATTGATGCTGCAGATTCGCTGATTAAGGCCCGGTTGACCTCCATATCGGCAATCCGATTCATTGGCATTTTGTCAATGCTCGTCGCTACGCCGGTAACTGCGGCAGAGCAATCCGTGCTCGAAAGGCAAAGGGCCGCGTTTGTCGCCGCCTATGCGGAAGCGGAGCTCGGTAATTGGCTGCCGGCCGAGGCCAGGAGCGAATTGCTTCAGAATTACGTCTTGTGGCCCGATATTCGTGCGGCCTATCTGAAAACACGCATCGACCAACGCCAATTCAGTGCCGACGACGAAGCCGAAATTTTGCGGTTTGTAAATCAGTACGGTCTTCTCAGGCCAGCCAGAGACCTTCGATACCGCTACGCGCTGCGGCTCGCCTCGTCCGGCCGCCTGGCGGACTTCCTGTCGGTATACCAGCAGTTTTATCAGGGCCTGGAGATCGCCAGACTCGACTGCCTTGCGCTGCAAGCCGAAATTCAGTCAGGCCGGCGCGATGGCATTTTCGGGCGCGCTAAGGATCTGTGGCTGGTGGGCAGGAGCCAGGAACCGGAGTGTGACCCGGTTTTCGAGTACCTCCGGGCCGAGGGCATGCTGGACCAGGATCTGTATCGGCAACGCTACGAACTTGCCATTGACGAGCGCCAGTTCGCGCTCGCGCGATACCTCTCGGCACCGCTTGCGCCGTCGTGCAGGGAAGAAGCGACACGATGGATTGCGGCGCGCGACGATCCTGCAGCATTTGTAACCACGCGTTCGTCGCGTGCGGACAGTGCCATGCATCGGCGCCAACTTCTTTATGCGCTGGAACAGATCGCGTACCGGGATCCCGAGACTGCCTCCATGCATTGGCAAACACTAAATGACGAGTACGCTTTCTCCGAAGAGCAGCATGCGGCACTGTCGCAATACATTGCTTTGTGGGCAGCACGGCGCCACTCGCCGCAGGCATTTGCCCTTCTGACGACACTGCCGCCGCCGGCTGTGAATACGGAAGTTCGTCGCTGGACAGCACGCTCGAGCTTGCGCCGGCGGGATTGGAACGGGGTAATTGAGAGCATTGCCGCCATGCCGGCAGATGAACAGCAGCTGGAAGAATGGCAGTTTTGGCATGCGAGCGCCTTACGCGGCATATCGCAGCAGGATCATTCGCTGTCGATACTTGACCAGTTGTCGAAAGAAAGAAGTTATTACGGCTTCCTGGCATCCGACGATCTTGGCCGCGACTACTCCTTCTCCCACGCCGCGTCCGGCAGCGACGGGCAGATTCTTGCATCGCTGGAGAAGAACGAGGCCGTAATCAGGGCCCGGGAATTGTTCCTTACGGGACTCGACAGCAAAGGCCGTTCGGAGTGGGACTCGATCATCGGAACGCTGAATGCGAGAGAAAAAGTTCAGGCGTCTCTACTGGCTCATCGATGGGGATGGCATTCGCGGGCGATTTCGACGGCGGCCAGCGCCGGAGAGTACGATGATCTCGACATCCGCTATCCACTGGCCTACGAACAATCCTTTGCGCAGTATTCGGCAGATGCCGGCATTTCACCAAGCTGGGCCTATGGCGTCGCCCGTAGTGAAAGCCTGTTTATGAGTGATGTGCGCTCAAGTGCCGGCGCGATTGGTCTCATGCAACTGATGCCGGCGACCGGACGCTCGACTGCTGGTGAGATTCAACTGCCTTATGCCGGTGTTTCGACCCTGGTCGATCCTGGCAGCAACATTCGCCTGGGAACAACCTACCTCGGCAAGATGCTGAAGCGATTCGATCGAAATCCGATCCTTGCAACTGCCGCGTACAACGCAGGCCCGTCCAACGTCGAGTCGTGGCTGCCTGTCGAGAACAGCGTCGACGGCCGGATATGGATAGAGAACATCCCTTTTAATGAGACGCGGAAATACGTTCGCCGGGTTCTGGCGACGGAAGTCATTTTTTATTGGCGTATGACCGGTGAAATGCGCAGGGTATCCGAAGGTCTACCGCTCGTCGTTGCCCCGGTGCCACCGGACCGCATTACCAGCAGCGGCGAAATCAGGAACTAGTGCCGGACGCTTCCAGTCGATCCAGCTCCGCTTCGCGTTGCTCCGGATTCAGCCTGGAAAGCTCCTCGGCTTTCTTGTAGAAACATCTGAGATCCGCTTCGCAATCCTGCATTAGCGCATTGAAAGCGTCGACCCTTCCTTCGTAAAGACCGATAAGCGCAAGCCTCGCGTTGTTGAGCGTGCCTCCGAGCCACCCGCGGTCGATACCATTGGCTCCCGTCAGCGTTTCTGCGTCTTTCGCGAGTTTTTCGAAAATTTCCTTTTTTTGCTGCCGCATGCTCTCTTCATCCGTTCCGGACGCGTACAAGCCTTGCAACTGATCGCGCACTGATAGCGCCAGCTTGAGCATATCCTTCTGCCCGGCTCGTCGTCCGTCCCTGGCATCGGCTTCGCCTTCCGTACCGTGCAACTTTCTCCAGCGCGCCAGACCGGCCTCCGCCACCGCTGTCGCGAAAGATTCGTTAAATCGCGTATCTCCCTTGATGTAGAGTTTCTGATGCGCGAGTTCGTGAAACAGCGTTGCTACAAGGTCCTCGTCGGACCAGTGCATCATCGTATTGAGAACCGGGTCGGCGAAACGTCCCAGCGTCGAATAGGCGGGAACACCGCCGACCATTACGTCGAACCCCCTGGACGAGAGTTTTGCCGCCAGTTTTCTGGCTGAAGATTCTGAAAAATAGCCACGATAAGCCACACAACCTGCGATCGGATAACACCACTGCTTTGGCTCGACGGAAAATTCCGGCGCGGCGATAACATTCCAGACGACGTAGTCGCGCTCAAGGTCCGCGTAGCTGCGATAGCTTTCGTTGTCGGCCAGGTGCAACGCATCGACGGCGAATTGTCGCGCTTCAGTCACGGTCTTCAGGCGCTCCCGCAAATTTTCCGGCGTATTTGCATCGGCGATCACTTCGGCAACCGGCCGCCGCCGATGCAACAGGTCCAGTTGCCCGCTAGCAGCCTGTACGTAATAGCAGCCTTCGAGCAAAAGCAGCGCTGCAAGCAACAACGCTAACCCGGAACACCTGCTTCGTTTATCAGTGGTCAAATGCAATTATGTCGCTCGAATAGCGCCGGAAAGCTAGAATGATTGCATGAAAGTTTACCTCGTAGGTGGTGCGGTTCGTGACGAGCTGCTCGGCTTGTCCGTAAAGGAACGGGACTGGTGCGTCGTTGGCGCCACGCCGGATGAGCTGGAGCAGAAGGGCTACCGTCGTGTCGGCAAGGATTTTCCGGTGTTCCTGCACCCGCAAACCAACGAGGAGTACGCCCTCGCCAGAACAGAGCGGAAGACTGGCTCGGGTTATCACGGGTTTCAATTCGATACGTCGCCAAATATCAGCATCGAGGACGATCTCGGTCGTCGAGACCTGACCATCAACGCGATCGCTCGCGATCTCGATGGCCGGATCGTTGACCCGTATAACGGTCGCGCGGACCTGGAAGCACGGCTTTTGCGCCACGTGTCCGACGCTTTTGCCGAGGATCCGGTACGCGTGTTGCGCGTGGCGAAATTCGCCGCCAGATTTGCCGACGCTGGTTTTCGTGTGGCCAGTGAAACCATGGCAAGGATGCGCGAAATGGTCGATGCCGGTGAGGTCGACGCCTTGGTCCCTGACCGCGTCTGGAAAGAAACGGAAGCGGCGCTGGCAGGCGCCAATCCTCAGGTCTATTTCAGGCTACTCCGGGAATGCGGCGCACTGAAAGTTGTATTTCCGGAAATCGATGCGCTTTTCGGCATTCCGCAACCGGCAAAGTGGCATCCGGAAATAGACTGTGGTGTGCATACGATGATGGTCGTCGAACAGGCGGCAATTCTGAGTCAACAGGTGGATGTCCGATTTGCCGCATTGGTGCACGATCTCGGCAAAGCGGCGACTCCGGAGGCCCAATTACCCCAACACCCGGGCCATGAAAAACGCAGCGTCAGGCTGGTCAAGGCCTTCTGCAAACGACTTCCGGTGCCGGCTGCCCATCGCGACCTTGGAATGCTCGTCGCGGAATTTCACGCGCATTGCCACCGGGCTTTCGAACTCAAGGCATCGACGATTCTTCGTTTGTTGCAACGCGTGGATGCGTTCCGCCGTGCGGATCGTTTCGATCACTTCCTGCTTGCCTGCGAAGCGGACGCCCGTGGCCGCACGGGGTTCGAAACAAAGGATTATCCGCAAGCCCGCTACCTGCGTGATGCGTATGCAGCGGCAGCATCCGTCGAAGCGAGCAGGCTTGCCAGGCCGGATTTGAGTGGCCAGGAAATCGGCGCTCTCGTGAGTCGGGCTAGGCTCGAGGCAATCTCGAGCTTCAAGAAGGCAGCGCCTCAACCTCCGAAATAGTAATAAAACACGGAAAAGGTCAACGTATCTCCGAAGTTGTCGGAACGATCGTAGGCGATACGAAATTCCATGTCGCTTTTTGTTCCGATCGGAGTCAGGATTCCGATTCCCATTGAATTGACGTAGCCCTGGTCAATGGCTGTCTGCCACCTCTCCAGTCGAATGTCGAGGGCACTCAGACCAAAGCTGTAATCGATACCGGCACTGACTCGATAATCGAGCAGGCTGTTCATCAACCCGAGTCTCGACGAGGAGAATATTCTCAAGATATCGATGTTTGGTTGCAGATTGATGTTTCGCGAGTAGTCGTACCTCATTCCGCCGAACGACACACCGACGACCTCGCTCAACGGGAAACGTGCATTCAGACCGTAGCCATCGCCGTGAAATTCGACCGTTCTGGGCTCGGGAAGGAACGCGGCACCGAACGCGAAATCGAACTGTCGCCGCTCGTAGTCCGCGGATACGGACAGCTCGTCATTCCTGAAGTAGATCGACGCACGCAAATCGTTCGAATCGAGAATTGTGTCATCACCCCAGTATCCGCCTCCGAACCGGATACCCAGAGGCTCGAACCAGTAATCGACCCCCGCATCGACGTACCATGTTTCGAGGCCGCCAGCCTCCCCGCCGGTGCTGGTTCTGGCAATCAACGCAGATGCCCAGGTCTTCTCGGACAGGCTGATATCGCCGAACACCGTTGCGGCGCGGCCGCCGGCTGTATCCGACTCGCCGCCAAGACCTGCGATGTATCCATCGCTTTCGGCGCTTGCGATCGCAGCCTGCAACAATAACGCTGCAACAGCGGCAACGACCCTGCTACAAGACGAGTACATAACAAATAACCGCAGCGAGTATGACCCTGTATATAGCAAACGGCACAAGGCCGATTGCGTTGACGAAACGCATGAAGAATTCGATGCTGAGATACGCGACAACAGCCGATATCAACGCGGCGAGCGTAAGTTCTCCCCACGCGACCGGCGCATTGGACATAATCAGAGTGGCGAATTCGTACATTGCTGCCAATAAAATGACCGGAACGGCCAACAGGAACGAGAATCTTGCGGCATCCTGCCTTCGAAATCCCAGTAACAACCCCGCCGTGATGGTTATTCCCGATCTCGACGTACCGGGCACCAGCGAGAGGGCCTGTGCGATGCCGATCACCAGTCCTTCCTTGAGGCCCACATCGGTAATGACACGCTGCTTCCGTCCGACAATGTCGGCGATTCCAAGCAGGATGCCATAGCCTGCCAATGTTGCTGCAACCACGGCCGGACTTCGCAGGTTTTCCTCTATCCACCCAGCCAGCGTGAGGCCCGCGATCGCAGCCGGTACCGTGCCGATTGCCAAAACGAACACCATTTTCGTCCGCAGCGTATCGGTCCGGCCCTGCAGGATTTCCATTGCGCCTTTCAGCAGGCCGCCAATATCGTTTCGGAAGTAGACGACAACCGCCAGCAGCGAGCCGAAATGAACCGCGACATCAAATTCCAGACCCTGGTCGCTCCAGTTCAGCAGGCCCGGCACCAGCACCAGGTGACCCGAACTCGAAATCGGCAGGAATTCCGTCAGGCCCTGCACAACGGCGAGCACGATTATCTGGATCAGACTCATGGTTCGTCCCTGAAAACTGCCCTGTGTATCAAAGGATGTGTGCCCGGTCCGACAATTCGAATACGGCCGGAGTATCTGTCAGGTTCTTGGCAAGACCGAGGCACTTGAAATTTTCGCCCATTTCGCCAGGCAGCGTAAGTATTTTGATTTGCCGGGACAAATCGACCTGTTCACGAATCTGCAACTCCGAAAAATTGTCCAGTTCATCCTGAAGCCCGCCGTGCAACAGGAAATGTGCCTGGGTCACGTATCCGGATACCTGCATGCCCCGTTTTACGGCGGCCTCTGCGACCGCAGAAAAATCCACCCAGGCCGTGAGGTCCTGGATACCCGGCAGAATAAGCGGATTGTCGTGTGCCCGCTGACGAAAATGACATCTCAGCCAGCCTTGATCCCGCTCCGCAGCGTAGTACTCGCGGCGCGACAGCCCGTAGTCGAACAGGAATAGCATTCCCCGATCCACGCAGTCGGCCAGATCAGCAATCCATTGCGGAAGCGCGAGACAAACTTCCGACACATAACCGTCCGGCAACCGGCTACCGATATCCTTTTCGATATTCCTGACAGCTTCGGCGAGACGCGTCGGCGCAATCCTCTCGCACCAATCGAAGCCGCTTCCGGCGCTGGTCACGCACAGCTCATTGACCGTGTCCTGTCGTTTGACGAACCTGGCAAAAGGCAGCGCATCGGCCACCTCATTGGCCAGCACGATGCCGACAAGATTCGCCGGCCAGTCAGTAATCCACTCGACCCGACGTGCCAGATCCTCCGGCAGTTCGGCGACCCGGGATTTCTGGCGAGACTGAAGCTCTGCTGACGGCTCGAGGATGCGATAGCGTTCCGGCAACGCAGCGAGCTCCTGCAGTTTCGACAGGATCTGAACGGCGAGTGCGCCGCTGCCCGCTCCCAACTCCAGGATGTCGGCTCCCGGGATTTCACCGAGAATCGGTGCGCACTGTGCGCCCAGCACGCGACCGAACAACGGCGACACCTCCGGTGCAGTTACGAAGTCGCCGTCGGCTCCGAACTTGCGGGAACCGGCAACGTAGTAACCGAGGCCGGGCGCATACAGTGCGAGCTGCATGAATTCGGCGAAACTGATACTGCCTCCCGCCGACGCAATCCGCGACCGCAAGCAGCCTGCAACGATTTCGCTGTGCGCCGCACTCGCCGGGTCGGCTGCCGGCAGTGAGGATTGCTGACCTGTCTGAACTTGCATTGGCGTTACATGTCTCGAACAATGCCAACAATGTATTGCGAGTGGCTGGCGATTGCCATGCGCGGCGCTTTTAATTCCACGAAACTTTATTGACAGGACAAGGCATGTCTGAATTCTCCGGCCCGTCGCTTGCCGGCAAAACCGCCCTGATCACCGGTGCGGCCCGGCGTATCGGTGCGGCTATCGCCCGTCGCTTGCACATCGCGGGAGCGGATGTCGCGATTCACTACCGCGGATCGGCGAAGGAAGCCGAAGAACTGGCGGACTCTTTCAATCAGTCCCGCGCAGCCTCCGCGCGGGTTTTTCAGTCGGATCTGCTGCGACATGACGCGCCTTCCGCACTTGTCGCAGCGGTCGTGGATTGGGCCGGCGGGCTGGACGTCCTGGTAAACAACGCATCGAGTTTTTATCCGACACCTGTAGGTGACATCACCGAAGAGCAATGGAATGACCTGATTGGCAGCAACCTGAAGGCGCCGCTCTTTCTCTCCCAGGCGGCCAGTCCGTATCTGAAAAAAGGACTGGGCTGCATAGTCAATATCGTCGATATCCATGCGCAGCGTCCGCTCAGGCATCACTCGGTCTATGGATCCGCGAAAGCCGGCCTGGCGATGCTGACTCGATCGCTGGCGAAGGATCTCGCCCCCGAAATCCGCGTCAACGGCGTATCGCCTGGTGCAATTCTGTGGCCCGAGGATGGGATGAGCAACGAAACCAAGCAGCAGATCATTCGCCAGATTCCGCTGGCAAGACCGGGCAATCCGGATGACATTGCGGCTGCGGTCTTGTATCTCGTGCGTGACGGGCAATACGTCACCGGGCAGATCATTGCGGTCGACGGGGGCCGATCGGTCGGCTGGTAAGCGTACTTCGAAGCGGCTGCACGGAGTACCGAAGCGCCGTGGAAACCACTGTCAATTCGACTCCGGAGAGTCAGCGCTCATGAACTCGAGCTCGCTGCGCACGAGCGGATAGCCATCACAGTCGAACTCTTGCCAGTGCTCGCCGATCGTCCGCCCGCTCAGCGGATGACGTAGATCCGCCGCCAGATCCGCCAGCGGCCGCAACACAAAGCCGTACTCCAGAATATCTTTCCGTGGCACCCGAACCGGCGGCGCTTGGATGCATTGCTGGCCGTATAGCAACATATCGATATCGAGACGCCTCGAGAGGTATTTCTCACATCCGCGTTCGCGCCCGGCGAGAGCGTGAATATCCTCAAGTTGCCGATGAATCTCGGCAGGATCGATCACCGTCTCGATTTCGGCAACGAGATTCAGAAATTCAGGTCCGTCGAATCCGACCGCCGCACTCCGATAGACAGGGGAAAGCCTCACGGCGCCAAAGCGTTTTCTCAGTTCGGCGATTGCCAGGCGCAGGTTGTCCTCCGGATCGATGTTGCTGCCAAGCCCGAGGTAAACGCGTGTCATTGAATGTCGGCGCGTTCCCGCCGGATAAGTACGCCTACGTCACGTGAGCCGCGAATCGCGCCCGGCTTGTTTACTCTGACGACAATCCATGGCACGTCGAATTCGCGCAGGACGATAGACGCGATATTTTCCGCCAACGTTTCGACCAGCCGGAAACTGGAGTCCTCGACAAATTGCTGAACGCGCTTCGCAATCTGCTTGTAGTCCAGCGTGTCTTCAATCGTGTCTGTGCTTGCCGCCTTGCGAATATCCGCGCCCATTTCGAGATCGATACTGACTATCTGGCGAATTTTTCTTTCCCATTCCCAGATCCCGACAACTGCATTGATTCGCAGATCGTGCAGGAAAATTGTGTCTGCAACGGGTGAATCACTCATCGATCATTCCTTCAGGCGGGCGCAGCGTGTCGAGGGACCATCGGGCCTGCGCACGGATTTCCGTTGCATCAACAGCTTCGGCCATGCGCAGCGCACCTGCGACGGCGATCATGGCCCCGTTATCCGTGCAGTATTCCAGGCGCGGGTAGAAAACCCTGCCGTCGAATCTTGCCGCAAGTTCGCGACGAAGCAATACGTTTGCGCCAACGCCGCCGGCGACGACGATGCGCTTCGCGGATACCTCTTTCGCGGCTTTCAGCGTGCGTCCAATGAGCGTGTCTATCGCCGCCCTCTGAAATGACGCCGCAATATCGGCGACAGCCGAATCGAGAACCCCATCGCTGGTCGCCTGCTTTACCTGCAGCATCACTGCGGTTTTGAGGCCACTGAAACTGAAGTCGAGGCCGGGATGATGCAGCATCGGCCGCGGGAATGCGTAAGCCGATTCGGACCCCTGCTCCGCCAGCCGCGCAAGCGCCGGCCCCCCCGGGTAGCCGAGACCCAGTAACTTTGCGCATTTGTCGAAGGCTTCGCCGACAGCATCGTCCTGGGTCGTTCCCAGGACCTGGTAATCACCGAGCGTCTTGCACAGTACCAACATGGAATGGCCGCCCGACACGAGCAGGGCCAGGAACGGAAAATCCGGGGCATTTTCTTCCAGCATCGGCGCGAGCAGGTGACCCTCCATGTGATGGATAGGAATGACGGGGCATTGCCAGCCCAGGCCGAGCCCGTTTGCCAGTCCGCCGCCCACCATCAATGCCCCTACAAGCCCGGGGCCGGCCGTATAGGCGATCGCGTCCGGTCGCTGCACAGCCGCCTCCGCCAGCACCTGCCGGACAAGCGGCAAAAGGCAGCGCACATGGTCCCGCGAGGCGATTTCAGGCACCACGCCGCCGTAAGCAGCATGCAGGCGTACCTGGCTGTGCAGCGCTTGCGCCACAAGGCCCCGGCGGGTATCGAACAGCGCCACCCCGGTCTCGTCACAGCTCGTTTCCAGTCCCAGTACCTGCATAGGCGGCGGATGATACCTGAGCGATCGCGGCGGCGGGCAGGGCTATCGCCCGGCCGGCGGCCACTCGCGGGCTCTGAAAAGGGCCAGAGCCTTTGCAAATGCCGGCAAGTCCCGATAATATGCGCGGTCTTGCCCCGGCCCAGCGCCGGGTTTCTTCGTATCTGAACCAAGAATGATTACGTATGCCGAGTGTCCGCCTAAAGGAAAACGAGTACTTTGACGCTGCCCTGCGTCGCTTCAAGCGCGCCTGTGAAAAAGCCGGCGTCTTGACCGAGCTTCGCCGTCGCGAGTTCTACGAGAAACCGACCCAGGAAAGAAAGCGCAAGAAAGCGGCGGCGGTAAAACGTCATCTGAAACGCACTTCTCGCGAAGCGGCACGGCGCAAGCGCCTGTTCTAATTTGTCTTGGCGGGAACCTCGTGAACCCGTCAGCGCCCAAACCCTGATACCAGCAGCCCTCGATGGCAGGTGTCTCGCTATGACTTTGAAAAGCCAGATCCAGGACGACATGAAGACCGCGATGAAGGCCGGCGACAAAGACCGGCTGAAAGTGGTGCGGCTGTTGCTGGCGGCGATCAAACAAGTGGAAGTCGACGAACGCATCGAATTGGACGATGCCGCCGTACTGTCCGTAATCAACAAGATGGTGAAACAGCGGCGGGATTCGGTTACCCAGTTCCAGGAAGGCGGTCGCAACGACCTCGCGGAGATAGAGACGGCCGAAATATCCGTGCTCGAGCAATACCTGCCCGAGCAGCTTTCGGATGCCGAAATCGATGAGCTGATCAACAAGGCCATAGCCGATGCAGGCGCCGAATCGATTCGTGACATGGGCAAAGTCATGGCCCGGATCAAGGAGAAAGCCCAGGGTCGCGCCGACATGGGCCGGGTTGGTGCCATGGTCAAGGCGCGGCTTGCCGGAGACTGAAACGCCGGCGCTGGCTGGCAGCGGGCTTCGACTGGGCTATCCTTTGGAATATGGCCCGGCGCTGAACAAGAATAATAATGAAGGGGTTCAGAAGAACGCCAGCAACCCCGTGCCTGCGGAGCTACCGTTAAGAACCCTATGAGCGGCTTGATTCCCCAACAATTCGTCGACGACCTGATCGCCCGCGCGGATATCGTCGAAGTGATCGGGCATCGCATTCAGCTGAAAAAAGCCGGGCGCGAATTCAAAGCCGTATGCCCGTTCCACGAGGAAAAATCCGCCTCGTTTACCGTCAGCCCGACAAAAGGTTTCTACCATTGCTTTGGTTGCGGAGCGCACGGGACCGCGCTCGGCTTCCTGATGGAATACGACCACATGAGTTTTGTCGAAGCTGTCGAAAGCCTGGCCCATTCGATGGGCATGGAGGTACCGCGCGAGGAAAGCCAGCGCCCGGCACGCCGCTACGACGAACTGTTTGAACTGATGCAGCAGATCGAGCGTTACTTCCAGGCGCAGCTGAAAGAGCATGGCGCTGCGGTTGATTACCTCAAGAATCGAGGCATAGACGGAGCGACGGCAAAGCGCTTCGGTATCGGCCTTGCGCCAGCGGGCTGGAGCAATGTGCTGGACCGGTTCGGCAACTCCAATGAAGCGATCGAGCGATTGCTGGCAGTCGGTCTGATAATCCGCAAAGACAACGGCCAGCACTACGATCGCTTCCGCGATCGGATCATGTTCCCGATTCGCGACGGTCGCGGCCGCACGATCGGATTCGGCGGGCGCGTGATGGGCAACGACGAACCGAAATACCTGAATTCGCCGGAGACCGTATTGTTTCACAAGGGCCGTGAACTCTACGGCTTGTACGAAGCGCGACAGGCATTACGCAACATCCAGCAGCTGGTTGTGGTCGAGGGCTACATGGATGTGGTCGGACTGGCGCGCCATGGAATTGATTTCGCGGTAGCAACGCTGGGTACCGCTACGACCGTCGATCACCTGAATAATCTTTTTCGCCTGTGCGACGAAGTCTATTTCTCGTTCGACGGCGACCGGGCCGGCCGGGCAGCGGCGTGGAAAGCGCTGGAGATTGCGCTTCCGCAGGTTCGCGAAGGGCGGCAAATCCGCTTCGTATTCCTGCCGGAAGGGCAGGATCCGGATTCTTTCGTTCACCAGTACGGTGCCGGCGCTTTCGAAAAAGCGCTGGCCGGCGGCCAGCCCTTGTCGGATTTCCTGATCGATGAGCTGGCAAACCAGGTCGATATGAATTCGGTTGACGGCCGTGCCCGCCTGGCCGAGCTGGCAAAGCCGCTTATCAACCGCATTCCGCAGGGTGTGTTTCGCGAATTGTTGACAGCTCAGCTGGCAGAGAAGATCGGCTTGCCGGTTGCCAGGCTCGATTCCCTGATAACTGATCGGTCTGCTGCCCAGGCGCGCCGCGGGACCGGCGGCACCGGCATGCGGCCGCGCCGGCGCGCCGTGGCCGGGTCGCCGTCCGTGGTTCGGCGCGCGATAGCACTCGTTTTGCATAATCCCCCTGCGGCTGCCGGTCTCGATGCGACGCTTCTTGACAAGGTATCCCGGCCGGGTACCGGCCTGCTCAAGGAAATCATTGAAATGGTGCAGGCGGAACCCGATATCACGACAGCGGGGCTGCTCGAGCGCTGGAGAAATCACGAGAAGGGCCAGCACCTTGGCAAGCTCGCAGCCCTGGAAATGCCGGATTTGGAGGACTTCGACGCTGGCGCAGAGCTGGCCGAATGCCTGCAGCAACTGGCCGTGTCCGGAGCCCGGCAAAGAGTCGAATTTCTTATTGAAAAACAGAGAGTTACGCCACTAACCGAGGCCGAAAGAAGCGAACTCCGGTCATTGGGTCGCGGCAGCGGTATGGTGGGATAAATATGGTATGGGCCCGGTCAAACGAGTACCATTGCCGGTTTGCGTTTTTAGCGTGGAGGTCGAGCCGTCTTGAGTGAGAAGCGCGCAGTATTCAAAGGAAACAAACAAGCGAAGCAGCTTAAGGAATTGATTGCCCGGGGCAAGGAGCAAGGCTACCTCACCTATACGGAAGTCAACGACCATCTGCCGAGCGGTATTGTCGACCCGGAACAGATTGAAGATATCGTGAACATGATTAACGATATGGGCATCACCGTGCACGAGAAAGCGCCGGATGCCGAATCGTTGTTGCTTTCCGATGCCGAGGTCTCGAACGACGACGAAGATGCCGCCGAAGAAGCTGAAGCGGCGCTTGCCAGTGTCGACGCGGAGTTCGGGCGCACGACCGATCCGGTGCGCATGTATATGCGCGAAATGGGTACCGTCGAGCTGCTGACACGTCAGGGCGAAATCGAGATTGCCAAACGCATTGAAGATGGCCTCAACCAGGTCAAGTATCACATGGCGCATTTTCCGCCGACCGTCGAGAAACTCCTCGAAGTGGGTGAAGCGGTTGCCGCCGCCGAGACGCGCTTGCAGGACCTGTTGGTAGGCTTCATTGATCCGAACGCGCCGGATGAAATCAAGTCACCTGTTTCCAAGGCCGATGGCGCGAGTAACGACAAAGAAGAGGAAGAAGTCGTCGATACGGGCCCTGATCCGGAAGAGGTCAAGGCGCGCATGAAGACGATCGGCAAGCTGTACAGCAAGACACTGACCTCGCTCGAGAAACACGGTGCGAAAAACAGCAAGACCGTGAAAATCCAGAAGGAACTTGCCGATCAATTGATGGAGCTCAAACTGGCGCCGAAACTGTTCGACATGCTGGTTCGCAATCTGCGCGACTCAGTCGCGGTCATTCGTGCACAGGAACGCCAGGTCATGCAGATCTGCGTGCGCGATGCCGGCATGCCGAGGAAAGACTTTCTCGCCAGTTTCCCGAAGAGCGAAACGGATCTGACGTGGATCGACAAGCACATCCGCGCCAAACGCAAGCATTCGTCGACTCTCGGCAAGCTCAAGGACGACGTGCTGCGATCGCAGCGCAAGTTGCTGGCTGTGGAAACGCTGACGAACCTGAAGATTGCCGAGATCAAGGAGATCAATCGCCAGATGTCCATTGGCGAAGCCAAGGCACGGCGTGCGAAAAAGGAAATGGTCGAGGCCAACCTGCGGCTGGTGATTTCCATCGCCAAGAAATACACGAATCGCGGACTGCAATTCCTTGACCTGATCCAGGAAGGCAATATCGGGCTGATGAAGGCTGTCGACAAATTCGAGTATCGGCGCGGTTACAAGTTTTCGACTTACGCGACCTGGTGGATCCGGCAAGCCATTACGCGCTCTATCGCGGACCAGGCCCGCACGATTCGTATTCCAGTACACATGATCGAAACCATCAACAAACTGAACCGAATTTCCCGACAGATGCTGCAGGAAATGGGCCGGGAACCCCTGCCTGACGAGCTGGCAGAGCGTATGGAAATGCCGGAGGACAAGGTGCGCAAAGTGCTGAAGATCGCGAAAGAGCCGATCTCGATGGAAACGCCGATAGGTGACGACGAAGACTCGCACCTGGGCGACTTCATCGAGGACCAGACGGTGCATTCGCCGGTGGATTCGGCGACTTCGGAAGGCCTGAAGGAAACGACTCATTCCGTTCTCGCCGGCCTGACGCCACGCGAAGCCAAGGTACTGCGCATGCGCTTCGGTATCGATATGAATACCGACCACACGCTCGAAGAAGTAGGCAAACAGTTCGACGTTACTCGAGAGCGTATTCGTCAGATCGAAGCCAAGGCATTACGCAAGCTGCGTCACCCGACCCGCTCGGATCAGCTGCGCAGCTTCCTGGTCGAAGATTAGTGTCAGGCGGCCGTCAGGCCGCCATACTGTCGCAAACCGAACATAGGAAAATTGGTTTTTTTGGGCCTGTAGCTCAGTTGGTTAGAGCAGGAGACTCATAATCTCTTGGTCCCAGGTTCGAGTCCTGGCGGGCCCACCAAATCCGCCTGCGGCGTTCGAAAGAGCGCCGACGGTCGCAGCGGATTTATCTTTAGCGCTTTATTCGTACTTGCGACGTAGCGATGTCTACAGAACCTCGTGTCCCAGGACTATTCCGGCCCTCGGCTTGTCTGCCTCGGGCGTTCGCCGGTATTTGCCATACGGTTTCTATGCGCGGTTCCCGCAAAAAACCGAAAAACCGGATTCAATCGCAGCTCAAAAACGAGAATTCGGTCAATTTTTCGCAAAATAATGAGTTGGTTAAATTCCCGGCCGGGACGCAGCGGTTTGCGATGCCGCCTTACAGCCCCGATGCTTGCGCGCCTTGACTTTCGCGACCTGCGCCGTCGCGGCTGGCCGCAGCTGACTGGAAGGCGCGGCGTTCGAGCGTTACCATCAGGTATACATACGGTGTGATGGCCTTGCCGTCCATTCGCGCCACAAAAAAACAAGTCAGGCGCCGGCTAGTGTACTGACGGCCAACGACCGCCCGGTTCGGTCCGGAAAAAGCTGAATAACAATGCAAGGGGGCATAGACATGCACATACAACATCTGTGCACGAAACTGTTGTCGATACTGTTGCTAAGCTCGTTATTCGCCGCATCATCGTTTGCCGACGATATCACCCAGAGAATCCAGAGGGACCTCGTAACGCTTGGATACGATCCCGGCAATGTCGATGGCGAATCCTCGGATGCAACCATCGCCGCAATTGCACAGTTTCAGGCTGAACGAAACCTGGCCGTCACCGGCGAAGCCTCGCCGCTGCTGGCAGGTATCATTTCCGCCGAAGTTTCGAAAGCGGCTTCGGCAACGACGAGCGCGGAAAACCCGCCCGCCATGCCATCACCAGCCCAGGACCCTGCCGCAGTGCAGGCCGCACAACAGGCTTGCCTGCAGGAGAAAATGAATGCGGCGCAAGCCAGCAACAAGAAAAAACGCGGTTTCGGCAGGTTGCTCAGTGCCGTGACACGGTCGGCGGCACAGTCCGGCAATTATGACCTGGCCAGAACGACAGGGGACATCTATTCTGCCAGCGCCACGGCGGATGATCTGTCGGCGGCGGCAAAGGACCTCGGCCTCACCGAAGACGAAATCGCGGAGTGCCGGAATCCGACCTGATATTCGCGGAGACAGCAGATGATCGATCTGAATCGTACGTTTGAACTCGTCAAGGGCGCCCTTTTTGATTCGGAAGCAACGTGGCGTGCCTACCTTCCGCAAGCCGGTGACTGGAAAAAAACAGCGTTTCTGCTGACCGGTCCATTAATCGTAGCGTCGGTAGTCCTCGCCTACCTGACAGGCTTGACCGGTAGCGGCATGTCCCTGTTCGGATTCCGGCCAACGATTGTGTCGTCGCTACTGAGCCTCGTCACCGGCGCCATCACCGCCGGCGTAGTGGCTTTTGTTTTCAGCTATTTCGGTGGAATTTTCGGCGGTAAATCGGCTTTTGCATTGGGACTGGCCGCTACGACACTGGCATTCGTGCCCGGTTACCTGGGCCAGGCTCTGTCCGGGTTGCCATGGATTGGCAGTTTGCTGGCAATTGGGCTCGGCATATACGGATTGGTCCTGCTCTGGCGGATCCTGCCGATTTACCTGGAAGTGCCCGATGCCAAGCGCACTGCACATTACGTCGTCTCACTTCTTGTATGCATAGTAGTCATGTTTGTTATCGGCTCGGTCTTAGGTCGGGCGCTGTACGGGTCTGTCGGCGGGCCGGGCATACCGGCGCTCTCCGGCAGCGGTTCGTCCACCGGCGTACTCGGCGGCATGGCGCGTCAGGCAGAGTTAATTGCCGCCGCGCAGGAAGACCGCTATTCACCACCCGCTGACGGCGAAGTAAGCGAGAAACAGGTGCAAACATTCATTCGAAATGTCGAAAGAGCGAGTGAATTGCAGGCTGAAAAGGAACAAAAATTCAGAGAACTTGCGGAGAAGGCGGACAAGAACGAAAGCATGTCCTTCAGCGATATGAGCCAGATAATGAGCGGCGTGACCGATTTCGCCGGTGTGCAAACCACGGAAATCGAAGTCGTAAAGTCGGCCGGGGGGAACTGGGCAGAACATCAGTGGGTGAGGGACTCTTTGCGCACGGCCTGGATGCAAAAGGATATCAGCGACGCAGTTGCGCACAACTACGCGCTTTATCGGAAATACGAAGAACAGCTGGCGGCCCACGTAAGCCGGTAAACCTCATGCTACAGAAATTCGAACGCTATCCCCTGACCTTCGGGCCGACCCCGATTGAAAAGCTCGCCCGGCTTTCGGCCCATCTCGGCGGCTCGATCGAGCTGTATGCCAAACGCGAAGACTGCAATTCGGGCCTCGCCTTTGGCGGCAACAAACTTCGCAAACTCGAATACATCATTCCCGACGCGATCGCCGCGGGCGCGGATACCCTGGTCACCATCGGTGGAGTGCAATCCAATCACACGCGCCAGGTTGCCGCCGTTGCCGCGAAGATCGGTATGAAATGCCGCCTCGTGCAGGAAAGCTGGGTGCCATTCCAGGACGCCGTTTACGACCGCGTTGGCAATATCCTGATGTCGCGCGTCATGGGCGCCGAAGTCGAGCTGGTCGATGCAGGATTCGACATAGGCATACGCGAATCCTGGGAAAACGCGCTCGAAGACGTGAAAGATCGCGGCGGCGTGCCCTACCCGATTCCCGCCGGCGCATCGGTGCACAAGTTCGGCGGACTGGGGTTCGTCGGCTTTGCCGAGGAGCTTCGCGCGCAGGAAGCCGAGCTGGGATTTCGCTTTGACTTTATCGTCGTGTGCACGGTAACCGGCTCGACGCATGCCGGCATGGTGGTCGGCTTCGCCAAAGACGGCCGGGCCAGGAAGGTCATCGGCATCGACGCTTCCGGCACGCCCGACCAGACGCACGCGCAGGTACTCGATATTGCGCAGAGAACGGCTGAGCTGGTAAAGCTCGGCAAGAGCATCGTGGCCGATGACATCGTGCTGGTCCGCGATTACGCTTACCCGGTCTATGGCGTGCCGTCCGAGGAAACCAACGAAGCGATTCGTCTGTGCGCGCGCCTCGAAGGCATGATGACCGACCCGGTTTACGAGGGTAAGTCGATGCAGGGCATGATCGACCTGGTCAGGAAGGAATATTTCCCGGCCGGCTCGAAGGTTCTGTACGCACACCTCGGCGGTGTGCCGGCAATCAATGCCTATAGCTACATCTATCGCAACGGCTAGTTGAGAGTCGCCTGCGATGCAGGCTCCTACAGGTCGGATAGCCGGTTTGTAGGAGCCTGCATCGCAGGCGACTTGTTACTGGCCCGACTTTCTCATGAAGTTCTGCATCGCATTCAGTGCCTGCGACACCAGCGTGCGGCCGAGCCCGAGACGAAAATAATCCTGCGGAACGTCACCGACCTCCGATCGATACAGGCTGGAGGGCAGGAGCAGCACGCCTGCCTCCTCGACCAGTCGCCTGGTGAATTCCTCGACACCGTCCGCACCCTTGTACTTCACGAAACACACGCACCCGCCATCCGGTGCTTCGAACTCGAACAGATCCCGGTGCGCGTCGAAGAAATGGCGCGCCGCCACAATGTTCTTGCGAATCAAGGCAACGTTCCGCTCCAGAATGGCTTTCCGTGATTTCAATGCAATCGTCGCCAGCAGTTCCGATGGACCGGAATTGCAGATCGACAGGTAATGTTTGTAGCGCTCCATGCGAGCCAATAACTCGCGATCGCGGCATGCTATCCAGCCAATACGCAACCCCGGCAAACCATACGCCTTGGACATGACGTTCAACGACAGTCCCTTCTCGTAGCTGTCGGCAATCTGTTGCACGCGCCGCGAGGGGTCGGTTTCGAGACCGCGATAGACCTCGTCACTGAAGAGCCACAGGTCGTTTTCGCGACAAAGATCGAGCAGCGCGTTCATGGTTTCCTGCGTCGGAATGGCGCCGGTCGGATTGTTCGGGAAATTGATCGATACCAGTCGGGTACTCGGCCGGATGGCGGCGCCAATCCTGTCAACATCCAGCGACCAGCCGTTTGACTCATCGAGCGCAACACCGCTGACCTCACAGATCGTCAACGGGACCGTCTCGGCAGACTGGTAATTCGGCGTGATCACGACAGCGTGATCGCCGGCGCGCAGCAGCACCTGCATCGCAACGAAAATGCCCTCGCCTGCACCGGCGAAACACAGGACGTCCTCTGCGCCGATCGTGTCGTAAGTGCCGGCGATAGCTTCGCGCAGCGCCGGCGAACCGAAGGTTTCGGTGTAGCCAAGATGCAGATTTTCGAACGCGCTGCGCTCGTCGTCGGTGGCAAACGCGAGCAACTTCGAAATCGTCATGCTTTCCGCGTCGGAGCCTGTCAGGTTGTAGCGCGCCTTGAACTCCCACTTCGAAAAATGGACTTCGAGCGCGAAATCCCGCATCGGTTTTGCCACGATCAATGCGCCAGCGGATCCGGGCGCATCTGGAAATGCACCACCAGCGGCTTCGTGCCTATGCCGCCTTCCATCAACCACGGAGTGCGATCGCCGCTGGGCACCCACAGGCCGCGCCCCTTCCACCCAGTGCCGGCGTCATCGATGCGCCCCTCGAATCCTTTCGAGTAGAAACCCAACGGATACGGAATTCGCAGCGTCAGGAATTTTCCCTCGACCAGCGCGTGCACGCCGTCGAACAGGTTGCCGGTTGCAATCGGCACGTTTCTGCCCAGCCCCAAAGTGTCGTGCTGATCCACCCAGGTGTAATAACTCGATTCAACGCTGAAGCCGGGCAAGTCGGCGAACGACGGGCCGGGGAGATCGTGGAATGTCCATCCCTCGGCACAATGCTGCCCGGTAGCCGTGGGCCCGTTGAGCGGCCCTTTGCATTTGCGACGGTCGAATTCGCCGAGATGGCCGCTGCCCAATGACACCCAGACGACGCCGTTACCGTCGATGTCCGCACCCCGGACGCCAAACCCCGGCAACGGTACTTCGTAGAGCTCGGACAACGTCGTCAATGGCGGATTGTCGCCAGGCACCATGCGCACGATCGAGCCCGGATAGGAGAACGCATTCGAGCCCCAGACCGAATCGTCGATCGGACTCGGCATGACGGCATAAAATCCTTTCGGCACGCGCATGTCGAGCTCCGGATCCTGCTCCTCGCCGGGCTCGGTCCAATCGTCCAGCTTGCCGTTACCGTTCGTGTCGAGAACCACGGGTGCCCAGCCCTGCGATGCGGCCGCGTCCCCGGTCTCGAGAAATTTCTTCGTATCGAGCCACCCCACCACGTTTCTGTCGCCGCTGGTCCATAATGTGTTGTTGTCGTCGTAAGCGAACTGCAAATGGTGTGTGCTGAAACAGGTATCGATGAACGTGTACTCCATGTTCTTCGGGTCGATGACAGCAAGCTGACGGGACGCCTGCTCGGTCGGAAACAGTTGTGCGGACGGATGGTCCGAACCCTTGCGGCAGAAACCCGGATTGCCAGGCGCGCGGATCCTTGCGGTCAGCCATACGCGTCCGTCCTGATCCAGCATCGGGTTGTGAATATTCGCTTTGCTGTCCCAGATCGCCTCTTCGCCCCAGTAAGGTGACGATGCAACCACAGGGTCGTCGTTGGTTGTCGGCGTGTCCTCATCGCGAACCGGCACGTGAAAAATCGCCGCCATGTTTTTCACTGGATCGAGAATCGGCATCTCGTCCGTGCTGAGTTCCGGTGCGCCGAACAGCGGACCATACGCATTGACCGTCGGATTGCGTCGATCGGTGCCGGACAGGTCGTGCATGTAGGCCTTCTCGTTCGACCAGTCGCGCACCGTGGCAACGACGTTGCGCTCGGCTCCACTCGGTCGCGATGGACGATTCGCCGGCAACTCACCGGCGGCTATGCGATCGGACCAGTCGGCCAGGTACCTGATCGGCACACCCTGCAGCAAATCGGCGGCGAGCCGGATCATGTTTCCACCGGCTTGTCCGGACGAGATGCGGCGCGCCCAGGCCTGTTCGGACGACTGGATCTGGCCGAACATCGCCGGCATCGAACGCGTCGACGCCTGTCCCATCTGGTGGCAGCCGACGCAGCCCATGTTCTTGATCCACATCAGGTAGTTGTTTATGCCTCCCGGGATCTCCGCTACCTCGTCTTCAGCCGGTAGATCGAGCATCGCGTACCAGTAGGCGGCCGGATACACGCGCGCAGCCGCCGCGGCGTCCGCAGCCGCTTCAGCTATGAGATCGATGCGATCACCGGGTGACGCAGGGACTCTTACCGAATCGACCAGCCCGTAGCCGCGCACCCACAGCTGGTATTCGGCATCCGGCAAATCGGGCACGAGGTAGCGGCCCTGGTCGTCCGTCACGACGATTCTTGCGAAGCGCGTTCCCAGTGACGCCGTTTCGGCAATGACCCACACGCCAGCTTCGGTGCCGGACACACTGCGAACCACGCCCGCGATGTCGTCCGCATCGATCGGGATCGAAATATCGTCCTGCGAGGGCGGTTCCTGCCGGCAGCCCGTGAGCATGGCGCTCACCAGGACAGCTATGGATGCGCGGACGAACGTCGTGAGTACACTATTCATTTCGTTACCTTTGTCCCGTCAGTCTTCGAAGCCAGGTTATTTTACTTTTCAGCGGAACTCGGACGCCACTTTACGCCTCAACAAACTCAATGTCAGAAGACCCCACTTTGCTGAATCGACAGTCGCTAACGGGATTGATCCTGATGCCCATGCTGTGCGCTTGCGCGAGCACATTCGATCAGGACAGCGCACTGGCCGTAACACCTTACACAATTGCCGATGGCGGTCAGCTGGTCGTCGAAACCACGTTGAATGGTCAGGGGCCTTTTCGTTTTTCCCTGGATACGGGCGCGAGTATCTCTGTCGTTTTCGAGCGCTTGCGCGAATCGCTTTCGCTTGAACCGGTACCCGGAGCCAGCGTGACGGTTCACGGGGTCGTTGCTTCGCAGGCCTTTCCCCTGGTGGATATCGATCAAATGCGTCTCGGAGAGGAAATCTGGGCGAATCCGCGAATGGTCCTGCTGCCCGACCAGGAGGCGGTCACTGCACAGATTGACGGCATTCTCGGTATCGATTTCCTGAGCGCTTATGCCGTCGGATTCTCGACCGCAGATCGCCGCATGCGCCTCTATGCGGTGGATCGGGTCGCAAGCAACGCTTATCGCGGCTGGGCATCGATCCCGATGACGCTCGAGTCCATCAGCGACGGCACCGCGTCACTCTATTTATTCGAGATAGAAATCAACGGGCGGAAACTGCCTGCCCTGTTCGACCTGGGCGCCGGTTCGAACCTGATCAACTGGTCGGCCGCGCGAAGTCTCGGCCTCACGCCCGCATCCGCAAAATCGGGCGATCGTGTATCCGGCGCATTCGGCAGCCTGACGGACGTCGCGCGGCTCAATGTCGAAGAACTCTCGACCGAGGGCATAAGCTGGCGCAACGAGAAATTTTCGGTGGGTGACTTCGGGATATTCGAAATCTTCGAACTGGGAGATGGTCCCGCCGTCATTCTCGGTGCCGGACTTTTTTCTCAGCGCGATTTTGTCATCGATTTCGCGCGCGGCCGCGTACTGGTTAAAGTCGCGATGGATGACGAAGATTCACGATAGCTGGTTTCGCCACGTCACCAGTCTGCGTCACCGCCAACGACATTGAACGACAACACTCTGTTATCTTTGGTTGGCGCGATCGGCAGGTCGTCGTCAATTGTGACGACGACCTGCGCCTCGGCGATCTGCGAAAGCCAAATCTCAACGCTGACCAACAACATGCGTAAGCTGCGTGTAACTATGGCGATACGCACCAGTTGTCGCAGGTGCTGACATACAAGGCATTGCCCCTGTAAGCCTCAACCTGGTTTGCATCGCGCACCGTATAGGCAACATACGGATTGTTGTTTGGCCCGACCGTCATTCCGAAGTGACCGATGTTTGTTGCAGCAGGGTGTGGCGCTGGAACATCGACCCAGGCCAGCCCGTTCCAGACGCGCCCAGTGATCGTGGAAGATGCGCTCGAACCGGTCAGCCAGGCGACGCCAGGTGTATCGAGGGCAGTTTCGATTCGCAAATGCGGTGCCGAGCTGACCAAAGGACTTGTGGCAAGCAAATCGCCGCCGAGCGTGGTCCACGTTGCACCGTTCCACCGTCTTACAGTCATTGTTTGTGCTGCGCCTGAACTTCGGCTCACGAAGCCCAAGAACACCTCACCGGAATTGCCGACCGACAGACCGGCAGGCCCTATTTCATCTGCGATCACAGTGTTCGCCGGCCCGCCGCCTAACTCTGAAGTGAAGAAGCCGTCGTCCTGCGCGGCGCGGTAACGGACTGAGATCCAGTTTCTTAGTTCCGTGGGGTTGCCGCTCCCGTCCTGCGGTAGCGTAGACGGGGATCCGGCAACCAGAGCCGTACCATTGTTGCTAAGCGCGAACGCGAAGCTCGACTGGTTCGATGCCGCACAAGCTCTTAGACGATCGGGCTCCCACACACTGCCGATCAAGGCCCGGTAAACGATGCAGATGCCTTCGGAGAAGACAACGTTGGGCTGGTTGGAGCCTGCCCCAAGCACCAGCAGCGGCGCGTAAGCTCCGGTGGAACCGCTCCAAATTCCGCTCGGTGCGCCGCCGAGCCTTTGCCAAGCAGAACTGGCCGCATCCCAGCTTTGTACGACGACCTCGTTGATAGAGGTGGCATTTAGCGTCCGATTGACCCACGCAACTACAGGCACGCCGTCGCTGCCCACCTTGATGGATGGCCACTCCGGTGCTGTACCAATTCCATCATTCAGATCGTCGCCAAGTTGCTGCCAGCTCGTGCCATTCCACCTGCTGACACGCAGCACGCCCTCAAGCCCGGCAATTCCGGAGCTGCGAATACCGTAAGCAACATAGATAGTGCCGTCACCTGCCACGGCGACCGATGGATATCGGACCGGCGTTACAACACCGAGTACCGTCTCCGCGAACACTGCACCACCGATGCGGGTCCAGCCAGTCACCGCGTTCACGGTGAGCGTCGCCGCCTGGCTGGAAGTACTGCCGACACCATTACCCACAATTACCGTGAATTGGGCGCCGTTGTCGCCGGACGTTGCGCTAAGCAGCGTGTAACTCGCACTTGTCGCGCCAGGTATATCTACACCGTCTTTCTGCCACTGATATGAAAGAAAAGCTCCGCCGTTCTGTTCGGCCACCACACTGAATGTTGCGCTCTGCCCGGCGTCGACCGTTTGGTCCGCAGGCTGCGTAGTGATGGTCGGCACTGTCGCAATCAGCGCCGTCAGCCACCACGACAGGGTGTCTGTCGTCGCCGTCATGGCATCACCGGACTCGGTCGCGCCGGGCACACTTTCCCAGCCGTCCTGCGCCGCGTTGGTCTTCACCAGTTGCACATCCCGACCGGCAGGCACCATGGCCGGATTAATCGGCACCGTTACGGTCGCCGCAACGGCGAATGTCGTGCCGTGAGGAGTAATGGCGAAAACGCTGCCTGCTGCCTCGAGTCCAGAAGGCAGCGCTGGAGAACCCGCGCTCGATTGCGCTATGGCTATGGCGGTGTTTGCTGCAAGCGCATTGGCCGGCACGACGATGGACGAACCGCCAGGGCCGTTCACCGTGCCGCCGGCGGGACCGATTCCCGCTGGTGGCGGCGGCGGTGGTGGGACGGCTCCGCCGCCGGAATCGCTGCTGCTGTTGCAGCCAACCGCGAACAGCAACGTCAGGACCAGTGACAGCACGCCGAATTTGCGTGCTCGAGAAAAAGAGCTTTGTTCAACTGAAACGATGGACCGACGATTCATGGCAACTCTCCATTCCGGGCGAAGACTCGAGATCGAGCCCGGAATGTAGGGCTGCGCGACGGCGAGGCGCTGTCACGAAAGCGACAATCGCATGCAATATCGCGACGAACCGGGCAATCCCGCGCGGTCGGAGTTTGTTACGTTTTAGTGATATCGCTAGGGCGGATGCCGTAACGTGTTGAAAAACAACGGGCGAAATAGCCGGCAGTGGAAAAACCGCAATCCAGCGCTGCATTGGTGACGGTATCGCCCTCTTCAAGTTTCGCTTTTGCTTTCTGCAGGCGGAAATCGCGGAGATACATCGCCGGCGCGACATCCAGCAGCGCTTTCAGCTTGCGTTGCAACTGACGATGGCTCATGTGCATGGCATCGGCAAGATCGTTTGCATGGAATTCGGAATTGGCATAGCGCTCGTTGAGCACGCGGCCGAGCCTATCGAGAAAAGCCTGGTCGCGTTTCGTCAGCCCGGAAATTTCCGCTGCACCATGGCCGTCGCCTGCCAGCAGCTGTTGCCGTGCGCGTTCGGCACGCAACTGACACAACTCAAGGAGATTACGCAACCGGTAGCGAAGCTCGTCCGGAAGGAATGGTTTCGCGAGGTAGTCGTCCGCCCGTTCCCTCAGGCCTTTCAGGCGGCTTGCCTCGTCGCCACGCGCAGTCAGCATGACGATAGGCACGTGCGACGTGTGCTCGTCGCTTCTAAGGCGTTGCAACACCTCGAAACCGTCGAGGCCCGGCATCATCACATCGCAAATGACGGCGTCCGGAATTCGCTCGATTGCCTGAGCCAGCCCGGTCGTGCCG
This sequence comes from Gammaproteobacteria bacterium, assembly GCA_029865385.1. Classification (GTDB taxonomy): domain Bacteria; phylum Pseudomonadota; class Gammaproteobacteria; order Steroidobacterales; family Woeseiaceae; genus JAKEGN01. Next base: position 48,725 of record JAOUGX010000005.1, read on the forward strand.
TCATGCGCCTCGATGCAGCGATAATCCTCTTGCAACAATTCGACGATGAAGAGCCGCATGTCGTCGTTGTCGTCGATTATCAGGATTTCGGCAAGGTCTCTGTCAGTATCCGGCGTCGGCGTGTCCCTGAGAGACGGCCCCTGCATGTAGATTTCCGCATCGAGATCTGGCGGGATGAGCGTCGAGGGTGTCGTCCCTGCTTGCGGCACTACTGATTTCAGCCTGACGGTGACGGTGGTGCCGGTACCGGGAATGCTGTCGATACCGATAATACCCTCGTGCGCGTCGATCAGTTCTTTGACCAGCGTAAGCCCGATGCCCGTGCCAGGACCGGTGGCAGGACCCCGTTCGAACAGGTTGAACACGCCACCCAGGTGTTTCGCAGCGATACCGACTCCGCTGTCCGCAACCCTCATAACGGCATCGCCGCCTTCGCGGGCAACCGAGACAGCTATGCTGCCACCGGCTTCCGTGTACTTGAGCGCATTCGATACAAGATTCACCAGAATGGTCTGCAGCGCATCCGCATTACTTTCTACCCAGACGTCATCGACAACATCGAGCGTAATTTCAATGCCCTTCTGCGCCGCTGCCGAGTTGAATTCAGCTACGATAAGACGCGCCACGGGCGCGAGCGCGATCGGCAGTCGCTCGACGTGTTGCTGGCCTCCATGTCTCGCGAGAGTCAGCAACTGATCGACAAGGTGCAGCAAGCGCTGTCCGTTGCGTTTCGCGAGTGCCAGTGACCGCTTTGCTGCGTCGGGTATGGCTTCGCGCAGGCTTTCATCGATCGGGCCCAGGATCAGCGTGATCGGCGTGCGGAACTCGTGTGACAAACGCGCGAAGAATCGGCTCTTGCTCTCCAGTGCGTCTTCGAGGTGCGCCGCCTGCCGCTCGATTGTATCTTTCTGCGCAACGATCTTTGCCGTACGCTTTCGCACCTCGTCCGCAAGCTGCCGGGCGTGCACTCGCAAGACGCGCAGTCGCCACTGGACGAACAGCAACAAGCTCATCGCGGTAATCAATGCGAGCAGCGACTTCGCCCACCAGGTCAGCCACCATGGCGGTGCAATATGAATGCCTATCGCGGCGTCATTGACTGACCACACGCCGTCACTGTTGGCCGCGCGGACGCGAAAAACATAATCGCCCGGATCGACGTTGGCATAGGAGGCAAATCGGCGACGAGCATCGGTCTCGGTCCAGCGATGGTCAAGTCCTTCAAGCAAGTAGGCATAGCGGTTGCGCTCCGGGCTGACAAAATGCAGCGCCGAAAACTCGAAACCGATGAAGTTCTGGTCGTAGCGTAGCTCGAGAGATGTTGTTTCCGAGATCGGCTTTTTCAGGATCGACGCCGGATCGTTTCGCGAAAAAGCGACTGGCGAATTGAACAGGCTGAAGTTGGTGATGACGACCTCGGGCGGCAATGGGTTACCAACGAGATCGGATGGATCAAAACGCGTAATACCACCGACGCCGCCAAAATAGATCTGCCCGGCACGCGTCCGCAGCGCCGCGCCACCGTTGAATTCGTTAGCCTGCAATCCGTCTTTGTACTCGTAATGACGTCCTTCGCGTTGGTGCACATCGTAACGCATCAGGCCGCGATTGCTGCTGAGCCACAACACACCGCTTTGTTCCGGGACGACGGCATAAATGACGCCCGGAATCAGTCCCTCGGACGAGGTGAATCGCTCGAACTCCCCGGATTCCTCGTCGTAACGGGCGATACCGCCTCCGGTCGCAATCCATATGCCGCCGTCCAGGTCCTCGTTGATGGCGCGAATATTGTTGTTATTGATCGTGTGACGATCGGTCGGGTCGTGCGCATGGCAACGAAAATTCTCGTCTTTGCGGGCAGCGACGCACAACCCCCGGCTCCAGGTGCCTGCCCAAAGCCGATCTTTACTGTCGTAGTAGAGCGCCGCGATATTGACGGGCCTTGTCAATTCGTCCCCGGCATTGAACAGCGCGAGGCGTCGGAACCCGGTGCCGCCGGCGGCCCGATGGACCAGCCCGCCGTCTACAAGGCCAGCGTAGAGGCCGCCTGCGCCGTCGCCGACAATTGCCGTGACAATTGCGCCCGGCAACGCGCCGGGCGAGTCGTTTGGCATGAAGCGCTGAACGCTGGCGGTTGCCGTCTCAAAACGATTCAGCCCGCCGCCCCAGGTGCCGACCCAGAGTACGCCACCGGGTTCGAGATACATGCCCCAGATGCGATCACTCGAAAGCGACGAAGGATCGGCGGGATCCGCGCGATGGTGAATAAACCGGCTGCTGTTCGGCGCCAAATAGCTGAGGCCACCGCCGCTGCTGCCAACCCATACGCCGTTATTCTCATCCTCTGCAAACTCAATGACCATATTGTCGCTGAGACTGGAAGGATCGCCTGGCACGTGGCGAAAATGCGTAAAACTGGCAGCACCGGCGACCGACCTGCTGAGACCCGCTTCCAGCGAGCCGACCCACAACACGCCGGATTTGTCCTCCAGCAACGAGTACGCCGTACTCGTGGGCAACGAATACGGATCGCTTGTCGAATGAACCACGTCGACGATCGTTTCGCCATTGTCCGTCAGGACTTTCAGACCGCCGCCGATCAGGCCGACCCAGATGCGACTGGCAGAATCTTGCAGAATGCTGCGGATCGAATATCGGCTGCCGCGTTCGGTGGACCGCACGGTAATACGGCCCAGCAAGGCTCCGTCCGGTGTAAAGCGTGAAATTACGCTGTTGCTGCCCGCCGCCCAGACTTGGCCGGACCGCAACACCTCGATGGTACGAACGTCTTCGTCGAGCAGGCTTGCGTTATCCGCATCGAGCGGAATCAAAGTGCCGCCTTTGCTCAGATAGCGCCTCAGTCCCTGCGACGAGCCAACCCAAAGCTCATTACTTTGCACCTCTTTCAACACATTGATGCTTTGTTCACGCACGGTGGTCAGCGGTTCGAACGTGCCAAGGCCATTATCGAAAAGGAATATTCCCTGCAGATCGGTGCCTATCCAGAACTTGCCGTCGCTGGTCTCGCAGATCTCGTGCACGTCCAGTGAAGTGTCCGCCGATCCAGCGTCCCTGCGCGAGCCGGTTATGCGAAATCTCTCGAAGTCATTCGAGTCACGGTCATAGCGATGCACTGTACCGTCATTTGTGCCGACCCAGAGGATGCCTGCGCGGTCTTCGAATATCGTCGTTATGTTGTTGTTGGCAAGCGAACGCGGATCATCGGGATCGTAGCGCATGACGTCGAAGCGATATCCGTCATATCGATTCAGCCCGTCCTGAGTACCGACCCAGAGATAGCCGCGGCGGTCCTGCGCCAGGGCGTTGACAGAGCTTTGTGACAGGCCGTCATTGATGGTCAGGTGCTCGAACCGCATCGATTCGAGTTGCGCCGAAACGCATGCTGGCCAAGCGAGGCAAAAGGACAAAAAGAGAGTGCGGACGACGACGTCCAGTCTGGTAACCGGCCGACCCTGGCATTGCATGGCGCCATTATCTCAGAACAGCGAGCGGGCGATAGGGTCCTTCTTGTACGAGACCAGGTCAGGAGCCGCGTTTTGACAGGGCGAGGCCCACGCTCGCACCAAACAGGAACACGGCCGTCAGCCTGTTGCGCAGGTGCCCGAATCTTGCAAGGCTACGACGCGCCGAAGTCGCGAACACCGCCCAAAGCAGGTCGCCAACCAGGATAACGGCGAGATAGATTCCGGCAACCAGGAGCAGCTGTAAGGTCGCGTCTCCGGTGGCACTGACGAATTGCGGCAGGAATGCGGCATTGAACAGCAACACCTTCGGATTGACGATGGCGAGCAACAAGCCGTGTCGAAAGACCCTGGGCCGACGCTCGGGTTGCACGCTGTGCAGATCTGGCGCCGGCCGACGCCATGTTGTTATCGCCAGTGCAAGCAGATAACAGACACCGAGCCACTTGATCCACAACAGCGCCGATGCTGCTGCGTGAATAACAGCAGACAAACCGCCAGTTACCAAAACCAATTGCACAGCGATGCCGATCGTAGTGCCGATAACCGTTCTTACGCCGGCGCGCAAACCGTGCTGGAGTGTATTGGCGACGATCAGCGCGACATTCGGTCCGGGTATGAGAACCAGAACCGTTGTTGCTGCAATAAGGGCCAGGATGTTTTCCATTGCGTTCGTTTCGCTAGTGCGGACGACGCGGTCGGCGCCAGTGTTGAATCAGCAGGAAACCGAACAACATGCCGCCGAGGTGAGCAAAGTTTGCCACTCCCGGCGCGCGTCCGCTGACGCCGAGATACAGCTCGAATACGCCCGCCAGGATGACCAGGTACTTGGCTTTCATCGGAATCGGAGGAATCAGCAACATGACCATGCGATTGGGGAAGGCCATGCCGAATGCCAGCAAAATACCGAACACGCCGCCGGACGCGCCGACCGTGTTGTACTGTCCGTTCTGCAAATACGCGACGAGCAACTGCACGAGCCCTGCCCCGACGACGCAAGTCAGGTAGTAAGTAATGAACCGGCGCGGCCCCATCAGTATCTCGATCTCGCGACCGAACATCCACAGCATCAACATGTTGAAGACAACGTGGCCTACACTGCCATGCAAAAATCCGTAAGTAACAATCTGCCACGGATAGAACGAGCCACGAACGGCTTCGATAGGCCACAGCGAGAAAAAGTACTCGAGATAGTAGGGTGGAAACTGCTGCAGCGCGAACAGCAGCCCGTTCGCGACAAGCAGAAAGAAAATGACGTTGGGAATGGTACCGCTGTCCGCCGGTCGCCGCTGATATCTGATCTGATTCAAGTCGAATGTCTTTTTATGTGTATATACAAGGAACAGACTCCGCATCGGCAGGACCGTTCCCGTGAGTCCCGCCGCAAAGAGGTTCGGATGACTACCAGCCGCCGCCTCCGCCACCGCCCCCTCCGCCGCCGGACGAGCCGCCACCGCCACCGCCCGAAGAAGAACCCGGCGGGCTGACCGACGAGCTGATCGCCGTATCGAGGCCTCCGGACAGCCGCGACATATTGGATCCGAGGTTCATGTTGTTCCAACTACCGCTGTACCAGGCCGGCTGGTAGCTGCTGTTGTCGGGGCCGCGCAGACTGGCGAAAACTTCCGTGAATTTTTCAGCCCATTTTTGCTCGACGCCCATTGCCAGCGCGAACGGCAAGAAACGCTCGAATAGCTCCGGGGTTTTCTCCGGCGGGTTTCGCAGGTTCATTTCGTCCTTCTCCGCGATCTCCAGGTAATCACGAAACCCCAGAATTTCGTCCAGAAGTTTTCGTCCCAGCCCGGTCGGCCGCTTCATGATGGCCGCAAACACGAAGAACGTGATGATCATGAGAACGATGACGCCGATAACGAATGGCGTAGGCCCTAGGCCGGTATTCAGGGCGACTATCGACGAGATTACAGCGATGATGATCCCCGGGATGCTCAGCAGGCCGTTGGTCTTGAAGTAGCGTCCCGCGTAGTCGCGAACCAGGGCTTGCTTGTGTGCCGAGCGGGCCCCGCCGATTCTCTCGTGATTCTTGTCATCCAGCAGTAACGAGCTGCTGCTGGCGAACAGCTTCCCGTACAAGGCCTGCTCTCCGGCGGCCAGCGGCGGCGCTTTGCTTCCCGGGTCGGTTTTCACGAGCGTATGTTTCTTTTTTGACTTCTCGATCCGCAGGTAGCCCTTGACCGCCAGATTCAGCACCGCCGCGGTCATGACCTTGCTGTCGTAGTACATCTGCTGGATATAACGCAGAGAAGCCGGAGAAAAGTTTTCTGGCGGTTGATAGCGCGTGACAATCAGTCCCTCTTCCGGATCGCGGCCGTAGGCGCGCCATACCGGAATGAAATACGACAGCAATGCGATGAATCCGGCGATGGCGACGATCAGATTGAGGTTGTCTTTCAGCAGCCAGGCGATGCGTTGCGTCCTGTCAGGCTCATCGACAAAGCCCTTCGGCCAGCCGACCACGATCGTCAGGCCCTCATGAGGATACAAAGTGCGATCCGCAGCGAACACGACCCGGGCAAGATCTTCACGCCGCACCGTGTAATCCTTGCCTTTGGCGCCCATCGGGCCGGTGTAGGCGTCGACACTGTGTATCTGCGGTTCTCCGGAAAACTCCAGCGTGACGGTTGCGCTTGCCTTGTCGATCGGGAAAGCCCACTCGTTTCCGGTTGCGTTCCAGTAAAGCTCATCGTGGCTTTCGAAAAAGCCCAACATACGATTGGCGCGATAACGATAGGTGTAGGTGTGAACGCCGTTCTCCAGGTAGCGATCCGAACTGCCAAAATAGGTGCGCAAGCCATTGCTCAGTTTCTCCGAGTGAAATGCTTCGGCTGCGTCGTTTCGCAAAACGGAAAGCGGTTCGTAGGCAACGATATGGCTGTTGCCATAGTTATCCTGGTACTCGGTCGGGAAGTCTCTGTATATGCCACGGCGTATTCTCGCGCCCTCGGAGCGCACCGTGATTGTTTCGGTTACGTCAATCCAGCCGTCCTGCTGAACCCTGACATCACTGTGAAATTCGAGAATGCGCTCATCCGCCGCCGACAGCAGCGGAATCGATGCCAGTGCCAGCAGCAGAAATATTTTCATTCGATGCTGCCGAGTTTGACCAGTGGTACGTTCGCGGCGTCATCGGAACTTTTCTGGAAGTAGTCCTTTTGCTTGAAGCCGAACAAGCTGGCAATCATGTTATTTGGCACGGTCTCGATTCGGGTATTCAATTCGCGCACCGACCCGTTGTAGTAGCGGCGCGCGAACTGCAGATAGTCTTCCGTTTCGACCAGTTCTTTCTGCAATTGGAGGAAATTTTCGTTTGCCTTGAGGTCCGGGTAGGCCTCGGCAATCGCCAGCAGGCGCTTGATACCGCTGCCGAGTTCTTCTTCGGTCTTGCCAAGTTCGGCGATGCTGCTGCTATGCATCGCCTGTTTCCGAAGCGTCGTTACAGCTTCGATCGTGGCTCTTTCGTAAGCTGCGTACTGCTCGACGGCTTTTACCAGTTGCGGTACCAGGTCGTGGCGCCGCTGCAGTTGCACATCGATATCGCTCCATGCCGCACTCGTGCGATTTCTGTCGCGAACCAGACGATTGTAAAGAATCGCCACCAACACGGCGATCAGGGCAATGGTGAGCAGCAGGATGAACATCAGCGGTTTCCGGTATACAAAACGGTATCGCCGACGGATACTGGACCGCCACGCAGCACCCGGCAACAGACGCCGCCGCGCCAATCCGGTTTCAAGGCCGTGGTCAGACCAGCGCACTGCTCATCCATGCGGAAGCAGGGATCCGTCTCCCCGGTCACCTGCAGCCGGACCTCGCCAATGCTTAACTCTCCGCCGATCTCTTTCGGCAATTCAACGCCTTCCACCAGCAGGTTGGCTCGACGCACGGTCCAGGGAACGGTCTTGCCGAGCTCTTTACAAACCTGCCGCCAGACATCGGCGGAGATTACCGTAACCTGGCGTTTGCCGGGCTTGCCGCGATAATCGAGCGCGACACCAGTCTCGTCCGTGATTTCAGCTTCTTGCAGCGTTTGCATCTCGCCGCGCTTCTTGTCGCGCCGCGCGATTCCGACCAACCGACCCATGACAGCCCCCCCAAAATCGAATTTGGGAACATTGTATCGAATCATTGCCGACAGCGATCGATGATGTCGCCTGCGGTGCAGGCTCCTACGAGTCTTCTATTGCCGTTGTAGGAGCCTGCATTGCAGGCGACCTGCGAACGCCAAATCAGTACCAGAAAGAAAAGAAAAGCTGGAAGACGTTGGCTTTCAGGGAATAGAGGGGCTCTTCACCGACCGGTGCGGTGCTGGTCAGGTCGCGGAACTCATGGTAATCGACCATCAGGTGGTCTAGCGACGCCGTTACCGACCCTTTCTCGATGAAATTCCAGCCACGACTCAGGAACTCGTAGCTCGCCGAAAATCGCAGGGTGTGGCTGGTGAGGGGACTGAGCTCCTTGTCGCGACCACGGAAGTTGGTCGCTTCCGATCGGGAGAAAAGATCCCTGAAAAAATGTGCCCCGGTCTGATCGTGGTAACGGTATTTGCCGGTGAATGTCCACGGGCCCATCGGATGCACATAAGTAACTGCTGCGGTATGCGATGTGATGTCCCAGGTGTCGCCAAAAAAACGGTACTCACCCTGTAGCGCAGCACGCCATGGCATGTAATAACGCGCGCGAAGACCGACAGCGCTGGTTGTGCGTGTATGCGGATAAAGCTCGGGTTCGTACGCGTAACCGGCGGGACTGCCGGAATCGGCGTATCGCACAGACCGGTACGGATTGTTCAGAAAGCCTTCGTCAGTGATGACCTCGAAATTGACGCTGGTGATCAGGTTGCGCGTCATGATCTGCGTCAAACTCATGCCGTAATGCTGACGCGTGTTATCGCGGGAAAAAGCCGGATCGTCGGAACGACCGACGATATCGTCGCCGAAAGCGTAACTCAGCGTCAGCGTCGTCAGGTCGCCGAACATGTCCTGGCTCACGCTCAAATTGTAGGTCGTCGCATCGAAATCCGACTCCACGCTACTGGTATAGCCGGCTGACATTGTCGTGTTGCCGCGAAGGTAGTCCATCGACAGCGAGTACTGAGTGCGCTCTTCGGTATACGGGCTGGCCGTGGTGATGACATCAATCGATGCGGAGCTGACCATATCGACGTAGTAGTTGGCCGCAAACGAGACGCTCTTGCCGACCTGCTTTCGTACCAATACGGACGGACCGTCAATAGTGACTCCACCGCCGGTGTATTGATGGTAGAGAATATCGGTGCGGTCCTCGGGCAATACGCCGGACACGGCCGAGCGATTGATCGCGAAGATCAGCAGCAGTACGGAATAGACGATACGTTGCAGTTTCATGTCCTGTTTCGATAGGAAGTTTGCTAGTTGCAACCGCAGCCGCCGCCAGCGCTGCCTTCGGCGCCTCGCGCGCCTTCGCGTGCCTCGTAAACGTGCTGAATGTAGGAGGTCGATACCGGGTCAGCGTCGAGGAACATGATCGGATCCGCAAGGCGGTCACGCTCATATGGCTTTACCCAGGGTTCAATGCCCCCGCAGGCCGACAGCCCCAGCGTCAGCAGGACGGCGGCGCCAGTGCGCAAAATCGGATTTTTTCTCATATTCATACTCCAAGCTTATCCCGGGCGTTTGCACCGGAACCGTGAACCCTGCCTCAGAAGAACATGGTCACGCCCACGTGAGCCTCCAGGTTGTGCGTGGTCTTTTCCTCGCCGAGCAGGTCGATGTCGTAGAGGTGATCCCTGAAATCGAAATGAAAGGCGACCGAATCGTTGAATAGAAAGCGATAGCCGACACCGAAATTGACGGTAAACCGGTCGTCGCCGGCAAAACGTGTCGAACCCAGCCCGCCGATCAGATACAGGGCGTTGTTGTAGGCACGACCCTCGCCGATGAATACCTCACCTGGAAGGATGTTGTAGCCGAGGTTCAGGTTGTAATACGTGTACTGGCGGTCCGAGTCGGACAGCAAAGGCGCACCGCCGCTCAGGATTTCGAAACTGGTCAGCCCTGCTTTCGTCTGTCCGGCCGTGCCTTCAACGAAGAACCCTTCGGTAACGTGGTAGGCAATCCGGGCTCCGTAGACGAAATCGGAGCCAAAGTCCTCGATACTCAGAACACCGACAAACGCACCGATCTCGAAGTCCTCGGTATCGATCTTGGGCTCCTTGACCTTGCGACGCTCTACCTCGGGCTCGATCACCTGCCCCTGTGGCAGCTCCGCGGGCGGAGGTGCCGATTTGTCGCCGCGGCCGAACAGGCTCTTTGTAGCAGCACAGCCCGACAGCGTAAGCGCTATCATTGGCAGCACTAGAAAAAGAACGCGAAACCGGCTTTCCATTCTTCTACTTCCTCGTTGTCGTCACGGCTCGTGAATACCACGTAGCTTTTGTACTCGGCTCTCAGGACGAAGCGCCGCGTCGCATATACGCGGAAGCCGGCTCCCACATGAGCAATCTGATCCGTTCGGTCCTCGCCCTGAATGATGGTCGACTTCGGGCTGGTGTGAATCACACCGGTTCCCAGAGTGAAAAACGGCGAAATCCGCCAGTCAGGCCAAGTCTCGTGAACCACGTTAACACTGCCCATCCAGCCGTTCGAAAAATTTCCCAAAATCTGTGAACCCCATACCTCTATCGAGACATTGGGGTTGAGCGAGTACCCGCCGTATACGGAAATAATGTTCGCGCCGCCGAAATCACCGGCGACGAGACCGGCCTCCCATTTTGCGTCGGTGAAGTCCTGTTGATTGGCCTGCGCGAAGCGTGTGGTTTCGCCGTCGGGCTGCAGCGTTTGTTCCATCTGTGCCCTGTCGACCCAGCCTTCCTTGCCGTCCGGGCCGCGGACCTTGTACCAGTCCGTGCGCTGCGCCAAAACCTGGACGGTTTCGCCACGATCAATGATGTGAAATATCGGGTAGCCGCGACCCGGTCCGGTACGCATTTCCAGATAGGGATCGGCGACCGCAACGGTCTTGTACTCGTCGGCCTGAACAACTCCTGCGCTGATTGCCTGGGTCAGTACGACCAGGAGAGTCAGAAATGCAGATTTAATTGATCGGGACGTCGAAAGGATTGTTGTAATATTGCGCTCCGACATCCAACCATTCCGCAATCAAGCGTTTCTCCGCGTCACTAAGATAACCATCGTGACTTTGACCCGCATTGAAGCGATTGAAGAATCGCCCCGATGCATTAGCGCCCGCTGTCGACATCGACGGATTTACGGTAACGGTGACCAGAATCGGATCGCCATTGGCATCCACACCGTTTTGCACCAACCTGTCCTGCAGCGCGCCCATATTAAGCTCTTGTTCGTTATCGGGAAACAGCAATTCCCGATAAGAATTGAAGTGATCCGCCTCATCCGGCGAAATTCCATCCGTAAGATCCAGCTGACTCGCCGGCACCTGTGCCATGCCGGCGGCATCCAGCGGCGTATGACAGTTGGTGCAGTTGTTCGTAACCGGCAATCCGGTAACCGGGTCCAATACCGGCATTCCGGTCACCGGATCCAGTACCGTTCGATCTGCTCCCCACAACGGATGTATATGCATCTCGTAGTTGATGACGATTCGGCAGTTCGACGACCACGCCTGCGTAATGCAGTTAAGCGACGTGGGTGGCGGTGTCGTCAGATCCACGTAGGAATAGCGGAATGAAGTGTCTTTCAGACGGCCGGCAGCGACTTCCTCTGTCCAGACGTCATCGTATTCGATGTCCATCGACGGCTCGATGGAGGAGCACTGGTTGACGTTATCGGCACAGGTGATGCGAGCACGCACCTCAGCCATCGTCTCGCCGATCTCGCCCACAAACCACATCGGCTCGGTATTTGGAAACTCGACGCCGGCAGTCGGTGCGCCAGCGTAGGCCGAATCGAATGCATCGTAACGGCCGTGGGAAACGCCACTCTGTGCCACGTGACAGCCGTTGCACTCGAGCAACTGTCCGGGGCGCAATTGAATCCAGTTCTGATGCCGGGCAGTGATACGCCGCCCGTTGCCATCGAGAACGCTGACCCACAGCGCGACGTTGGCCGGGACTTTCATCATGACCGAACCGTCCGGCTCGATCATCGAATAGCCGACGATCTCTTTCATGCCCTGGGCCAGATCGCGGCCGAACGCCGTATTGTCCAGGTCGAGCAGGTCCTCGTCGGGAAGCGACACGGCCTTTTCGACCCGCAGGAAACGTGCCGGCCGCTGCGCAGCGGTCGTCTGGGCCGGGTCGGCCATCGTCGGAATGTCGACAATTGCTCCGCCGTCAAAATCGTACACGCTGCGAATGCTCAGAACGGCCGCGGCTTCCGCTGCCAGGTTCTGATCGGCGTCAAAGCGATTCTCGGTGTCGAGAATGACAGGAGGCGCCGGACGCGGATCGGCCGAAACGACTTCGGTGTACATGAAACCGACTTCGGGCGGCACGATGGGCAATTGCGTGTTGTCACGCGGGTCGTAAATCCAGATGCCGTAAGTCGGATCCGCTTCTTCGAGGAGCGGGTTTGCAAGGTTCGTAGCCGTGCACGGATAGTAAACTGCGGGCACCGGCGGCGCGTTCGGGTCGACGATGTCGGTCAAACTGCACTGCGTCCAGCTGACCATCATTCGGCCCGTGCCATCCTGTATCGGATAAACGGAGCTGTAACGACCACCCGGGGATGGCACACCAGGGACGGTCGACACGTTGACGATAGTCGCACGCTGCTGCGCCGGACCCGTCATGCCGGGATTGTCTTTGGTCGGCTGGGTGTTTTCCAGATACACCGGCGTGTCAATGACCATGATGTCGCCACCGCCGCCGGTATCGGTGAATGGCCTTACCAGGGCCATGATGCGGCCGTCTTCGAGTTCGCGTGGTTGCACGAATTGAATAACCTGGCCGTTAGTGCCGGTATTGTGACTGTTCTGACCGTACAGCATCTCCATCTGAGAACCGTCCGGATTCATGCGGTAGATGTTTACAGCGTTGTTCCTGGCGGCGTGATCCCAACGGCTGAAGACCACCTGGCCATTCGACAGGACCGACGCATCGAAGTCGTGCGACTGGTTGTAGGAAACCTGTTCAATGCTCGTGCCGTCCGAATTCATTACGTGCAGCACAAAGGCCGGCTCGTTCTGATCTTCATCCTCGGCGGGAAACTGCGGCTTGCCCTCGTCCAGCAATACGGCGTTCGAACGAAGCTGCCGCGTTGATGAAAAAATGATACGGCCGTCTGGAAGGTACTTAGGCCCGATGTCGTGGCCGATTTCGGCAGTCAGATCCGACGCAATGACACGCCGCAACACGCCGGTTTCGAAGCTATATTCCCAGATGTTCCAGGTCGGCTGGCCGGGATCGTCCAGTGCAAGGCCCAGGTCGACCGGGCCGCGCATCGCAAACAGCAGCGTACTGCCATCATAGGCGATTTCCAGATCACGGACGGCTCCAAGTCCCTGGGTGATGGCTTCCGTAATATTGACATCAAGCGCGCTCGGCGAGGCGCGATCACGGAAATAGACGTCTGCACCGAAGTTGAAAGTGACGAGTTCGCGAACGTCGGTTTGCATGAACTCACCCTGATCGTCTACAGGCAGCGGTGCCTTTACATAGGCGATCGGGAAATCGATGATGACCGGGTCCGGCCGCTGGCCATTGCCGAGCTGCACGCCTTCTCCGCTTTCACAACCGGCAAACAGAAATAACGCAGCAATGAGTGCAAATATTCGCACGCCGCGTTGTTTCGATTCATCCATGATATTTTGCGATTGCATAGCCATTTCCATTACCTCGATACTCAAATGTGAGTGCGGATCAGTTCTCCGCAATCATCGAGCCAGCCTGAATCTCGCCGCGGCTTCCCTAACCGCTTTGATTTCAGGAATCGACGCGCACTACTCCGACATTTAAGTAATGTGTAATAGTGGACGCCGGGCACCCGACATACCGTTAACGCGATCACAAAAGGCCCGGCTTCCCGACACTTACGATTGGCAGGCCGTGACCAGCGTCACATCGCGTAAGTCGCGCAGCGTGTCGAACACTTACTATTCGCCGACGATGGCTGCTAATAGGGCTGGAGTATAGGAAACCGAAACGATCAATGTAATGTCTCGAAAGTACGACAGTACGCAAAGTTAAGTTGTGAATTTGCATATTGCCGCTATGCGAGATGCTGCTCCTTTCGTTTCTATTTCTGAACCTATTCCTCTACACGTATGACTTCGAGAAAAGGTTCCCTGACATTTTTTCTGCCGACAGCATCTGCAGAGAACGTTGTTGCGATTTCGTTTCGATGACGCAACAAAATTATCGAGGCGTTCCTTCAGCAGCTTCCGAAGATGTTGCAACACTGTCACGAGTTGACGTTTCTGTCTGCTATCGGCGACAGCGTCGCGACCCTTAATAATCAGCCGTTTGTGAATTGGGGTGTTCGCCTGTGTGCGGTTCGTACGACAGTCACTTGACATATAGTGATACACGACGGCTCGACGAATGAAACTGTATATGATTGTTTCTAAACAAGTAATTGGACGTTTTCGGACAACATCCGAATACTGGCACAGCACTTGCTTCATACAGTGCAGATCGAGGGCAACGTTTGCCGCGAGCTTTGGACGAAACCAGGACTGTGAATGCATTCACGGTGATTTTTTCAAGACTCAGGCAAGATCTTTGATGTAAGTCCACCTGTCGACTGACAGATGTTCAAGGAAGAAACACGAACAACAGGGACTTCTGAAAAGGGCAAGGTCTCACCGCTTATCTAAGGTGCGACCACGCAAAGCAACCGATCGTATGGCCGGCACATGATGTCGGTCAGATAGACAGCGGGGCTACCAGGAGAAAGGTGGACACGTCAGTAAGCTGACATTCAATCCTTCCCCCTAATAGTCCTCGTGATGACAAGTCGGCCCTTCGCTACTCGGGTTCGAGAACGTCTTCCGCTGTTTCGACATTGTTTTGATCGTATTGGTCATGAGCAGGAACGCTATGAAATACATAACGTGGACAAGTCAGGAAATCATCAACGGCCAGAGCTGCGTCAATTGGCTCAGGGCGATGCCCCGGGTGTTGGTGATCGGATTGCTCTGTACGAGCGTCGCCACTACTGCATTTGCGGGCCCGCGCGAGCAGGCTAAACAAATGCATGACCGGCTGGCTGGCGTACCGCCGACCGAAGCGGTGCTTCAGTCGATGGAGGCAGATATCGATCCGGGTCAGAACAACAACCCGCTTGCCGCTGCCAATACGGCAATGAGTAATCCCAACTTTTACAACGTGACATTGAAGAATTTCGTTGCGCCGTGGACCAATCGCGACAGCAACGTTTTCGTGCCGCTGAACGATTACATCGCCACGGTGGTCGGCATGATTCGTGACGATGTCCCGTTCAATACGCTGCTGTCGGGCGACATCCTGTATGTCGCGAGCGGCGTTCCGGGACTGCCGGCCTACTCGAATACGAACAACAATCATTACGCACAGTTCGAAGCAGACGGTCACGACATGATGGCGCGATTGACGCAGACGACACAGTCTTCCGTTACCGGCCTGCCGAGTACGGCAACGGCCGGCATCATGACGACGCGCGCTGCGGCTGAGGCCTTCTTTATCGCGGGTACAAACCGCGCGATGTTCCGCTTCACGATGCTGAATCACATGTGTAATGACATGGAGCAGGTGCACTACCTCGCGCTTCCGCCGGACCGCATCCGCCAGGACGTCAGCCGCAGCCCGGGTGGCGACAGCCGGCTGTTCCTGACGAACTGCGTCGGCTGCCACAACGGCATGGATCCGCTGGCCCAGGCCTTCGCGTATTACAACTTCAACGAAACGACCGGCAGCATCGAATACACGCAGGGCCAGGTGCAGCCGAAATACTTCAACAACGACGCCAACTTCCCTTACGGCTTCCGCACACCGGACGACGCATGGGAGAACCGCTGGCGCGTCGGCCAGAACGAGTTCCTCGGCTGGGACCAGAGCCTTCCTGGCAGCGGTAATGGCGCCAAGAGCATGGGGCAGGAACTGGCAAACAGCGATGCTTTTGCGTCCTGCCAGGTAAAGAAGGTGTTTCGTGCGGTTTGCCTCCGCGATCCCGAGGATGCAAGTGATCGCTCCCAGGTAACGCAGATGGTGGACTCACTCAAGTTCGGCAGTCCTGCCTACAGCATGAAGCGGACGTTCGCGGAAGCGGCCGTCTACTGCATGGGCGACTAAGGGGTGCTGACAATGAATAACGCAAGAGGAATTGCCATGGGCATCGCGCAGAGCATGAACAAGGTTCGTACGCTCAAGTTGTTGTTGACAGTAGCATTATCTGCAACGCTGACGGCGTGCGGTGGTGGCGCACAGACTTCGGATAATCCGGTCACCAGCGTAACGCCGCCTTCGACCTACAATGGTCCGCCGCCGGCTACGGCCGAAGTTCAGGCATTCAAGCTGAATGTCTGGGACAACATACAAATGAGCAACCGCTGCGGCGGATGTCATACCGACGGCGTCGGCCAGACTCCGATGTTCGCGCGGCACGACGACGTCAATATGGCTTTTGAAGCGGCGAACACGGTCGCCGACCTGAATCAGCCATCCGATTCACGGCTGGTCACCAAAGTTGGCAGTGGCCATAATTGCTGGCTGACCGACAACAACGCCTGCGCCGACATCATGACGACCTGGATCGAGGGCTGGGCCGGCGCTACATCCGGTGGCGGTCGACAGATTGTGCTGAATCCGCCCCCTGAAATTGATCCGGGCTCGAGCAAGAGCTACGCGAACGCGACGGTTGGGAACTTCGCCAACCTCGTGCACACGCCGATCCTCAGACAGTACTGCGCGGGTTGCCACAGTTCACAGTCTGCTACTTCACAACAGCCGTATTTCGCGGAAACCGATGCAAACGTTGCTTTCGATGCAGCGAAGTCGAAGATGGATCTCGACGATCCGTCCGCCTCGCGATTCGTCATCCGGCTGCGAAACGAATTCCATAACTGCTGGGACGACGGCTGCGCTTCGGCCGCTAACCAGACACAGGCCGCTATCCAGGCGTTTGCCGATACCGTGCCGTTGACCCAGCTCGATCCGACGCTGGTCAACAGCAAGGCGCTGCGGCTCGTGGACGGTACCATCGCGTCCGGCGGCAACCGTTTCGAGAATGCCCAGATCGCCCTTTGGGAGTTCAAGACCGGAACCGGCACTACAGCATTCGACACCAGCGGTGTCGAACCGGCGATCAACCTGACCATGTCCGGCGACACGAGCTGGTTCGGTGGATGGGGTATCACCATCGGTGCGGGCGGCGGCAAGGCCCAGGGTTCTACTTCATCGAGCAAGAAGCTGCACGACCTGATCAAGGCCACCGGCGAGTACTCGATCGAGGCCTGGGTCGTCCCGGCGAACGTTACCCAGGAAATGGCACGTATCGTCACCTATTCGGCTGGCGACACGGCGCGCAATTTCACATTGCAGCAAACCCTGTATAACTACGACTTCCTGCATCGCAGCACGCAAACGAGTCTGAACGGCGATCCACAACTGTCGACACCGGACGCTGACGAAGTCCTGCAGGCCACGTTGCAGCATGTCGTCGCCACGAACAGCCCGGTCGACGGCCGCAGGATCTACGTCAACGGCATACTGGAGACGCAACTGGATCCTGTTGCGCCCGGCTCGCTGGTCGACTGGCAGGACACCTTCGCGTTCGTTCTCGGCAATGAAGCATCGAACAGCGGATTGTGGCAAGGCACGTTCCGCCTGGTTGCCATCCATAATCGTGTTTTGACTCCGGAACAGATCGTGCAGAACTTCGATGTCGGCGTGGGAGAGAAATTCTTCCTGCTGTTCAGCATCGCTGACATCATCAATGTGCCGACCGCATACATTTTGTTCGAGGTTGCACAGTTCGACAGCTACGGCTACCTGTTCGCAGAACCGCACTTCATCACGCTTGATCCAACGCAGCAGCCCGAAGGCATACCGCTGCGTGGCTTGCGAGTCGGCATCAACGGCGCTGAAGCCAACGTTGGCCAGACTTATGCAACGATGGATCAGACCCTGTCTGCGTCGCTGTTCGGCGAACTCGGCCAGCCATTGTCCAGCCTGGGTGCTGTCCTGCCGCTGGAAAAGGGACCGGAGGACGACGAGTTCTTCCTGACTTTCGACCTGCTGGGTACACAGTCCTATGCCCGCACCTTCGACCCGCCGCTGGTCATAGTGCAGGGCGACCTGCCGGCGGCGCAGCGATTCGGCGTGCGCACATTCGACGAGATCAATGCCACGATGGCGGCGATCACGACCGTCAGCACGGAAGAGCCGAACGTCGACATCACTTTCCAGAGTCTCCGGCAGTCGTTGCCGGCTGTCGAAAGCCCCGAGGCCTTCCTGTCATCGCACCAGGTGGCAATAGCGCAGATGGCTATCGAGTACTGCAACGCACTGGTCGATGACAACGCGAAAGCAGCCGCCTACTTCCCGGGTTTCAATTTCAACCTGGCCCCGGGGACCGCTTACGCTGGAAATTCGCGAAACGCGATCATCGATCCGCTGATCGACAGAGCGATGGGCATTAGCATCCTGACGCAACCGGATTTCACGGAAGTCAGGAACGAACTTGGCTTTAGCTCCGCGAACGGCACCTACCCCGGCAACCTGATAGATCGCCTGCTGGTCAGTCCGGACAATCCGAACACGCGGGCAATCGCCAAGGCCGTATGTGCCTCGGTTATTGGCAGTGCAGTTACGCTGGTTCAGTAGACAGAATAGATAGGATACGAGGCAAAACGTTATGGCTAAGAAACGCAAAGTCCGAGACCTGGATGCTCCGCAGCTTCACGGCGATCATCCGCGTCCTGTTACGCGTCGCGAATTCGTCGCGCAGGGTTTCCTGTCAGGATCGGCATTCGCTGTAGGCGGCGGTGTCATGAGCCTGTTCTCGAACCCGCGCGAGGCATTCGCCGCGTTGTCCGGTGACTTGACGCCGTTACTGTCGAGCCCCTGCAATATCGCAACCGCAGGTGCCGGCAAGATTCCGTTTATCTGCTTCGACCTTGCGGGCGGCGCGAACATCGCTGGCTCCAATGTCCTGGTCGGCCAGGAGGGCGGACAGCTGGATTTCCTCAGCACCTCGGGTTACGAGAAGCTCGGCCTGCCCGGTGACATGGTTCCCGGACTGACCGATCCCGTAACCGGACCGTATGCCAACACCGATTTCGGGCTTGCCTTCCATTCGGACAGCGCATTTCGCCGCGGCATTCTGGGCAGCATGAATCCGGCCCGCGCAGCGAACCTGACCGGTGCCATCATTCCGGCGCGCTCGGATAACGACACATCCAACAACCCGCATAATCCGCTGTACGGCATAGCGCGTGCGGGCGCCAACGGATCGATCGTCAGGCTGGCCGGAACCGAAAACAGTGATTCCGGCGGCAACTCGATGATCCCGGCCATGATGATGAATCCGGAATTCCGGCCAACCAAGGTGGATCGTCCAAGTGACGTTACCGCCCTGGTCGACACCGGCCAGCTGGTCGGTATCCTCGGCCCGAACGATGCCACCGCGGTCATGGAATCAATCTACCGTCTCAGTGACAAGAAAATGGGTACGGTCGACGCCGGCCAGCAGGTCACCGCCAGTGCTGTAGTCAAGGACATGGTGGGCTGCGGCTACCTGAAAGCCGCCGACATCGCCGATCGCTTCGGTGGCACGCCGCTGGATCCGGGCCAGGATCCGATGATCGTAGGCCCCGGCGGCATCTTCAGCGACGCCGAATTCAATGACGGCGGTCGTGACGGCCAGGAATTCCGCAAGACGGCTTCGGTCATGAAGCTGGTCATGAACGGTTTTGCCGGTGCCGCCTGTATCGAAATGGGCGGCTACGACTACCACGGTGGTCAGCGTCGCGAAGGCGAGGTCAAGGACTTCCGTGCCGGCCGTTGCATGGGCGCCTGTATCGAATACGCAGCACGCATCGGCGTTCCGCTGATGATGTACGTATTCAGTGACGGTTCGCTCTCGAGCAACGGCGTCATCGACAACTCGATCGACGGTCGTGGCAAGGGTGAATGGGTCAGTGACAACTCGTCGACTGCCGCATCGTTCTTCATGGTATTCAATCCGAACGGCCGGGCTGTGCTCCGCGGTGCCAATGCCGCCGAGCAGGCAATGCATCAGCAGCTTGGTTACATGGACGCGGGTGCCAACGTAGCGCGTGCCGCGACGCCTGCCGCCAACAACGTCAACCTGCTGGTGAACACCGTGATCCTGAATTACATGGCATTGCACGGCGAGGAAGGCAATTTTGCCGGCCTGTTCCCGAACCATGGTCTCGGAGACTCGACCCTTCGCGACCGCATGACGGCATTCGACGCCATCGTGCAGGGACAGATCGGTCCGCTGAATCCCTCTTAATATCCCACTGTTGGGGTGTCAAACGACGGCCAGTCGGATTCGTCCGGCTGGCCGTCAATCGCTTAAAATACAGCCAGTCGGTTCCGAAAAAGGGGCCGGATACATTTCTTATCATCAAGAAAATGTATCCGGCCCCTTTTTCGCTGCGCCATAATGCAGCCAGCATTGTTTCCAGAATGAGAGTTAAAAATGCAGGATGCCAGTCGTCTCGATGAACTGCTCGCCTGCCCGCGCTGCGACAAAAGGCCGCTGGACAGGAAAGAAGATCGCTACCGATGTGGCGCATGCAAGACGGAATATCCAGACATCGGCGGTATTCCGTGGCTTTTTGCCGATCCGGAATCATCGCTCGGTGAATGGCGAAACCGTCTGCACTACTCTCTGCAGCAGCTGTCTCACGAGTCGCAACGGCTAAAGTCCGAACTGATCGCCGAGAACCGGCGCGAACTCACGCGCAAGCGTCTGGAACAACAACTGGCGGCCACAGACCGGCACAAGAAGACGTTGCGGCAATTGCTTTCACCGGTCGACGTCCAATCCATACAGGCGAGTTACGAGTCGCACCTCGCCATGCGCACACGCTTGCCATCAGACCAGGGGTTGAATACCTATTATGCGAACGTACACAGGGACTGGGCATGGGGCGACGCAGAAAACGAAGCGTCCCTGGAACAGATTCGCAGTGTACTGACAGACAACGAATCGCTGGGTAATGTCCTGGTGCTCGGCGCCGGAGCCTGCCGACTCGCCTACGACCTGCACATGCAGCTTGCGCCTGATACGACCATTGCGATGGACTTCAATCCGCTGTTGCTTTTGATTGCGAAACAGCTTGTGGGCGGAGAGCAATTGCAACTCCATGAGTTTCCCATCGCGCCGAAATCGCTGGACGACTTTGCTGTCCTGAGAAAACTGGGCGCGCCGGAGCCGGTGCGCGACGGCTTCTTTCTGCTGCTGGGGGATGTGCTTCGTGCGCCGTTTGCCGGCGAAGTCTTCGACACTGTCATTACGCCATGGCTTATCGACATCGTCGCGGAAGATCTGCCTGTTTTTAGTATAAGAATCAATAATTTGCTGAAACACGGCGGGCGCTGGATCAACTTCGGATCTTTGGCTTTCGACAGCCCGGAACGCGCCAGACGTTACAGTCCGGAGGAAACGCTGATCATTGCCGGGGAATCGGGATTCGATGCGCCCGTGGTTCGACAGGCAACCATTCCTTATATGTGTTCACCAGCCAGCCGTCATGCTCGCCAGGAGACCGTGTTTACCTTTTGCGCACATAAGCAGCAGGACGTCGATAGTCCGGGTCGCTACAAAGCGCTACCGGACTGGATCGTGACCGGTAAGGAGCCGGTACCTTTGCTGCAGTCGTTTCGCACCCAGGCGATGTCGACGCAGATCTATTCGTTCATCATGTCGCTCATCGACGGCAAACGCTCTATCGGAGACATGGCAAAGATCCTCGAGCAGCAGAAACTCATGTCACGCAAAGAAGCGGAACCCGCTATCCGCAATTTTCTGACGCGAATGTACGACGACAGCCAGCGACAATCGGGATTCTGATACGGGCCGACTACCCCACGTGCTTGTTCAAGAAATCCGAGATGTCCTCAATTGCACGCATGCTTTCCGGCATCTGGCCGACAAAATACTGGAAGACGTGCCACATATCGGGCCATACCTGCAGTGTGACTTTGCCGCCCGCGGCCGAAACGCGATCGGACAGGCGGGTTGAGTCACTCAGCAAGATCTCGTGATCGCCAACCTGGACCAGCATGGGCGGCAGTCCCGAAAGCTCACCGTACAACGGCGATACCAGCGGGTTTTTCCGGTCTTCGTTGCCACAATAGCGGCGCACCATTTCCGACATATTGTCCGGATCGAACCAGGGATCCTGGTCCTTACGCGTAACCAGCGATTCCCCTTGCGCCGCCAGGTCGAGCCAGGGCGACATCAGGAACGCGGCACCGGGCAGCGGAACGCCCTCGTCCTTCAGCGCGAGCAGGGTTGCCATCGTCAGCCCGCCGCCTGCAGAGTCGCCGCCGATGGCGATTTTTTCCGAGGCTATGCCTTGCTCCAGCATCTTCCGATAGATCAGTTTCGCATCCTCGATAGCGGCTGGAAACGGATGCTCGGGTGCCAGCCGGTAATTCGGAATCAGCGCGCGCATGCCGGCCGTTTTCGCGACATAACTGACCAGGCGGCGATGCGTGGTTGCACTTCCCACCAGGTAGATGCCGCCATGCAGATACAGAATTGCCGGTGCTTCGTCGCACTTCTCGGGAACGAGCCATTCGCAGTGGATATGGTCCACGATCGCTTCGCGGCGCCGCACACCGGATGCCGGCTTCAGTTTGCTGGCGATTTCATCCCAGGACTTGCGCAACTCGGCAACGTCGGTGTCCGGCGTTATACGCTTGAAGTACTGGTTGGACATGAAGCGCACGAATCGTGCGCGAAGACTGATCAATGCCGTCGCCTAACGTTCCAGGTACTGCAGTTTGTCCTTGACCTCGCGCCATTCGTCCGCGTCTTCCGGCGGATCTTTCATCTGCGTGATGACCGGCCACTCGCGCGACAGCTCGGTGTTGATGGCGAGAAATTGCTTTTGATCCTCCGGCAGTTCGTCTTCGGAAAAAATCGCTTCGACCGGACATTCCGGTTCACACAGGGTGCAGTCAATGCATTCGTCGGGATCGATGACCAGCATGTTCGGGCCTTCGTGAAAACAGTCGACCGGGCAGACCTCGACGCAGTCTGTCAGTTTGCACTTGATACACGCCTCGGTTACAACGAAGGTCATTCTTCCGGTCCTGGCAAATCGGGCTGCCTACGCTATGCGAACTGCCGGGTCATATCAACCCCGCAAAAGGGTTTCGGCCGAGGGGTAACGATGCAAAATGCCAAGCAAACAGCCGGGTCTTCGGTATCGGTCGTCGGGCTCGGCGCGATGGGTTCCGCCATCGCGAGGGCGTTCGTCGCCAGGGGACATAATGTCACGGTTTGGAATCGAAGCGCGGCACGAATGGCGCCATTTTCAGCCGATGGCATCGCCTGTGCAAAGGGCGTAGCAGACTGCATTGCCGCAAGCGCGGTCACCGTCATCTGCATCGACGACTACGACGCCTGCAACACGCTGCTGCACACGAAGGCCGTGGAGTCTGCTGTCCGGGGAAAGACGCTGGTGCAGTTTTCGACCGGAAAACCGCAGGAAGCGCGCGATGCGGAGCAATGGGCAAACTCCCACGCGGCGGCTTACCTCGACGGCGCTATCCTCGCGTACCCGCGCGAGGTCGGCCAGGATGGTCTTATATTTTTATCTGGAAAATCAAAAGCTTATGAAAGCTCCAGAGGGATTCTTGACGCACTGACCAGCGACCTGCGCTATCTCGGCGAGCCAATCGGCGCGGCCGCCGGACTCGACGTCGCCATACTCTTTTATTACATCTGCACGCATCTCGGCCTGACCCAGGCGGCGCTGATCTGCGAGTCCGAGGGCGTGTCTGCCGAATTGCTGGCCTCGGTCATTGCCGATTCATCTCCAAGCGATGTCCAGGAAGTCCGGCATCTCGGTGCAGCCATTGCCAACAACGACTTTTCGAAACCCGGCGCGTCGCTTGGCGTTTACAGCGGCATTCTCGATCGCGTGCTTTCGCAGGCCGAAGACGCGAATATCGACGACCAGATTCCGCAGTTTGCCAACAGAATCCTGAAGCGCGGCGTGCAAGCTGGGTTGGCGAACGAGGAAATCGTTTCGCTGATCAAGTTATTGCGAACCGGTTCCACCTAGATTATGCATCTTACCCGGTTGCAGCTGGCCGCGGCTTCTAGCCTTGCCGCCAGCGACCTTGGTCGTTTACCGCCCTTCCCTCATCCTTCAGTTTGATCAGGTGTGCAAGCAGCGAGCGCTCTGCCACCGGATAAAGCGCGCGGTCAACATCTTTGTAGACGACCGCAACGAGTTCCATCGAGGTCGAAGCCGGGTTCTTACGCAACGCTGCAATCACCTTGCCCTCGCGTTCCAGTCGATGATCGATGATCCAGTCGATAACCTCATAGGGATTCGTGAACACTTCGCCGTGACCGGGCGCGATTGAAGCGATATCGATGTCCTTCAGGCGTCGCAGCGATTCGATGTATTGCTGCATATTGCCGTCCGGCGGATCGATCACGACCGTCGAACCGTTAATGATGTGATCGCCTGTAAAAAGACAGCGATGTTTCCGCAGCAGGTAACAAACGTGATTCGACGCGTGTCCGGGCGTATGCACTGCCTGCAGTTCGAACTCGGCCGTCTTCAGCACATCAGCGTCGTCGAGGATCCGGTCGGGGTGGAACGTCCGGTCCTGATGCCGACCCTCGGGCGCCGGACGGCCGAGCACCTCGGCTCCCGTCATGGCCGCCAGTGCGCTGACCGCCGGGGAATGATCGGGATGCGTGTGCGTTGCCAGTATCCAGCGGACCGGCGCACCGGCACCTTCAGCTATGGCATCGATATGTGCGTCGATGCGCGGGCCAGGATCAATGACTGCAATGGCATCCCTTCCGAGCAGATAGGTGTTTGTTCCCGGCCCGGTCATCATACCGGGGTTCGGTGCAACGAGCCGCCTGACGCCCGTAGCGACTTCCTGCAGGATTCCTGCCCGAAGTTCGCTGCTCATTCCTGTTCTTCCACCGGATAACGCGGATCGCCCGGCAGCACGACCTTGTCCCTGCCGTCGATATCGACGATTGCGGGCAACACTCTCGCAACACCGCTGCGCTGACGCTCTACTGCCCAATCGATGACGTCGGTCACCGTCTTCTTGTTTACGATGTCCTTCAGCGTGCGATAGGTCGGATAGATCAGGCGCATTTGCCCTGCTCTCTGCGCTTCGAGTATGTCGGCGGCTGTCATCCAGCAACTGTCGGTCAGTTCATGACCATCATGGCTCGCCTGCTGTCCCTCGGGCATCCTGGCCAGGAAGAACCGAGTTGAAAAACGTTTTGGTTCGCTGATCGGCGTAATCCAGTGCGCGAAATAATGCAGGTCTTGCGAGGACAGCGTCAGTTTTCGTAGCCGCAGGAATTCGTCCCACGAAACGTCGCCTTCGATCAGGCAGCGTCGATCGGCATCACAGGCAAAGCGCTGTGGGTCGGATGCCGTGGTGCAGTTTGCAAGCAGCACACCGGTTTCTTCGAAGACTTCGCGAACCGCGGCGCTGAAGTAGTCGAGCGCATCGTCAGTGCCAAGCAGGTCGGCCGCCTGCTCCCTGCCAATGGCGCCGCAACGATCGCCGGTGCAGCTGTCGCAGGCGTCCACTACTCCACCCGGAAAGACGTACACTGCGCCGAATGCCGACTTCGCGTGGCGCTTGAGCATCAGCACTTCGGGCGTCGATTCGCCATCGCGAATCAGGAGGACGGTCGACGACCGCCTGGGCCGCGGCGGATTGCCTGGTTGTGGACTGGCCATTTGGCGAACCGCGCCGGTTATTCGTCGCCGGAACCGGCTTCAACGAATGCCTTCAGTCGCGACATCTGTTCGACGAGTACCGCGTCGACACTTGACGCAATTGAGTTCAGGCCTCCATCCATGTATCCGCCCACTGCATAATTCAGTGTGACATCGGTACCTGCCTCTCCATCGTCGAACTCCCAGGTCATGTTGCCGTCTACACCCATCAGTCCGAGGGGACCGAGGCCTCCGGTCAGTTTGATCATTACCAGCGGATTGACGAATGTGACTGTCATGTGCACAACGCCCGCGCCGTCGCCGAGCGTTTCGCAGAAACAGCCCAGCGGCCGGGCATCGATACTCATGTTCGCCGCTACACCGGACATGGTGTGATCGTCGCTCCACCACTTGCCGACGTCGTGCACGGCGGCGCGATATACATCCTCCCGGACTGCCGCGATGTTTATTGTGTGTCGAACGGTGAAGCCATTGATATCGGCATCCGCGACCTCAGCATTGAGTGACAGAGGCAAGCAGGCGCAAAGCAGCATCGGGGCGGCAACCAGGAAATGCGACATGACGTAGACTCGCTGTTCGGCGAAAGCAGCAAGCTTAGCGCAATCGGCTGATCAGATCGGTATAAGCGCCGCGGTCAGAACAGCGAAATCAGCAGAAATACTGCTGAAACCAGCGCAAGTCCGAAGTAGATTTTTCTGAAAATGGCCATGTCTCTACAAGTCTGTGTTTCATGCTTCGAAGAAGATTATGTTTCGCCGAAGCTGAATTGCGGCTGAAGGAAAGCGGCCAGAAGCCGGCCGCGACTTGTTTCACTAACTTATTGTTTTTATGACTTTTTTTAAGATGTCAGACGAGCTTTTCCAATTCCTGAAGCCGCACCGGCGCCTCGCGGTACTGAGCGGTGCCGGTTGTAGCACCGATTCCGGCATTCCCGATTACCGCGACCGCGACGGCAACTGGAAGCATGCTCAACCCGTGCAATACGGAGACTTTCGTCGTGACGCAGGGACACGCCGCCGCTACTGGGCGCGCAGTTTCGCCGGCTGGCACCGCGTATCAGGCGCGACACCGAATGCCGCCCACCTGGCCCTGGCGAAAATGGAGACTGCCGGCCGGATCTCCTGCCTGATAACGCAGAACGTCGACAACCTGCACCGCGCTGCAGGAAGTCGCAACGTGATCGATCTGCACGGACTTCTGCGAAAAGTTCGTTGCCTGGATTGCGGCGACGTCAGCTCCCGCGACCGGCTGCAGGAACGATTGGCGGCATTGAACCCGGATTGGAATTTTCCGGCGTCGCAATTCGCACCGGACGGCGATGCGCAACTGGAAGCCGCAGCCTCCGACAAGTTCGTGCCGGCGGATTGCACGGAATGCGGTGGCATACTCAAACCCGATGTCGTGTTCTTCGGCGAATCGGTGCCCGTCGAAAGAGTGCAGCAGGCTCAACAGACCGTTTCCGAGTCCGATGCCATGCTGGTCATCGGTTCCTCGCTGATGGTCTGGTCCGGCTATCGGTTTGCGAGACTCGCGGCAGAATCGGGAAAACCGCTTGTGATCATCAATCGCGGCAAGACCCGCGCAGACAATATCGCCTCTTTCAAAATGGATGGCGGATGCACGGAAATACTGGCGCAGATTCTTCCTGCGCTGCTGGATGACAGCACGTGAACGGCGAACTGAGCGTGGTTTACGAAGCACGCAGCCCGCAGGCGGTATCCGATCGCGCACTGGTGCTGCACTCACTCGGCATACCCTGCGAAATCGTAAACGGAGACTTCGGCGCCGCATTGCTGGTTCCGGCAGAAGCGAGCGAGCGAGCGAAGTACGAAATCTGGCAATACGAACAGGAAAACCGGCCGTCGAAAACAAAGGCCGCGCCTGTGCCGCTACCAGGACACAAGGGCGGCCTCGTCGGCGTTTTTGTTTACATTGTCGTTTTGTGTGTCATTGCGTGGCTTGCCGGCGAATTTGCATTCGGCAGGAACTGGTTCGCCGCTGGACGCGTGGACGGTGAACTCATCCGGCAAGGCGAGTGGTGGCGTGCGACGACGGCGCTGACGTTGCACAGCGGCATCCGCCACTTGCTCGGCAATCTGGGTTTCGGTGCGTTGTTCGGCTTTTTCGCCGGTCGCCTGCTCGGCTCCGGCGTCGCCTGGTTTGCGATTATCTTGTCGGCGACCTGTGCCAACCTTCTAAACACGCTGTTACTGGAATCGGCGCACCGTTCCATAGGCGCATCGACCGCTGTATTTGCTGCACTCGGTTTGCTGGCGGGCTTCGTCTGGCGGTCGCGATTCATGATTCAGGATCGCTGGCCCTACCGACTAGGCCCCATAATCGGCGGAATTGCATTGCTCGCCTACACCGGCACCGGAGATGAAATGACCGACGTCGGTGCTCACCTGACCGGATTTGCCTGTGGATTCGCCGGCGGATTAATTCTTACGGTCCTGAAAACAAATCTGGAGAATCCCGCGATACAGAGACTGGCCGCGACGGCAACGGTGGTTTCACTGGCCCTGGCCTGGATCGTCGCACTGTAAGGCCAAGACTGAGGCGCTGCGACATTGTAGAATCCGCGGTGCATTCTGTCAGGGGTAGTCCGGAGTCTTGAAAAGTTTCCTGCTTTTTATCGCAACCATCACGTTGCTCGGAGCCGCGATACTTCGATTCAGCTACGGCGGTGGCGAACCTTACCCCGATCTGTCAACGCCACCGATGCTGGACGAATCAGAACTCGAAGTCGTGTTGAGCTATGGCGAGCCCATTGGAAACGTCACCGTCAGTGGCGACGGCCGGATCTTTTTCACGGTGCATCCCGAATCGAGACCGCAAGGCAACAAACTTCTCGAATGGGTAAACGGGGCCGCCGTTCCCTACCCGAGCGGCACAGTACAGCCCTACTTGTTCAACACCGTTCTGGGCATTGTCGTCGACCGGCAAGACCGGCTGTGGACCATGGATCACGGCAATCACGGATTTGGTACCGCGAGGCTGCTGGCATTCGATCTTGCCAGCGGGAAGATCGCCCACGACTTCCTGTTTCCTGCCGATAGCGCGCCGGCCGGCTCATTTCTACAGGACCTGCAGGTCAGTGCGGACGGTGAGTACGTTTTTGTCGCCGACGCAAGTTTCTGGCGCAAGAAACCGGCAATCGTCGTGTACGAAGTCGAGGCTCGCCGTGCTCGCCGGGTACTGGAATCCCACGAGTCGGTACGCGCGGAAAACCACCTGATTCGCACGCCCTCGCGGGACATGACATTTCTGGGTGGCCTCATATCGCTGAAAGGCGGCGTTGATGGCATTGCGATCGATGCAGACAACAATTGGCTTTATTACGGGGCTATCAATAACGACGAACTTTTCAGAATTCCGGTCAGTATCCTGAAAGATGCCTCCTTGCCGCCCCGGCAGCTCGAAAATGCCGTAGAGCACTTCAGCAGGAAGCCCCTCAGCGACGGTTTGAGCGCGGATATTGACGGCAATGTCTATATTACCGATATCGAGCACGGTTCCGTCATGATGGTCGGCCAGGACCGCGTGCTTCGAACGCTGATACAGTCGCGCCGAATCCGCTGGGCGGACGCGTTGTCGTTTGGTCCCGATGGCTGGCTCTACCTTGCTGACAGTGCTATCCAGGACCAGGTCTTGAAGAGCAAGGACCACATGATGATGAAGGCGCCATACTTCATTTATCGATTTCGCAGTGGCCACGAAGGCATCCCGGGCCATTGATAACTCCATCGCAGGCAAATTCCGCGATCCGTTTCAGCCAATCAGCAAGACCGAAGAGGAAAAAAGGAAAGATTTGATGAATGACATAGCCATACCTGGCCTCGATATAGACTGGGCCAAAATATTCAGCGATCTGCAATCAACAGGTCTCGACCTGGGCCTGAACCTGCTGGCAGCCATCGTCATCTTCTATGTCGGACGAACGGTCGCCCGCATGGTGACCAAGGGCGTTCGCAAGGTGCTGGCTGCGCAGTCTGTCGACCCGATCCTGATCAGCTTCGTTACAAGCCTCGTGCAATGGGCCCTGATGGCCTTCGTCATCATCGCGGCCATCACCAAACTCGGCGTGCAGACGGCGTCGCTGGTCGCTTTGATCGGTGCGGCCGGTCTGGCCGTCGGCCTGGCATTGCAGGGCTCTCTGGCGAACTTCGCTGCCGGTGTCCTTATAGTCCTGTTTCGCCCGTACAAGGTCGGCGACTATGTCGAGGCCGCGGGTGTTGGCGGTTCCGTCATCCAGGTACAGGTTCTTACGACGATCCTGAGAACTCCGGATAACAAGGAGATCATCATTCCCAATGGTCAGATCATGAACAGCATCATCACAAACTACAATGCGAACGAGACGCGGCGAATTGACCTGGTTGTCGGCGTAAGTTACAGCGACGATCTCGACAAAGTACGTGAAGCGATCAAGCAACAGGTAGCCGCAGACGAGCGTGTGCTGAAAGATCCAGAGTGTCAGATCGCTGTATCAGAACTTGCGGACAGCAGCGTGAATTTTGTCGTGAGGCCGTGGGTAAAATCACAGGATTACTGGGCAGTGAAATTCGATCTGACGGAAGCCGTCAAGAAACGCTTCGACAAGGAAGGAATTTCCATCCCGTTCCCGCAGCGCGACCTGCACATCTACCAGCAAAGCGCCTGATTCAGCGCTTCGGATAACAGGGTGCCTGCCCGGGCGGCCTGTTCAATCCACGGTGTCGGGTTCGACGAAGCACCAGCGAAGTTCGGGGATGCGCATTTTCAGCTGCTCTTCCAGAACGTTTATCAGTGCGACCGCCGTGTCGATATCGAGACCCGCTTTCAGACGGATTTTTGCGGCCAGCATCGTATCCGGACCGAACTGCAGCGTTATGGTGTTGAATATTTCTTCGATATCCGGTTGCTCGCGAATGACATCCGCGATGGCCTGTTGAATCAGCGGGTCCGCGGAGCGGCCAACCAGCAAGGACTGCACCCGGATAACGAGGAAAACCGAAATAACCAGCAGTACGATGCCAATACAGATCGAACCGATCGCATCGTAAACCGGGTTTCCGGTCAGCGCGGCGAGCGCCACAAAAACGAAAGCCAGCAGCAAACCGATGAGTGCAGCGATGTCCTCACCGAAAACGACGACCAATGCCGAATTCCGCGTGTTTCTCAGCCATTCGGCAAACGGCCTTTCGCCCCGGATGTGCCGGATTTCCCGCAGGCAGCCCATCAGCGACGACGCTTCCAGGACAACGGCAATACCGAGAACCAGCAGCGCCACCCAGGCCATGCTGATCGGCTCGGGATGGTTCAGCTTGTGCACTCCTTCGTACACTGAAAACAGGCCGCCGACGCTGAACAACAACATGGCGACGATGAAGCTCCAGAAGTAACTGAGCTTTCCGTAGCCCAAGGGGTGCTCACTGTCTGCCGCCCTGTCCGATTGCCGCAGCCCGAGATACAGCAGAACCTGGTTGCCGGAATCCGCGTAGGAGTGAATGGCCTCGGCCAGCATACTGCCAGAGCCCGTCAGCCAGGCCGCCCAGGATTTCGCCAACGCAATGCCAAGATTGGCGAGGAATGCATACAAAATGGCTCTTGCAGTCGAGGCCTGGGTCGAATTCGCCATCGGTATCTCGCGGTGAGTCAACCGGCGGAGCGCCGGCGCGTTACATTGGGGGGCCTTTGTAGCCCATGAACGTGCCAATGCCAAGCTGGTCGGTCGCTATCGCGCCGGCCCGCGCCGCGGGACTGGTAGTATTGGTTGCGGCTGGAAAACGACTTAGACGGTGAGTGCAATGATGGAATTCAAGGCAACGAATGGTGGTGGACTCCTGGCAGCGCTGATTTTGGCCGCCTGTTCGTCGCATCCTGAGCCGATTGTCGACACCAAGGGTGTCGATATGTCCTTATACGAGGCCGATCTCGCCGAATGCAGCGCGTACTCGGACCAGATCCGTACCGAAGAAGGCGTTGCCAAGGGCGCCGCCGGCGGCACCGTAATCGGAGCGGCGACCGGTGCTATCAGTGGCGATGCCGGCAAAGGCGCGGGTTACGGCAGTATATTGGGCGCAACGCGCTCGGGCCTCGACGCCGACCGTGACAAGCAACACGTGGTCAAGAACTGCATGCGCGGGCGCGGTTACAAGGTTCTCAACTAGCGCCG
The DNA here is from genome assembly GCA_029865385.1 of Gammaproteobacteria bacterium. Taxonomy (GTDB): domain Bacteria; phylum Pseudomonadota; class Gammaproteobacteria; order Steroidobacterales; family Woeseiaceae; genus JAKEGN01. The sequence goes on from JAOUGX010000005.1 coordinate 80,249, forward strand.
GCCGCTTGCCAGCGGAGACTGTGATTATATACAGTATCCGGCATGCCAGTTTCCGCCTACAAGGGTCGAGGTGCCGTTTCGCGGCTGGCAGGCCGATTCGATCGCCGGCCAGCCGAGCTGCTCGACGAATTCGCTGCGGAACTGCCGGCGCCGGAAACCGAATACCGGGCCATGACGGCCAAAAGCATCATCAGCAGCAACCGCTCCCCGGACGTTCCGTTCGACCGATCGATCAATCCCTACCAGGGATGTGAACACGGCTGCATATATTGCTATGCGCGACCGAGTCACAGCTACCTCGACCTGTCGCCGGGGCTGGATTTCGAAACGAAAATTTTCTACAAGCCGAATGCCGTCGAAAGACTGCTCGCGGCATGGGCGAAGCGCGACTACGAGGTCCGGCCCATTACGATCGGCGCCAATACGGACCCCTATCAGCCGGCGGAAAAACGCTTCGGTATTACGCGCGGTCTGCTCGAGGCCTTCCTGGCTCACCGCCACCCGGTCAGCCTGATCACCAAGGGCAGCCTGTTGCGACGCGATATCGATCTGCTTTCAGCGCTGGCGGAAAAAAACCTGTGCTCCGTAGCCGTCAGCATACCGACCATGGACAGGGACCTTAAACGTCTCCTCGAGCCGCGAGTTCCTGCCGCGGAAGTGCGCCTTCGCCTGATGGACGATCTGAACAAGGCCGGCGTGCCGGTGAGTCTGTTGATGGCGCCTGTCATCCCGGCCGTCAATGACAGCGAGATAGAGTCGATCCTGGCCAACGTGGCAGCGCGAGGAGTGTCACGCGCACATTACATATTTCTGCGGCTGCCGCACGAGGTAGGAACTCTTTTCCAGGAATGGCTCAACACACATATGCCCGACAGAACAGCTCATGTGATGAGCCTGGTGCGTCAGGCCAGCGGCGGAAAGGACTACGATGCCCGCTTCGCTGTCCGCCAGTCAGGACAGGGACCTTACGCACAGATGATTGCGCAGCGATTTGCAGCGGCCTGCCGGAAACTCGCCATGAGCAGCTCCGGAAATCAGCAAACTCTTGATTGCAGACAGTTTCAGGCACCCGGCCCCCGCCAGCAGGACTGGCTTCTCGAGCCCGGCGGCGGCGCCTGACCGGCGCCATCGAGACCGCCCGCGGTACCGACGTGCGCCCCGAATATGTATAGTATTTGCAGTCTGGCAGAGCCTTCATTTCAAGAACTATTTGGCCGTCAGGAAGTCAGATTGAATTGCGTCGATCAGGCACTTTCAGGACCCGATGAATAAAAAAGCATTTCTCCAATCAGTCGTTTTGTTTGCCGGACTCGTTCTTACGGCGAGTAGCTTTGCACAGCAGGATGACGAAGATGAAGATATTCGCGATATCGTCTTCAGCGAGGAAGAACTTGCCGAAGAAGCAAGCGTGGAAACTATCGACGATGAAGAGGACGGTAGCGAAGGGCCCGGCATCATTACCGACTTTCGCAGCGAAGACCTCGACCGTGACTGGGAAGAAGCGGAATCCGAGGAGGAAAGGGACCGTGCTGAACTCCTGCGTAGCTTTCAGTCGTACAAGTCTTCGATTGATAATCAAATGTACGATGAGGCCGACACACTCGCCAAACGTATTGTCGAATTGTCGATCAAACTATACGGCATCAACAGCCACGATTCGGCCAAGGCACTGACCAACCTCGGTACAGTCCAGTATCACAACAAGGAGTTCGAATCGGCGCAACTCAACTACAAAGCGGCGATCGAAATAATCGAACGTATCGAAGACCGCTTACATGCCGACCTGATCAACCCGCTCAACGGGCTCGGAGCTGCGCAGCTCGCAGCCGGCCGTCCGGACCTGGCCAGGGACACCTTCGACCACTCCGTGCACATCAGTCACGTCAATGACGGCCCGCACAACCTGCGACAAATTGAAATGCTGGACGCACTGACCGAAACCTATCTTCTGGTCGGGGAAACGAGCGACGCACTCGACGTCCAGGAAAACGTCTACAACCTGCAGGTTCGCAACGTTGACCCGGACAGCGAGGACGTATTGCCGGCATTGGAGCGACAGGCCAACTGGATGCACCGGATGCAGCGGTACAATTCGGAGAGAAACACCTACAGGCGCATTATCAGAATACTCGAGTCTTCGCGCGGGCGCGACGACCTTTCCCTGATCCCGCCGTTGACCGGCCTCGGTCGATCCTATCTCTTTGTAGAACCGTACGATCCGGAATTCCAAACCTACACTCCGGCATCCGGCGGCGAAGTTTACTTGAAGCGCGCACTGCGCATTGCTGAAAACAATCCCGAGTCGAATTGGGAAATTCAACATATAAGCCTGCTGGCGCTGGGCGACTTCTACACGCTGACGGAACGTGCCAACCGTGCTAAGAAAGTTTATGAAGAGACCTGGGAACTGCTCTCGGCCGAAGAAGACAGAATACCGAGCAGGATAGAAACCATGGAGTCGCCGATAATCCTGCAAAGCATCAGCCCGACCCGCTATTACAACAGCACGCGACAGGACTTCGGACAAGCCAGGCCGGAAAATTTCGAACGGGGCACCATCGTCGTCGGATACTCCATCAGCAAGAGCGGCCAATCGACGAATATCTCGTTAATTGAATCCGACCCGCCTGGCCTCGTCGAAATGGAAAACGATGTCCTGCGCAATGTAAGAGACCTGGTTTATCGTCCGCGATTCAAGGACGGTGAAATCGTCACGGTGCCCGACCAGACCTATACGCACGAGTTCTTTTACCGACCATCCGACGTCGCGGCCCCGGCTGCGACAGGCGAAATCGCGGGCCCGGCGGCAAGCAATCGATGACAAGACCGGTTCTATCGGCCCTGCTTCTCGGTGCTGTACTGCTCGATCCGTTCGGCGAGGCTCGTGCAGCATGCAGCTGCGAGTGGCTGTGCATCGAAGCGGCGGACAATGACGGCGCCATCGGTCTGCAGGCAATCAACTCAAGCCCGGTGCCACTGACTTTCTCCGTGCAGTTCAATACCGGATACTTCGACATCAATGGTCCGTCATCGCTTACCAGGACACTCGCATCCGGCGACTCACTCTTGTTGCCTGTGGTCGCGCGAGGCGATGCGTGGCAAAGCAGGCGCCGCGCGTTGAGCTGCCAGTGGACGATCGGCAACATGCATGCGGAACACAATGAGCAACTGGTATACATGCTGCCCTATGAAAGCGGCAAGAGTTACCGTGTACTGCAGGGCTTCGGTTCACGATTCAGTCACACGGGGATCGAGCAGTTCGCAGTTGACTTCAAGATGGCAGAAGGTACGCCGGTTCATGCTGCGAGGAGCGGTATCGTGGCACGCACGGAATCGTCGAATTCATTAGGTTGCTGGAAGGACGAATGCGCGGGACGGGCAAACTACATCGTCATACTGCACGACGACGAAACGACCGGCGAGTACTACCACCTCGAGCAGGATGGTGTGCTGGTACAGGTCGGCGACAGGATTTCGGCCGGACAGCAAATCGGCCTGTCCGGAAACACCGGCCACTCGGCCCTGCCGCATCTGCACTTCGGCGTGTATCGGGCAATAGAATACGGCAAAGAACAGTCGATACCGTTTCGTTTCTTAAGCGCGGATGGCATAGTCGAACAGCCGCGCCGTGGTGGCATGTACGTCGCTATTGACCCCGAGCGCGCGGAGTCACTGGAACAGGCAAGGCAGGCTGGTCAGAACGGAACTGCATCAACGGGTTATTAGAATTATGTCTGGCAAAAGCAGGAGGACAACGATGCCCGAACCGGGTCAGGCACTGGCCGGGCGCGGCGACGCCATGCCGGTTGCAGCCAAGCATTTTGTCAACGGCAACCCCATCAGGGGGCCGTTCCCGGAGGAATTGTGCACCGCCGTTTTCGGCATGGGCTGCTTCTGGGGAGCGGAACGGCTTTTCTGGGAAACAGAGGGTGTCTGGTCTACGGCGGTCGGCTACTCCGGAGGAGAAACGGCGAACGCGAATTACAAGGAAGTCTGCGGCGGAATGACCGGCCATGCGGAAGTCGTTCTGGTTGTATTCGATCCGAACAAGGTCAGCTACGACGAGCTGCTGAAGGTCTTCTGGGAAAACCACGACCCGACTCAGGGGATGCGCCAGGGTAATGACATAGGCACCCAGTATCGTTCCGCGATCTACACGATGGACCCACGCCAGGCGCGCCTTGCACGTGCATCGGCAGCAACATATCAGCATCAACTGAGTGAAGCCGGGCACGGCAACATCACGACGGAAATTGCTGCGCTCGGCGAATTTTATTACGCCGAGGACTACCATCAGCAATATCTTGCAAAAAATCCGCAAGGCTACTGCGGCATCGCCGGTACCGGTGTCAGTTGTCCCGTCGGGCTGACCTGAATAGCGGAAGCGGCCGATACGGGGCTGATCGCCTGTGCCCGAGCTACCGGATATTGACGTATACATCGACAAGCTCGATGAACGCATCAATGGCAGGATACTGAAGCAGATTCGTGTTGCCACACCCTTTCTCTTGCGTAGCGTCGACCCTCCCTTGTCGCACGCGATCGACAAACGGGTCAGCGGCTTGCGGCGTGTCGGCAAGCGTATCGCCATCGGACTCGAGGGCGACTACTGGCTGATCCTGCACCTGATGATAGCCGGCCGCCTGCAGTGGCATGATATTCGGCCTGCGCTGAGCGGCCGCAACCGGCTCGCGTTGTTCGATTTCTCAAACGGATCTTTGTCTTTGACCGAAGCCGGGTCCAAACGCCGGGCATCACTATACCTGGTCCAGGGACGTGAGTCGCTGGACGCGCACGATCCCGGGGGCATCGAACCACTGATCTGCTCGTTTGAGGAATTTGCCTGGCAACTGACCATCGCGAATCGAACCCTGAAACGTGTACTCACGGACCCGTCGCGGTTCTCCGGTATCGGCAATGCCTATTCGGATGAAATTCTGCATGCGGCGAGGCTTTCGCCGATCGCCCTTAGCTGCAAGCTGAACACGGCAGAACAGAAACGACTGTACGATGCGATGCGAACGGTCCTGCATCAATGGCGAGAACGCCTGCTGGCAGAGACCGGGAACAACTTCCCGTCGAAGGTCAGCGCATTCCGCAATGGCATGTCGGTGCATGGACAGTTCGGCAAAGCCTGTCCGGTATGCGGTGCGACGGTACAACGAATTCGTTACAAAAATAATGAGACAAATTACTGCCCGCGCTGCCAGACCGGCTCGAAACTGCTGGCTGACCGTGCATTGTCGCGGCTGCTCAAGGCGGACTGGCCGGACCGAATCGAGGACTGACAGAAACTACAGTCGGCCGGTCAATGCAGGTAGTATTCGCCGGAGTCACGACGAATTCTCGCAATCAGGAATATCCAATTGAAAAAAGAGAGCAGGCAAAAGCCCCGGCGTCCTGGCAGAAAACAGGCTGAGGAGGCAGTGCGCACCTTGCTGCTGTGGGCCGGCGAGGATCCGGCACGCGAAGGACTGACAGACACGCCGAAACGCGTGGCCCTTGCATACGAAGACTGGTTCAGCGGCTACAAGGAGGATCCGGTCCGTTACCTGAAACGAACGTTCGAAGAAGTAGAGGGCTACGACGAAATGATCGTCCTTCGCGACATCACGTTCGAATCGCACTGCGAACATCACATGGCGCCGATAATCGGCAAGGCACACGTGGGTTACCTGCCGAACGACAAGGTCGTCGGCATCAGCAAGCTGGCGCGTGTAGTTGAAGCATTCGCTCGGCGATTCCAGGTTCAGGAAAAAATGACCGCACAGATCGCCAATTGCATCAATGACGTGCTGGTTCCCAGAGGCGTCGGCGTGGTTATCGAAGCCTCGCACCAGTGCATGACCACTCGTGGTGTGCACAAGTCCGGCGTTTCCATGGTAACCAGCCAGATGCTCGGCTTGTTTCGCAAGGACGCGCGAACACGTGCCGAATTCCTGCGCATGATCGGCTGATACGTTCCGACAATGTTCAAACGAATCGGGCTCTTCGTTGCTGCCATATCAGTTCTGGTACTGGCCTATCTGTTGACATGGCCTGTTCCGGTATCGCCGGTCGCATGGGATGCACCGCAAGACCTCGGGCTCGTCGATCCCTTTGAAGCAAACGACCGGCTTGCGAAGGTCGTGCTCATCGACCTGGGCGAACATGAAAGTCCGGAGGACATTGCCGGACGTGACGGCTTCATCTATGCCAGCACCCTCGGTGGAAAAGTCATTCGCATGCGAAACGACGGCAGTGGCCAACAGGTTTTTGCCGACACGGGCGGACGCCCCCTCGGGATCGAATTCGATCACAAGGGAAATCTTCTGGTTGCCAACGCCCGGCTGGGCCTGCAACAGGTAACAGCTGATGGCGCCGTAACCACACTGCTGGCCGAATCGTCGCCAGGCGAACCCGTGTATCCGAACGACGTGGCCGTAGCAATGGACGGCCGAATTTACTTCTCGGAATCGAGTAGCAAATTCAGCGGCGCAAAGTATGCAGACTCGTACGATGCCAGCCTGCTGGCGATCATCGAGCACGGCGGACACGGGCGAATTTTCGAGTTCGACCCGGAGAGCGGCCAGACCCGCGTCATCATGAGCGGGTTGAACTATGCCAACGGCGTTGCGATCAGCGACGATCAACAGTTTCTGCTGGTCAGTGAGACGGCCGGATACCGAATCTGGCGTCACGCGCTGCAGGGGCCCGATCGCGGTCAGAGCACCATCGTCCTCGACAACCTTCCGGGATTTCCAGACAACATCAACAACGGACTCAACGGTCGCTTCTGGATAGGTCTTGTTGCGCCCAGAAACGAACTTGTCGACAGACTATCCGACAAACCATGGGCGAGGAAAGTCATCTTGCGACTGCCGCAGGCCATTCGACCCGCGGCGAAAAAGTCTTCCCACATCATCGGAATCGACGGAAACGGCACGGTTCTGATGAATCTGCAGGATACGGCAGCAGTGTACCCGTCGATCACCGGCGTCTACGAAACGCGCGAGGCACTGTTCCTCAGTTCGCTGTTCGGCAACCGCATTGCGCGGCTCGACAAGACGTCACTCGCGGTTAAGTAGCGTAGTTTACGGCAATAGCCTGGAATCGCCATCGTAGTCCGCTCCGAGCATCTCTTTGCGAATCAGCGGAATCGGCGGCGCGCCATAGCCGAGAAAGCGATCGTGAAACTCGCCCCAGACCTCGCGCCCGCCCCTGCCCCGAACCCAGTCTGCACGTAGCTTGTTGATCATCAGCTTGCCCAGTGTGTAATTGAGGTATCCGGGATCGTAGGTACCACGAAGCGACTGCTGCGTAGCATTACCGAAATCCTGATATGCCTTGTCGATGAACATCTGCCGACTTTCATCTACTGACATGCCTTCGGCATGCAGCCCGATCGCGGACAGGTAACGGACGTTTCGCAGCAACGCATTCAGCAACTGGCCGATTCGCACCTCCGGATCCCCGTCGCCGAGGCCGGCGTCCCACATCATCTGTTCCGTGTAATGCGCCCAACCCTCTGTGAAGGTGTAAGTGCCGAAATGTCGTCCGACGTTATTCTCCGTCCGGTTTGCGTGCAGGAACTGCAAGAAGTGTCCGGGCCAGACCTCGTGTACCGAAATCGCCAGCAATACGGTTTCGCCGGGCACGTAAGCGCGCTGATCTTCCTCGGACCATTGCGGATCTGCCGGAGCGATGAAATAGGTGCTCGGCAGGCCGGACTCGTAAGGCCCCGGAATGTTTATGTACGCTGCATTGAACCGTCGATGCGGCGGCGCTTCGTCGACCAACGCATCTTCCGTACCCGGGATCGTCACCAACTGCTTGTCTTCGACGAACCTGCGTAAACCCGGTAGCTGCCGGCGTGCGCCTTCGACGGCGCCACCCTCCGGCTTTTTGTTCTGTACCTGCAGCACGCAGTCCCTGATCTCGCTGCCCGGCGCGTACTCTGCGCAGGCCACTTGCAACGCATCCAGGTTGGCCTGCAGATCGCGTTCGCCGGCCGCCTTCAGCTCGGCGATGCTCGTCTCCAGACCCTCTTTCGCGCGCAGCATCTCGAGGAAACGCTCGGCGCCCAGCGCATACGCGTCAGTTGCCGAATCCCGCTGGGAAGCCAGCCAGTCGGCCGACTGCTGCACGGCCGAAATTGCCGCATCATTCGCAGCCCTGAACTCGGCCTGCAGTTCGTCGTTGTCCACTGCTGCGAAAATTCCGGGCACCGTGTCACGCAGGTACACAATGTATCCGGACAGGATTCCGTGACCGACCTGAACGTACGGCGCCGGCAATGGCAATTGCAGGTTCAACTTCATCGTATCCAGAAACGCCGGAAGCTGGCTGATGTATTTGGTATACGCAGCAAGCCTCACCTCCAGGGGTGCATACTCCCGGTCTGTATAGACGCTGGTGCCCAGATGCCGGGAATAAAATATCGGATTGCTGCGAATGAATCCGGAGGTTTCGTAATCGAAAACTTCGCCGTCGATGGCTGCCAGCACGTAGTTGCGCTCGAAGGCCTGCGAGCCCTTTAGGCCGTCGTAGGCCCGCACTGCCTCACGCGTCTGCCGCAGCCAGCTGACATATGCGTCATTTGCCGCCAGGCTCATGTCACGCATCCGGCCATCGTACTCGTGCAGTCCGGCGTTAACCGCAGACTCGGGGTTTCGCCGGTAATACTCGGCGATGGTCACGTTCGCAAATTCCGCCCATGGCTGTTGCGCCGATTTGGCGGGCTCATCCGTCGCGCGCGAACAGCCGGCAATGGCGCCGGCCGCCAGCACGGTTAACGACGCAATCCGAACGAACGTTTTCATTGCCGTGTTTCTCCTGCCGGTTCGAGACCCAGTTCGGACACGCCCTGGCTAAATACGATGTCCACCGGAATATCCGCATCTGTCAGTCGATCAAGGTCCGCCTGCAGGCCGGCACTGATCGTGCCCTTCTCCTTCATCAGCCGGCTTGCGCCCTCGTAGTCGCCGTTACCCTGTAGCGTCAGCAGCAATCTTGAAAGCGCGGCCATCGCCTCCTGCATACGTTCGAAATTGACGCTATACGTGCCTTTTTCTGCGTCCCGGACGAATGCGCCGTACTCCTCGAAAAAGTTGAATCGAACCATGTTCGCCTGGCCATGGGCACTGCTCGCACCGAAGCGAATCGAACGGAACAGGCCGGCCATGAAAGTGACGTAATTGTTTCGCAGATCGATCTCGCCAAGCTCACCGGCCTCGTGCAGCCGCGTGATCATGTACAGGCCGAGGATATCTGCCTTGCCCTCCTCCATCGGAGATGCTGCATCGAGCAAGGCTTCGCGAACCGTGCCCTTGCCGTTGACCGTGTTCTTGATACCGAGGCCGTGCGCCACTTCATGAAACATCGTATTGGCGAAGAAAGAATCGAAGTCGACGTGCCGGCGTTGCGATTCGTCAATCAACACATCGGCTATTGGCTTCAGTATCTTGTCGAATTTCGCCTGCATCGCATTCTTCAGCTGTAAACGCCGCGTTCCTTTCTGCAACTGCACTTCTTCGTCATTCGGCAGATTGATGGCAATGGTCTTGGAACCCGCGTTGCTGTGCCCGGCGTAGTAGACGACGTCGTAGGCGTT
>JAOUGX010000151.1 GCA_029865385.1 Gammaproteobacteria bacterium
GGCATATTCTGCAATGGGGCTTCGAAATCGGCTACGGTACGGCGGATTACAACTATTTCAGCGATACGAGTTACTTCGGACTGTCCCTGCTGTACCCGGGAACCCCGGCGAATGAAGTTCGTAGTTTTTTTGCCGCGCCTGATGGCAGCTCCTATTCCCTGTACATCGCGGACAAATGGCAGCTGGCGCAACGTACTTTCGTCGAGTACGGCTTTCGGGTAGATCAGCAGAGCTATGATTCCCAAAGTTTTCCCGAGCAAGTCAGTCCCCGGCTGAATGCGTTTCACGCGACCCGGGGCGGCACGGAGTTTCGCATTGGCTGGGGGCGCTACTCTCAATCGCAGGACTTGCGGGAGCTGCAGATCGAAGACGGCATCACAAAATTTTTTCCGGCGCAGCGCGCCGATCAGATTGTCCTCGGCATCCGTCAGCCGATAGGCGAGAGCTATTCCGTACGCTTTGAGGTCTACCAGAAGGACTACGATCGCCTGCGACCGCGTTATGAAGGCCTGTACGACCCGCTCACGCTGATTCCGGAAATCGTGCCGGACCGCGAACTTATTGCTCCGACTTCCGGACGGACCAGGGGTTTCGAGTTAATGTTCGACCGCGTAACCGACGGCCCGTTGTCCTGGTGGCTCGCTTACACACACTCGGAGGCGACGGACCGTATCGGCGGTGTCGACACGCCGCGCGGCTGGGACCAGCGCCAGGCGTTGCGTGGTGGACTGAACTGGTCATCGGATAACTGGGATGTAGGCGTTGCGGCGAACATTCATGACGGCTGGCCGACCACATCGCTGTCGATCGTCGAGTCCGTCGATGCAAACGGCGCGCCGATCTATATTGCGCAGCCAGGGCCGAGAAATGCCGAGAGCTTTTCCACATTTTCGTCGCTCGACCTTCGGGTCAACCGAAAATTTCGTTTTGGCGACCACAAGGTGCTCAATGTGTTTGTCGAAGTAACCAATGCGATGGATAGCCGAAATACCTGCTGCATCGATTTCGACCTGTTATACGACGAGAACGACGTGCCGTATGTCGAACGTCAGGAAGATTACTGGTTGCCGATCCTGCCGGCCATCGGATTTTTGCTCGAGTTCTGAGCCAGTCATGGTCCGGTCTTGGGTTGCGCGCCTGCGGCAGCCGCATTTGCCTGATTACTTACTACAACTTTGTTGCCTTCCTCGGCGATGACGTAGCACTTCGACCGGCAGATACTGGATCCCTGTTCGCGATTGCGCAGCAACACATACACCCTTTCGTCCTGCGAGAGGAAATCTTCGAGCGCTTCCGTCGAATGCAGTACATCGGCATCGCGGCCGGTATAGAAAAGTGCGGAATCCATCATGCGATCAAAAAAGGCCATCCTCGCACCCGCTGGCAACAGACGGTTGTAGACTTCGCCGATGCTGGCCGAGCTCTTGAACGGTTGCAGATCCGGCGCAAGGTAAAGGCCTACGGCGAGTACAATCGCCGGCGAAAGCAGGGCACTCGTCGCGAACAGGGACGCGATCCAGCGCCTGTGCGCCATGAACAGCAGCGCGGCATTCATCGTCACCAACAGAAGTATGAAATGCTCGAACTTCTGCCAGTCGAGACCCGCTTCCTGGCGCCAGTGAGTCCATGGGTCGAATAAAAGGACCCATGAAGCCAGGGCGAGCAACATCAAAAGTGTGGCAGCGAGGCCTCGTTCAATAAGCTTCGGGAGCCGGTCGGCGGGAACGGCGATGGCGGCGGTGATGTAGCGTCCCAGCAGTAATGCGGCGGCCGGAAAGACCGGCAGGATGTAGGTACTGAGCTTCGAAGTCGCGGCGGAGAAGAAGAAGAAATTGCCGATGAGCCAGGCGAGCAGAAAAAGTGTCAGTGATGACTCATGAGACATTTTTCGCAACGCATCGCGCAGGGCGCCGAAAAGCAAAGCGCTCCACGGGAACAGACCAAGAAACAGTACCGGAAGGAAGTAGTAGAACGGTTCCGGATGGCGTGCGCGGTACTCTGCCGTTGTCCCAATCAGGTTCGCCACATGCTGTTTCATGACGAAGTATTCCAGGTAGCCGGGATTCGCTTTCTCCATCATGAAAAACCACGGCGAAACGATGGCGACAAAAACAAGCATTCCGGAGAGAATCTGCATCTCGCGCAGGAACGACCAGTCGCGCCGTATCAGCAACCAGCTCACTATGGCCAGCCCCGGCAGAAAGACCCCCAGCAATCCCTTCGTCAGCACGGCAAGTGCAACGGCTGCATAAAAACCGAGAAACAGCAGGCGTCGAAGGCGAACGTGCAGTACGGCCAGGCAGAACAGGTACAAAGAAAGCGTCGTAAAAAAAGTAAACGGCACCTCGTAGATGACCATGCGACTGACGATAATGAATTCCAGTGAGGTCGCAAGCATCACACCTGCCAGGAAACCGGCAGCTCGTCCGTACACGGCCTTGCCCGCAAGGTAGGTCAATACCACGCAACCCGTGCCGAGCAGCGCCGACGGCAGGCGCGCAGCAAACTCAGTGAAGCCCAGGATCGAGAACGACAAGGCCGTCAGCCAGTTGTACATCGCGGGCTTGTCGAAGAACGGTTCGCCGTTGAACAGCGGAGTGACCCAATCACCGGTGATGACCATGTTGCGTGCCATGACGGCGTGCATGCCCTCGTCGATGTCCCAAAGCCGCAGGTCACCCAGGCCGTAGAAGAATACGACAGCGCAGATTGCAGTAAGCAGTGCGATGCAGTAGCGGCTGCGCTGCAGCAGGAAAATCGCCTGCTGGGCGGGGATTCCGGTCGTCAGTGACCGTATGGCAGGCGCAAGGGTTTCATAGGGCATGCAGCACCGGGATCAACAGTTCGTTGTTCGCTTTTAGACGAGTACGAACCGGCAAACCGGTCGCCGAGGCATTGCGGTTTCTGTTGCGTCAGGCCGACAGCCGTCGATTACGCCTGCAGTGAAACTCTCCTTGCGCTGTGAACGTAGATGATGTCGGGAACGAGTTTTGCCATTTTCGCGGTCCACTCGAAGAAATCAACCTGCTCTTCGGGCGCCGGCGGGTCGAACTGGACGAACAATGCGGCCGAGTTTCCCGTGCGCTTTGCCAGTGTGACGTACAGGTCCTCGGCGCTGAACACGTGCACGCTGGCATCGATCCGGGCGAGGTTGATCAGCTCCTCCAGCGAAGCCCTGTAGCGCTCGAAATCGCCCTTCGGCGGCAGCGCAGCCAGTACGCGCAATGGCTTGGTACGCCACTCCGGATTTTTCTTCAGCAAGTGACCGAGAAGTACCATCAACTCGCCGTGCTCCTCGCCCTGCCAGAGGATATCGATGCTGCCATCCGGTGCCTGCCAGCGTTCGGTATCCTCGTTGCAGTCGACCAGGACAACACTGCGCTCATAGCGATCGGCGCAATGCAGCGCCAGGCAAAACTCATCCCACTTCTCGGGGCTGTTCGGCAATCCCATAAGCACGGTATTCGGACGCATGCCGCCGATGCCATGCGATTGCAACAGGGACTCGAGTCCCGCCGACAGGCGACTCTCCGTTACGACGACAGGAAATGCACTGAGGGTTTCCTCGTGAATGAATTTCCGAAGTCGTTTCTCGGCTTCCCGTCGCCGTTCGATCTGGTTCTCACCGACTTCCGGCATCAGCTGCGCGAGCGTCACAATACCGTGTCCAGCCGCCATCCAGTGCGCGTACTCGGCAAGGTGCAGCCGGCTCCAGGCACCGCCGGACAACGCGATGATGGCGGGCCGCCAGTTTTTCGGATGAAAGTACTCTTCTTCGAGCTGCAGCAGCGCTTTGCGCGCACGCTCGAACGCCACGCCGCTGCCGATGTCGCCCCAGCGCGCGATGATTTCGGCGCGGCTGATCAGGAAGTACAGCAATCCGATCAGAAACACGGAGATGACCGCCCAAAGCGGATTCATCATCAGCATGACGACACCGCAACCGATCGCGCCGAGAAGCGCAAGAGACCAGTGACTGAAGCGAAAGCGCGGGCGGTAACTCGGATTGCGCGATATGCCCTCGTAGAAGCAGGCGAGATTCAGCGTGCCGTAGGTAACCATGAAGAACATCGTGATGATCGGCGCAATCGCGTTCAGGTCGCCGAGCATGATGCCCGACTGTGCGATGATAAAAGTCAGCACTGTTGCGCGGCGCGGTTCACCCGACGCCCCGCTGCCGGCTGCAAAAAACCGGGCCGGCCGGAAAATGTCGTCGCGACCGAACGCCTGCAGAATGCGCGGCGCTCCCATCATGCTCCCCAGGGCAGACGACAGCGTTGCAGCGAAGATGCCCGCGGTAATCAGTGCAGGAGAAACTGAAAGTGTCTTGACGATCAGGGAATCGTTCAGGAGCGCATCGCGCGGTGCAGCTGCCGAAAGCACTACCGCCATTGCTACGTACACCAGAGCCGTCACGCCGACGGCGGCCAGCGTACCGAGCGGAATCGAGCGGCTGGGATCCTTGAGATCACCCGACATGTTTGCGCCGGCCATGATACCGGTCACTGCCGGGAAGAACAGTGCGAACATCGTGAACATCGACTGGCCATCTGAATAAAAAGGACCGCTATTCAACTGCAGATTGTCCAGCGAAATTTGTGGTATCGCCCCGGCGAAGAATGCGATCAGCGACAATGCGAGGACGGCCAGGATCCCGTACTGCATCTTTATCGTCCAGCCGGCGCCGATAAAGACACAGACGAACGTCAGTACGTTGACGATCGTGGCCACGCTACGAAACGACAGGCCAGATTCCGGGAACGTCGCGACGAAGGCTTCCGTGAAACCGATGACGTACATCGATACCGATACGGCCTGCGCAAGAAACAGCACGATGCCGATGACACCGCCGAATTCGACCCCGAGGCTTCGGCTGATCAGGAAGTATGCGCCGCCGCCCTTGATCCGGGTATTGGTAGCAATCGCCGACAGCGAGAACGTCGTAAGGACCGTAATCAGCTTCGCGCCGAGTACGATTGCCAGGCCGTGCCACAGGCCTGCCTCGCCTACAACCTGGCCGAAACGCAGGAACATGATGACGCCGAGGATGGTCAGCACGCACGGCGTAAACACGCCACCAAGCGTGCCGAACCTGGTCGGGCCGGATTCTGTCGTCATTTGAAAGGAATCGCTTTGCCGGGTCGGCGAATACAAACAGGCCGCCTGTTCGCTGGAGCGCTCCAAGCGAGCACACGACGTGCCTTTTAGATGACTACCGCCAAAGTGTCAACGCCTGAAACAACGTGTATCAGGAATTGTCGAGCACCTCTATGGCCGAAGAGGGGCCGGGCTGGGGTTCCAGTGTCTCGTCCGGAATCTTCTGTGCCATGACTGCGCGAAGGACGTCGAGTCGGAATGATGTGGAAATATCAAGGCGCAGCCTCCCCGAGCCGGATTCAGCTCCAATCAATTCGCGGAATCTAGCGAGCGATTCGTCGAGATAGTCCGCAACCATGCCGAGATAGTTGATCAGTGAGCCGAAGCCGGAAAAGAAACCACCGGCCGGAGCTTCTTCGCCGCCGGCTATCGGCGACTCGACAGCCGGTTCCGGCAGTTGCTCGACATCGCCATCACCCGCAACAACCGGCTCTGTAAGCTCCGAGGCGGGGACGACCGGCGCAGCCGGTTCAGGTGAGTCTGATCCCGGGGCCGCTACAACCGGAGTGTCGGCAGCTGGCGCGGCAATGGGAGCGTTGTTAACGATGCTTTGCGATATGTGCAGTTGCTGACTGCTACGGAATCGCATGCTTACCCGGGCAAGTTGCCCGCTGTCATACTGCAGGCCAGCCGAGACCTCGAGCGCCGCATTCAAATCGCCGCCAAAGAAGCGATCGGCAAGGTCCTCTGCTTGTGCGAAAACGTTGCGTATTGCTTCGAGTTCGGCCTCGTTCAAATCGCCATTGACCTTGAGGATCAGCCTGGAGCGACTCGAAACCGACACCTCGGTGACCGATGACGAACCTTCGTCGGAACGAGTCGCGACATCCGATACCGACAGCCTGTCTATTTGGCGCAGATCCAGTTTAACGATATCTCCTTCCGTCGTGCGGATCCGGATGATCGAACGCTGCCGCGATCTTGCGTCGATAGACAGCGC
>JAOUGX010000047.1 GCA_029865385.1 Gammaproteobacteria bacterium
GTCGCCGAGGGCGAGCGCCAATAACAGGATTGTCGAAATGGGCAACAACGCACCGGCTCCCTTCATGAATATTCGCATCAGCTCGCCGATTGAACTCTTCCCGCCGGCAAGAATCATGATCCACGAAGTAAGCAACGCGAAGCTGACGGACCAGAGTATCGAAACCGATCCGGATCCGTCCTTGATATTACCGTCACCGGTAATGTACAGCCCCACAGGCATCATCAGGATCATGGCCACAATCGGTACGGCCATCAGTGCTGCCGAGGGAATGTCAGCGTCGCTTTCATCTTGGGGCGCTGTTTCAGCGGAAACGTCCACCAGTGGTGTCGAGCCGGGCCACAACAGCTGACCCTGCTGTGTCCTTTCCTCGGCTTTTTTCATCGGTCCGATATTGATGTCCTTCCAGATCACAATGGCTGCCAGCAGGATCGCGAGGATCGCATAAAGATTCAACGGAATGGCCGCAATGAATGTGCCCATCGGGTCCTCGACGCCGGTCGAGGCCACGAGGCCGATGATGACCGCACCCCAAGCATTCAGCGGGATCATCACGCACACCGGCGCCGAGGTCGCATCGATGATGTAGGCAAGCTTTTCGCGCGAGATCCGGTAGCGGTCGAACAGCGGCCGGCTGACCGAGCCAGCTACCAGCAACGTGATGTTGGATTCGATGAAGATAATGAGCCCGGTAACCCAGGCCAGCATCTGTGCCCGCAAGCCGTTGTGAACCCAGCGCCGGGACTCGAGAAAATGCACGAATCCGCGCACGCCTCCCGAGTGCTCGATAGTGGCGATCAGCGCGCCGATGATCAGCGTGAAGATCAGCACCCGCGTATCGCCCGGATCGCTGAACACATTGACGACGCCGTCGAGCCCGGCCGTCACGCCGGCGAGCGGGTTGAAGCCGTGCAACACCGTGAAGCCGATCCAGATGCCGGCGAAAAGCGACAGGATTACCTGCTTGCTCCAGATGGCTAAGACGATGGCGAGAATCGGCGGCAGTACGGATACCCAGCCGGCGTTATCCATGAGCGGCGAAACCCTGCAGAAAGGATGACAGGTTGTCACCCAGTTCATCGGAAAGATAGCCGCCTTCCTGGACCAGCACCGTCGGCAGATCGAGCTCGCCGATGCGCCGGGCGATGCGGCCGAAGCCGAGTGTCGTGATGGCCAGGCCGCGCAACGGATCACCCTCGTAGGCATCGAGCCCGAGCGCGATGACCAGTGCGCCGGGCGAGTACTTGCCTATAGCGGCGATTGCCGTATCGAGGGTGTCCAGATAATCGTCATCCGCCGTACCGCGCGGCAAGGGCAGGTTCAGATTGAAACCGGTCCCATCTCCGCTGCCTCTCTCTTCGGCGTAGCCCCAGAAAAACGGGTAGAAGCGCACCGGGTCGGCGTGAATGGATACCGTAAACACATCGTCGCGTTCGTAGAAAATTTCCTGCGTGCCGTTGCCGTGGTGCACGTCGACGTCGAGAACCGCGACGCGATCGTGCTTCTCACGCAGCACTTCGGCGGCGACGGCCGCGTTGTTCACGTAGCAGAAACCGGAGGCCACTTCGCGAGTCGCATGGTGTCCCGGCGGCCGCGACAACGCATAGCACGCGCGTTCGCCCTTCAGGACCAGCTTTGCCGCATGCGCTGCGCTGTGTGCACTCCACAACACACTGTCCCAGGTGTCGGCGGACACGGGGCTCGCCGTATCGCAGTGATGCCAGCCGGCCTGGCCGACCGCGGATTTGGGATAGCCGCCGTCACGCCTATCCGGGTGAATGCCGGGAACGACCTCGGCGGAGCCACCCTCGATGCGCGACCAGCGCACGTGAATGTTCTCGAGATAGGTGAGATAGCGTTCGGTATGAACCTTCGAGATGTACTTCAGCCCGTAGTCCGTCGGTGTCTTCGCAATCAATCCCGAGGACTTCGCGGCGGCCAGCAGGCGGTCGGCGCGCTCGGGCTGTTCGGGATTCGGCTGCGGGCTGCCTGAGGAGAAAAACGATCGCGGGTAATGCTTTTTCTGCCGTTCGTCGAAGATGACCTTCATTCGCCGGAAACCCCCTTTGCCAGTGCATCGAATGCTGCGTCGCTTGCCTGGTAAATCAGCTCGTCGTCGCGGACTATCATGCCCAGTGTTTCATAAAACGCCTGCGCGCTGGTGTTTTTGCTGTCGACCGTCAGCCGCAGGTGATCGGCACCGCGGGTCGCGGCAATGCGAGCCGTTTCGGCAACCAGCCTGCGCCCGAGGCCCGTGCCGCGCGCCTGATCACTGACATACAGATCCTGTATGTACACCCCGAGTGCGCCGCGCCAGGTGGAAAAGCTGTAGAAGAACAGGCAGATGCCCATCGGATCGCTGTTGCGCTCCGCGAGCAGCACCTCGAAGGCAGCCTGCCGGGAGAAGCCATGCTCGATCAGGTCCTCGACCGTGCTGACGACCTTGCGCTCGTCGCCCAGGGCTTCGGCGAGTGCATAGATCATCGAGTGAACGGCCTCTGCGTCCTGCGGATCCGCAAGCCGAATCGTTATGCGATTGTCTTCGCCCATACATTAACTGCTCCAAGAAAACTGCCATTGCCCGGGGCGCCATTGCATCCGGCACCATTTCAGAAATTGACCTTGTCGGCACCTTTCAAATGCAGCATCTCACGCGCTTCCTGCGGCGTTGCAATTTCGTGTCCCAGCTCTTCGAGAATCGTACGAATCTTTCGCACTTGCTCGGCATTGCTTTTGGCTAGCTCGTTTCGGCCGATCAGCAAGCTGTCTTCGAGGCCGACGCGTACGTTGCCACCCATGATCGCACCCATGGTTGCGAGGGGTATCTGCCAGCGGCCGGCAGCGAGAACCGAGAAACGGTAGTTGTCGCCTAGCAGACGGTCTGCCGTTGCTTTCATGTGCATGAGCTGTTCCGGTGCCGCGTCGATGCCGCCCAGCACGCCCATGACGAACTGCACGAAGACAGGTTTCTTTATCAAGCCTTCCTTCAGGTAGAAAGCGAGCGTCTGGATGTGGCCGACGTCGTAGCACTCGAATTCGAAGCGCGTGCCGAAGCGATCGCCGAGCTGATGAAACACCTGTTCGATATCGGCAAAAGTATTCTTGAAAACCACATCGCGCGTCGCGTCGAGGAGCTTCGGTTCCCATTCGTACTTCCAGTTTGAATAGCGGCGTTTCAATGGAAACAGGCCGAAATTCATCGAGCCCATGTTCAGCGAGCACATTTCCGGTTCGACCACGGTTGGCGCCGCAAGCCGTTCTTCCAGCGTCATCAGGGAGCTGCCGCCGGTTGTAATATTGATGACCGCATCGCAGCCGTGGTGGATGGCCGGCAGGAACTGCATGAATACGCCGGGGTCGGCCGTCGGCTGGCCGGTCTTCGGGTCGCGCGCGTGCAAATGCAGAATGGCCGCGCCGGCCTCGGCCGCATCGATGGCTTGAGCCGCGATGTCCGCCGGCTTGTACGGCAGGTATTCGCTCATCGTCGGCGTGTGTATGGAACCGGTGACCGCGCAGGTGATGATGACTTTGTCGGACATTGGCAATTACCCGCGGCGTGTTGGCAGTTTCAGTTTGCTGACCATCGCGTCAATGCTCTCTGTGAGGAGTCCCATGATTTCCGCAATCTGGTCCTCGTCGACGATCAGTGGCGGGCACACCATGAAGTGGTCGCCAATGGTGCCGCCACGGGTACGCCGCGAGTAGATTATAAGGCCTCTCTTGTACGCTTCCTCGACCAGTTCGATATGTGCATTCAGCTGCGGGTCGAGGGGTTTCATTGTTTTGCGGTCACTGACCAGTTCGAAGGCGAGCAAGAGACCTTTGCCGCGCACGTCGCCGATGATTTCATACCGGTCCATCAGTGAACGGAGTTCCGCCTTGAGCTTGGCCCCCATGACGCGTGCACGATCGACGAGGTTCGCGCGCTGCACGACTTCCAGCACGGCTACGCCGGCGGAGCAGGCCAGCGGATTGCCGGCGTAGGTGTAACCGTGCGCAAAGCCGCCGTTTGCCATCACGGCATCCACGATATCGCGCCTCGCGGCCATTGCGCCGAGCGGTGCGTAACCGGCGGCAAATCCTTTCGCCATGCCGATGATGTCGGGCCGCAGATTCCAGTGTTCGCTTGCCAGGAACTTGCCGGTGCGGCCTGCGCCGGTCATGACTTCGTCGGCGATCAGCAGCACGCCGAACTCGTCGCAGATATCACGAACTCTCTTGTAATAGGAATCGGGAGCAACGAGCGCGCCGGTCGACGCGCCGCCCACCGGCTCCATGATGAATGCGAGTACGGAATCGGGGCCTTCACTCAGGATTTTATCGCGAAGGTTCTCCGCGTAGCGCAGGCCGCGTTGTTCGTGTGACAGCTTGTCGAAGTCCAGGTAGCAGGTGGGTGCCGGAATCTTCGGCATGACACGAATCATCGGCGCGAACGGATCGACGAACTGTGTCATGCCGGTGACGGCGACGGCACCCAGCGTCGAGCCGTGATAGGACGGAAAAAGCGATATGATTTTCCAGCGGCTGTCCTGGCCCTGAGAGATCGCAAATTGCCGTGCCAGCTTCAGGCAACTCTCGATCGCCTCGGATCCGCCCGACACAAAAAATATGCGGTCCATGCCCGGCGGCATCAGCGCCGCAGTCTGTGATGCGAGGTCTTCTGCCGCCTGGTTCTCGAAATGCAGCCGGTACCCGAAGGTCGCCTTGTCCATCTGTTTCTTCATCGCCGCGAGTACGCGCGGGTTGGAATGACCGATATTCGACACCATCGGGCCGCTGGAGGCGTCGATGTAACGCTTGCCGTCGACATCCCAGAGATAAATTCCCGAGGCGCGCGCGAGCCGCGGCCGACGCGCGGTCGACATGTAGAAAAGATGGCTTTTGTGGGTTTCGCTCATACGGTGGTTTTCGAAGGTTTCGCCTGTAGCGCCCGGCGGGCCGAAGGCGCGTCATTATACGTCGTCGCCGCCGACTCAGGACGCATCCGCAAGCGCGGGAATCGTCTTTTTCAGCCGCAGGTACATCAAAGCGTAGATGCACATGCCGCCAAAAGCAGCCGTTGCGCACATGGTGAAAACACCGTTGTAGCCGAAACCTGCTCCGAGGATCGTTGCGGCGAGGTTCGGGCCGATGATCTGACCGAGGCCCTGCGCCCCCGGCATCAGCGAGGCGAAGCTGCCGGAGTGGTCGACATTCGCAATGGTCGACATCTGGTAAACATCGACGAAAACCCACAACAGGTTGAACATGAAGACACTGGCGAGGATATTGATGTCATTGATGCCGAACGCCAGCATGCCGACGATGGTCACCATGGTGATCAGCGCGCCGAGCAGTGGCCTCGCCAGTCCGAAACGATTGCTCAACACGGTGGCGATCAGGCAGCCGGCAATGCTACAGAACGAGGCCCAGACGAGGATCTGGCCGATCCATTCGTCGGCGATCCCGCCGTCCAGCGCAGCCAGCTCGATGTAAGCCCAGTAGCCGCCGATATTGGTATACGTGAGCACGATGGCGGCGAGGCACAGCCAGGGCACGAATTTCGGTACTTCCCGATGCACGATGTGGTGTTCGCCGGTTGGCTCCGGAACATCGATTTCAATGTCCAGTTTCCTGTCGGCCGGATATTTCGGAATCCAGTGCAGGACCACCAGACCCAGCGAGTAGGCTCCGATGAATACGCCGTAAATGCCGTTCATCGGCAATTGCGGCAGGATGTGCATCTCGAGCGCCTGCGAAAACGCGAAGGCGAACAACATCATGTTGTAGGCCTGTGCAGGACGCGAACAGGCGCCCAGTGACGCAACGGCAACCGCCGTGTAAATGCCACTGCCGATGCCTGCCGACAGGCGCAGCCAAAGTACTTCGTCGTAGTTTAGAAAAACCATGCACAGGGCATTGCTGAGGATCGCCAGTCCGGCGCCGAACAAGATCAAATGGCGCCGGTTCATGCGCGCGATGACGAGGGAGGTGAGCAGGGCACCCAGCGACAGTCCGCCGAGATCCGCGCCCGCAACGCGCCCGACTTCTACTTCGGAGAACCCCAGCAACTCGACCCAGGCCGTGCTGATGACCGGTATACCAACGCTGACGCCGTAGCCCACGAGCGTCATGTACAGGGACAGCGAAATCGATCGCCAGGAATCGAATGGCGTGCGATGCCGCGCCAGGTGCGGCGACGTTTCCGCAGTCAAACGCTTCTGCCCGGGCTTGGCGTAATCATGATCAGTGGTTTTCAAAGGTCATCGGGCCCACCCTCTCTAAAGAACGCAGGGCTTGTTGTTTTACCAGAGCCTACTCGTCCTGCTGGTCTGGCGCCAATCGGTGACAGAAAGCCGAATCGGCGGTAAGGTGCGGAAAAATGTACCGGGTCTATTTAATCAATTCCATTTGATTGGCATCTTAATCAAAAGTCGGGGCCGGATACGTTTTTCGAGCCCGACCCGAAAACGATCATGTCATCGAGCTCACAAGCTGTGGCGGAATCGCACAAGGGAACGCTGTGTCGGCTGTCTGCATTCGCGAAAGGAAGCGAGGGCGGCAATCCTGCGAGAGTCTGGGTCGGTGAGGAGTTGCCCGATGCCCCGACAATGCAGGCCATTTCCAGGGCCGTAGGATTCTCGGAAACGGCATTCGTCGCGCCATTGCACGGGCACGGCCGTGTCATCCGTTATTACAGTCCGGAGGCCGAAGTCAGCTTTTGCGGTCATGCGACGATCGCAACCGGAGTCGTGCTTGGACGCGATGGCGGGGAAGGAATTTATCGCCTGTCCACAACGGTGGGAATCGTGCCGGTCGAGGTCCGGAAAATCGATGACGAATTCATTGCCTCGCTCACATCCGTGGAGCCGCGGCATAAGACATTACCCGAAAAGGTGCTGAACGAAGTACTTTGGCTGCTCCGCTGGCGGCCTGACGATGTCGACCGCTCCATACCGCCGGCTATAGGCTACGCCGGTGCATGGCATCCGATCATTGCCGTCAAAAGCGCTGATCGTCTCGCCGACCTCAACTATGACTTCGAAGCACTGAAAGTCCTGATGTTGAAAGAAAACCTGACGACGCTGCAACTCATCTGGCGCGAACACGAAACGCTCATTCATTCGCGAAATCCGTTTCCTGTTGGCGGCGTAGGCGAGGACCCGGCAACCGGCGCATCGGCCGCAGCGCTCGGCGGCTACCTGCGCGACGCCGGTCTCGTCAAAGCACCGTTTCGGTTCCTTATCCGGCAGGGCGAAACCATGGGCCGTCCCAGCGTTCTAATGGTCGACGTTCCGGCGACGGACGGGATAGTCGTGTCCGGTTCGGCGATCGACATCAGGGATTGATCGTCGCGTCAGGGATAGATGCGGTAATCGTACGGCGGTACATACACTTCATAGTGCGGTTGCAGGAACATGACGATGTCGATCAGCTCCTGAACGGTCATGTAGCCGTTGTAAACCGGCATGCGCGATGTGCCGTCGTTCGAAACCGTGTCGACCGGGTATCCTTCTGCGAGCTTGTGCGAGGGATTGATGATTGCGGTCACCAGCTCGCCGTAGGTCTTGACGCTCGATACCTTGCCGCCGAGTTCGACGAAAGGCGGTTCTGCTCCCGGAACTTTCGGAAAAGATTCTCCATCGATACTGTGGCATTCATAGCAATGCATATAGAGAAAAGCTTCGCGACCGCGCATCGCATCTCCAGGTGGCAGGCTGAACCCTTTCTCGGACATGCGGTCCGCTTCGCAGCCGCCGAGCGCCGCCAGGCTGGTCAGCAAAACCAGAAGAAACAATCGGATGTTCATTGCAATACCCCGAAAATTTTGCACATGTTCAAGAATGGCACGTCTGTCGTTCGTCGGCGATAAGGGGAAACCGCAGCCCGGTTACCGCAGGTAGCGGCTTCCCTGATAGGCTTCGAGTCCAAAAAAATAAAACATCGTTCGGAAAGGAGAGGCGAATTGAAGCGCCCGGCAATATATTCATGCCTCGTATGTTTCGCTGTTGCATGCAGCCCGCCAGAGCAAGTTGCCGAAAATGGCCATGCCGTTGCGCTTGGCTCGATTACAGGTGCGGAAATTCGTGCCCACATGGAAGTTCTTGCGGCGGACGAAATGCAGGGCCGCGAAGCAGGGACAGACGGTTATAAGAAAGCAGCGGACTACGTTGCGGGCCAGTATCGGGCCATCGGGTTGCTGCCGATCGGCGATGACCACAGCTACTTTCAACAAATTGAATTTTTCGAAACACGGCTTGAGCCGGAGTCTGCGCGGCTGGTGTTACATGCCAATGATGGCGATACCGAGCTTGTTTTTCGCGACGATTTCATCAGAGACGGTGGATACGGCGAAGCGAGCGAAGAGATTACCGCGCCGCTTGTGTTCGTCGGACACGGCATCGTGGCGCCGGAATACGCGCACGATGACTTCGCCGGCGTCGATGTCGCCGGCAAGATTATCGTCACACTGAGTGGTGCGCCGCCGCTGTTCGCCACCGACCAGCGAGCCTTCTATTCATCCGGCCTTGGCAAGGACGAGCTCGCAGTGGCGCTCGGAGCCGTTGGCGTCATTACCGTACGGACTCCGGTCGATCAGGCCAGGCGACCCTGGGAGCGGTATCTGCCCGGAATCGGTACGCCGGGCATGCGGTGGCTGGATGCTGATGGAAAACCGTTCGCCGGTTTTCCGGAACTCACAGGCAGTGCGACTTTAAGCGAATCCGGTGCGGCAAAGTTGTTCTCGGCTGCGGGACACGACCTGCAGGCGATCTTTGACAAGCACGCGGAGGGCGCGACCGGTAGTTTCGATCTCGGGCTGAGTGCAACGTTGGCGAGGAAATCGAAGCAGCGGTCAGCAAAGTCGAGCAACGTCGTCGGCCTGCTGGGGGGCAGCGATCCATCGCTGGCCAAGGAATACATCGTTTATACCGCCCATCTTGATCACATCGGCATTCGTCCGGGCGAGGGTGGTGACGACATTCACAACGGTGCCTACGATAACGCTGCGGGCATTGCCGCAATTCTGGAGATAGCCGCCGGCATGGCCGTGCTCGACACGGCGCCGCGGCGTTCGATGATCTTCGCCGCTGTAACCGGTGAGGAAAAAGGCCTGCAGGGGTCCAGCTACTTCGCCAAAAATCCGCCTGTTCCTGCCAGGGGCATCGTCGCGAACATCAACATCGATATGCCATATCTTGGTTTCCCGGTGGCGGATATCGAAGCCTTCGGCGCGGAACACTCGACGCTCCTTGCGGCCGTCACCAGAGCGGCGGCACAAACCGGTATGGCGCTGACGGCCGATCCCATGCCGGAAGAGGTGCGATTCGTTCGCTCAGACCAGTTTTCTTTCGTCAAGGAAGGCGTTCCGGCCGTTGCGTTCAAGGCCGGTTCAAAGTCGTTCGATCCTGCTGTCGACGGTGCGGCGATGCTGCAGGATTTCCTGAAAAACCACTATCACCGCGCGAGCGACGATCTCAGCCTGCCTTTCAGCGCCGAAGGTGCGGAAAAGTTTGTACAGACTGCGCTACTGCTCGGCCTGGAAATTGCCGAGCAGAACGAACGCCCGAAGTGGAACCGCGGCGACTTTTTCGGCGATAAGTTCGCTCAGTAGCTGACGGCTCCGCCGTCCTCGGCGCGAGAATCCGCGGCACCCGACAGAACTCCGGTTTCAGGATCGCGGTAAACGCCCATTGCCGATCCGATACCGCCGGTATCGCGAATGCTGTGGCCGAATGCTTCGTACAATGCCCGCGTATCGGCGGACATCGCGCGATGTTCCACTGCGGTAACGTCCGGCAGCCATTGGTGGTGGATCCTGCTGGCTTCGACGGATTCCGCAATGGTCATTTCGTGATCAATGACATTGAGTACTGTCTGCAGGGTCGTATTGATTATGGTCTTGCCGCCCGGCGTGCCTGTTGCGAACAGCGGCACCCCATCCTTCGCAATAATCGTAGGCGTCATGCTGGACAACATGCGTTGTTCCGGCCGTACCAGGTTGGCATTGGTCCCTATACGGCCACGTTCATCGGTAACGCCCGGTTGAGCATTGAAGTCACCCATTTCATTGTTTAGCAAAAAGCCGGCGCCCTCGACCACGATGTGCGAGCCGTAGCTCCACTCCAGCGTGTAGGTCAGTGAAACCATGTTGCCGTCTTTGTCGACTATAGAGAAATGCGTCGTGTGCTCGCTTTCATATAATTGCGCAAACTTCGCCGGATCGCTCTCTGACTTGTGCGACATGCTGATCGTGCCGCGCAGACTCTCAGCGTGTTCTTTCGACATGAGCCGCTCGAGCGGCATGTCTTCGTTAAAATCGGGATCGCCGAGGTAATTCGCTCGATCCGCGTAAGCGCGGCGCATCGTTTCCGTCAGCACATGCAGGTAAGCCGCCGAGTTGTGGCCCATCGCTTTCAGGTCGAATCCCTCGAGGATGTTCAGCATCTCGATCAACACCACGCCGCCCGAGCTGGGCGGGGGCATGCTGATGATCTCGTAACCGCGGTAAGTGCCGCGTACCGGTTCGCGCTCGACTGCGTCGTACTGCGCCAGGTCTTCGAGCGTAATGATTCCGCCGTTGGCCGCCATGAAGTCCACGATGAGCTGCGCCGTTTTGCCCGAGTAAAAGCCGTCCTTGCCGTTTTTCTGAATACGTTTCAGCGTGTTGGCAAGATCTTTTTGTACCCACAGATCATCCGGCTCGTACAGCGAACCATCGTGCTTCGAGAAGACTTTTGCCGAGCTCGGGTAGCGGTCGAATCGCGCTTTGCTTCGCTTGAAATCATCGTGCAGCTTCCAGCTGATCGAAATGCCGTCATTGGCCAGTCGGACTGCCGGTGCGACAAGGTCCTTCCATTTCATCGTGCCGAGCCGCTGGTGCGCCAGCTCCAGCCCCGCTACGGTACCCGGGACGCCGACTGCGAGAATTCCCTCGTGATTCGAGTTGTCTTTGACGTTGCCATCTTCATCGAGGTACATGTCTCTGGTGGCGGCCAATGGCGCTTTCTCGCGAAAATCGAAGGTCGTCGCGTAACCGTCGGCGCCGTGATAGACGAGGAAGCCGCCGCCACCGATATTGCCGGCCGTCGGCCATGTCACGGCAAGTGCAAAGGCAGTCGCAACCGCAGCGTCGACGGCATTGCCTCCCTTGCGCAATACATCGATACCGATTTCGGATGCAATTTCCGAGGACGATGCAACCACTCCGTTGTAACCGCGTACGGCGGTCCTGCCGGCACCATTGACGGTGAGCGAACCGAGTATGAGCAGCGTGCTGAGAGTGGCGACGAAAAAATGGCGAATCCTGGTCTGATACACGAACGGCATCCCCTGTTGTATTGGCTTGCGAATCGGCGACCGCAAGAAGCGGCGGAAGCGGCATCTTAGCAAGTGCGGCCGGCGAGTGTCGCCAGTGTATAGTCGGCGCATGATGGAACCCGGGATACAGTCCTTGTTGCCGGTTGCAGTGACGCTGGTTGTCGCACTGGCAGCGCGCAACGTACTCGCGGGACTTTTTAGCGGCGTATTCGTTGGCGCGCTGATGCTGAGTGACGCGTCGGCATTGCAGTTTCTTCCGCAACTGGTTGCTCGGCATATCGTGCCGGAGGTTGCGGATGGCTATAACGCGAGCGTTCTGGTCCTGCTGGCGTTCATCGGCGGATTCGTCAAATTGATCGAGAGTTCCGGCGGCGGCGAAGCGTTTGCGAGGAGCGCAGTGCGCTGGGTTTCCGGCCGTGTGCGCGTGCAACTTGCAGCCTGGTGCGGTGGCATCATGATTTTCTTCTCCGACCTCGGCACGCCATTGATTGTCGGTCCGGTTTTTCAGCCACTGGTGGATCGACTGAACGTTTCGCGGCAAAAACTCGCGTTCATTCTGGACTCGACTTCGTCGCCGGTTGCCATTCTGATTCCCTTCATCGGCTGGGGCGTATTTATCATGAGTGTGATCGCCGATGCATTCAGCGTGAACGGTATTGAGACCAGTGAGTGGAATGCCTTCGTCGCCGCAATTCCGTTTCAACTTTATGCGTGGCTTGCAATCTGCATGGTGCCGCTGTTGGCGTTGTTGCGCTTCGATTTCGGTGCGATGCAGCTCGCAGAACAACAGGCGCGACAAATGAAGCCCGCTGTCTTTGTCGAATCGCCGTCGCAGTCTGCCGCGAAACCCATCCTGGTCTGGCTGCCATTGCTGGTGCTTGGCGTAACCTTGTTTGCCACGCTCGCACAGCACGGGTTTCCGTTCGCCCAGGTGGCCGGTAGCGATTTTCGTGCCGGTCTTTCTGCGGCGTACTTTCTGGCGGCTGTAAGTCTGGTGCTGTTGACGCTGATGGGCCGGGTGCAAACGCTGCAACAGAGCCTAAACAGTTATATCGACGGCATTACCGGCATGATGCCAATCGCTGCAACATTGATACTCGCCTGGACGCTGGGTGCCGTAAGCGAAGCTCTGGGGACCGGGCCTTACGTCGCGGAGCTTGCACGCGACGGGCTTGCCGGCTGGCTTTTGCCGGCAGTGACCTTTGCTCTCGCTGCGGTTATTTCGTTCGCAACCGGCTCGTCGTGGGGAACGATCATCATCATGATGCCGCTTGCGGTGCCGGCGGCGGTCGCGACCGCCGCGCCACTGCCGGTTGTCATCGGCGCCGTTCTGTCCGGTGGCCTGTTCGGCGATCACTCGTCGCCGGTTTCGGAGACTACGATCCTGTCGTCCACGGGCGCCGGGACGACCCCGCTCGAACATTTCCGGACGCAGCTTCCTTACGCATTGAGCAACGGAGCGCTGGCCTGCGCAGGATTTCTGGCTGCCGGGTACCTGAATGCCGCATGGATCGTGCTGCCGCTGCTTCTTGCACAGTTACTGTTGCTGGTTGCTTTACGCCGCCGGCAGCTGCAACCTGTACACCACACAAATCCCTGATAACAGGTAGCGATCATGAACCGAAGAAAATTCGTCGCTGCGCTTGGCAGTGTCGCAACAGTCACGGGCATCGCAAAGCCGGCACGCGCCGAAGCGCACTCGGCCGAAAAGCGTTTGCGCGAGCTGGGAATCGTGTTGCCCGATCCCGCAGGCCCGGTAGCCGTTTACGTTCCGTTCCGCAAATCCGGCAACCAGGTATTCATCGCCGGCCAGATACCGCCGCTGGATGCCGATGTTCCTACCGTCGGCAAGGTGGGCAAGGAGCTGAGCGTCGAGCAGGGCTACGCGGCAGCGCGGCTGGTCGGGCTGAAGATTCTCGCGCAACTGCGGGTCGCCTGTGACGGCGATCTCGATCGTGTGGTGCAGGCCATCCAGATTCGCGGCTTCGTCAATTGCACGGCAGACTTTACGGCACAGCCGACCGTCATCAATGGTGTTTCCGAGTTGTTTCGCGATGTCTTCGGTGAAGCTGGCCTCGCAGCGCGGGCCGCGCTCGGCATCAACGCGTTACCGTTGAACGCAGCGGTCGAAGTCGAGTCGATATTCGAGGTTCGCGGGTAGATCCTGTCTCGAAAAAATCAGGGAATGGAGAATGCAATGCGTCGTATGACAATAATGGTGGCAAGTATCTTGGTCGCGTCCTGCGCAACGGCGGATTCGGAATCGTGGCCGTTCGATGCAACACCGCTCGCGGGCTTCAACGAACCATGGGCGATGACGTTTCTGCCGGACGGGCGATTGCTGCTAACGGAGAAACCGGGGCGACTGTTGCTGGTCGCCATGGACGGTAGCAGCAAGGTGATTTTTGACGACGTGCCGGATCTGGCCTACGGCGGACAGGGGGGGCTTGGTGATGTTGTACTGCACCCGGATTTTCAGGACAACCAGCGGATTTACCTGAGTTATGCGGAGCAGGGCGACGGCGACCTGCGCGGCGCTGCCGTTGCACGCGCAGAGCTCGACCTCGCCGGAGAACGCATCACCGATTTTGAAGTTATCTGGCGGCAAGATCCGAAAGTCACTGGACGTGGCCACTACGGTCACCGGATTGCGTTCTCGCCCGATGGTTACCTGTTCATCTCCTCGGGAGAGCGGCAGAAATTCGATCCGGCACAGGACATGCGGGCGAATCTCGGCAAAATTCTTCGGCTACACGATGATGGCTCGGTTCCTGGCGACAATCCGTTTTCAGACCAGGGAGGCGTGACGGCGCAAATCTGGACGCTCGGTCATCGCAATCCGCTCGGACTGGCATTCGATCAGAGTGGCAGGTTGTGGAATCACGAGATGGGACCGCAACACGGCGACGAATTGAATCTCGTTGTTCGCGGCGAAAACTACGGATACCCGATCGTTTCTAACGGCGACCACTACGATGGCACCGTCATTCCCGATCACGACACGCGGCCCGAGTTCGCCGCACCGAAGGCTTACTGGGTGCCGTCCATCGCGCCGGCCGGATTCATCATATATTCCGGCACGCTTTTTCCCGACTGGAAAGGCGACGGATTCATCGGTGGACTGGTGTCGAAAGCACTGGTTCGCGTTGAGTTTAATGGTAGCGAAGCCCGCGAAGCGGCAAGGTACGACATGGGCAGGCGAATTCGGGAAATCGAGCAGGGGCCGGACGGATCGATCTGGCTGCTCGAAGACGCAAAGGGCGGACGGCTGCTGCGACTGACGCCGAAATAATGATTACTGGACGCTGCATCGGCGGAAAAACGAGGTTCGGTATGAAAACTCCGGGATTGATATTTGTCATTCTTATCGCGACAACGGTGGCGGAGGGGTCGGGAGCCGACATCCGCCACCAGCTTGCTGCAGACGTGTCGGCGGAGCGCATTGAAAACGATATTCAAAAGCTGGTCGGTTTTGGCACTCGTCACACACTGTCAGAAACGGTGTCGAACACGCGAGGCATCGGTGCGGCACGTCGCTGGATCGAAGAGGAGTTCAACAGGATTGCGGCCGATTGCGCTGGATGTCTCGAGGTTATTACGGTGAGTGATGTGGTCTCGGGAGAACCTCGCATCCCGGAACCTACAGAAGTCGTCAGCGTGATCGCGATTCAACGCGGTTCTCTCGATCCGGACCGCATTGTAATGATGTCAGGCGACATCGATTCGCGGGTCAGCGATCCATTGGATGGCGTATCCGATTCCCCGGGAGCCAATGATAACGCCAGCGGCATGGCCGGCACGCTGGAAGCGGCGCGTGTGTTGTCAAAAC
Organism: Gammaproteobacteria bacterium; assembly: GCA_029865385.1. Lineage (GTDB taxonomy): Bacteria > Pseudomonadota > Gammaproteobacteria > Steroidobacterales > Woeseiaceae > JAKEGN01. The sequence continues at coordinate 15,128 of JAOUGX010000047.1, forward strand.
ATCGCTTCGCCGGGACTATTGTTTATGCGGGCCTGTCCGGCGAGGAACAGGGTCTGTTCGGCGGGAAAATCCTGGCCGCACATGCGCTGGAAAATGGCTGGCGCATCAAGGCTGTGCTGAACAACGACATGATTGGAAACATCTCGGGCATTGATGGTGTTATAGACAACAGCACGGCGCGTGTCTTCTCGGAAGGAACACGCTACGTTGAAACGGCGGAAGAGGCTCGACAACGTCGATTCAGCGGCGGCGAAGTGGACTCGGCATCCAGAAATCTTGCGCGTTATGTCGACCGAATGGCCGATGAATTCATACCCGGTCTGGACGTAATGATGATCTATCGATTGGATCGATTCGCGCGTGGCGGACACCATCGTCCGTTCAACGAGGCCGGTATGCCTGGCGTTCGAATCATGGAAACGCACGAGCACTACGACAGGCAGCACCAGGACCTGCGAACTGAGGGCGGAGTCGAATACGGTGATGTTATTGAAGGAGTGAACTTTGATTACGCACGAAAGCTCACTGCACTGAATGTCGTGACACTTGCGGGATTGGCATCGGCCCCGCCGTTTCCCGCCGGCGTTAGCATTGAGGGCGCGGTGCAGCCGAGTACGACACTGAATTGGGATGTCGCAACCGGTAAAGCGGCGGAAAATCTTGCCGGCTACAAGGTTTACTGGCGGCTGACGACTGACGCGCAATGGACTCGCAGCCGCGACGTCGGCATGGTGCAAACGTACACACTGGAGAATATCGTTGTCGATAATTACTTTTTCGGTGTCGCCAGCGTATCCAAAGACGGACACGAATCGCCTGTCGTGTTTCCGGGGCCGGCCGGCTCATTCGGTGACTGAGTCACTGCTGGTCCACAAGATGGCAGGCAGCGAGTTCCCTCGCGCTTTCCTCAAGTATTGCGTTGAACGGCGAATTGTCGTCCAGCCCGAGCTGTGCGGTTGCTATCAGTTCGGCCGCCTCGCTGCAGGAGCTGCGTGCAATCAACAAGGATGCGAGATTATTCATGCCAACGATGTCTGCAGGCTGCACGACCAGCAGCTGCCGGTACGCTTTTTCGGCGGCATCGAGATCTCCCAGCGCAAAGTAGGTGTTGCCTGTGCCTAGCCAGGCGAGCGGTTCTTCGGGCCATCGTTCAGTAGCGGCGGCATACGCAGCCCGCGCAAGTTCAAGCTGACCTGAGCCTTCGACGGCGGCGAGCATGCGCAGAAACCGCCTCTTGTCGATCGTGGGCGGAATGCCATCGGGTTCAAGCAGCACGATGCCCCAGTAGTCACCGCGCTTCCAGGTGCGAAGGAAAGTGCGTCCCGACATTGCCAGCCTGCGCGTCGTGCCCGAACGAAGCACTAATTCGCGTTGCGTGGTGGAGTAGCCGATGACAACGGCGTAATGCCAGGCGGGCGCAAACGATACACCGAGATTCTGCAGCACGAGTACCGGCCGCCCCGCATCCAGTTCTGCGAGCAGTGAGGAAAAATCCGTGTCGATCTCGTAGGGGAGGCGCTGATAACGTCGCGCGGCCGCGATCATCTCGGACTGAAGGCTGCCGCCTCGTTCGGGGATATAGAGCTGCGGAGTCAGTGCGCCGGGCTCGACCGGCACACCGGCGCTGCTGAGCAATGTCGCCAGGGCGGCCGGGCCGCACTGATAGGCTTCCTGCGGAAAAAATACGGTGTCCTCCAGTTCCGCAGAAGAGAATTGACTCTGCCCTATTGCACCGAACGGGTCCGTCGCGCAGCCGCTGACGAGAACGGCCGAAAGCAGTGCACCCGCAAACCGTACGATCGGTCGGGGCGCACGGCGGCTCGGCAAATACCGGCTCAGATAGATTTGAATATGTCTGTTACGCCAACCAGCTCAAGGATCAGCAGTACGAGCAGAACGATGCCCATCACTTCCAGTGCACCGCCGCCACCTGCGGGCAGTTCGCCAAGGCGCTGATCCAGCAGCTGCAGCTCAGTGTCGGAAAGCGCTGCGATACGCTGCACTGCATCCTGCGGGTCGACACCCATCTCGACCAGTTGATCGCGAATCTGCTGCTTCGCGAGTACCGAACTGATTCGGTCGATGCGTGACGATCGCTCATGCAGTTGTATTGCATTTTCGGTACTTACAATCTCGCCGACTGCGGTCTGCAGCGGACCAACGGCCATCAGGCCGGCCGAAATCAACGGAAACAGGATCTTGCCAAGAGTTGAATGTTTCATACGAAAAAGTCCAGGTCGGTTGCGGTCGGAACGCCATTATTTATGATGTTCGGGATCTATGCCAGCCATGGTTGCCGGATCAATCGCGGCCGATTCCCCGCAGTCCGGCCGTGCGTTCGCGTCTCCTTATGAGTACCATTGCGCGATCCGCGGGCTTTCATGAGTGAAACTGTCGATGAGTCAGGCCAAACCAGCAAACCTCCTGGATGCGCTCATTCCAGTGATCTCGTTGATCCTGATGCTCAGCATGTCCGTTTACCTGTTCGGTTCCGATTCGTCGTCGGGACCAAACCAGATCGTCCTGACATTGGGTGCGGCAATCGCGGCAATAGTCGCAATCAAGAACGGTCACGAGTGGGCCACTATTCTCGAAGCAATAATCGCCGGTATCAGCACGGCGATGGGTGCAATCCTGATCCTGTTGTCCGTTGGCGCATTGATCGGGACATGGCTCATGGCCGGAACAGTGCCGTCGTTGATCTACTACGGTCTGGAATTGATGAACCCGCAGTATTTTTACGTTGCATCCTGCGCCATTTGCGCAATTGCTTCACTTGCCACCGGCAGTTCATGGACCGTCGCCGGGACGCTCGGCGTAGCGCTGATTGGCGTCGCGATGGGACTTGGTTTGTCGGCGCCGATTGCCGCCGGCGCGATCGTTTCCGGTGCCTATTTCGGTGACAAGATGTCGCCGCTTTCAGATACCACCAATCTGGCGCCAGCCGTTGCAGGCACCGATCTGTTTACACATATCCGGCACATGGCGTGGACCACAGGACCTTCGATCACGATCGCCCTCATACTGTTCCTGTTCATGGGCATGGGCGGTGACAGCCAGTCGGACGAAAGCGGCCTGGTCAGTCTCATGCAAACCCTCGACAGCGTGTTCAATATTTCGGTGTTTGCGCTGATCCCGCTGGTGGTCGTGTTTTACATGGCGTACAAGAAAATTCCACCGTTGCCGACAATCCTGTTCGGCGCATTGCTGGGCGGATTTCTCGCAATGGTATTGCAGCCGCAGGTTGTGCTTACGTACGCCAACTCACCGGCACTGTCACACGGTCTCGCCATGACCAAGGGCGTCTGGATGGCCTTGTACGACGGTTACGTAGCATCGACCGGGGTTGCGCAGGTGGATGACCTGCTGTCACGCGGCGGAATGAGCAGCATGCTGACGACCATCTGGTTGATCCTGACGGCGCTGGCGTTCGGTGCCGTGCTTGAACACGCAGGCATGTTGAGTCGCTTGATCGAATCTGCGCTCAAGTCGGCCAAATCCACGGGATCGCTTGTCTTGACCGTCGTCCTGAGTTGTATCGGCATCAATATCGTAGCAGCCGACCAGTACATCGCAATTGTATTGCCTGGCAAGATGTACCGTGCGGAGTTTGCGCGCCGCGGCATCGAACCGAAAAACCTGTCACGCGTGATCGAAGATTCCGGAACCCTGACCTCACCGCTGGTGCCGTGGAATACCTGCGGCGCCTACATGGCAGCAACACTCGGTGTAGCCACGATTGCCTACCTGCCTTTCGTATTTTTTAATCTGATAAATCCGCTGGTTTCGATAGTTTACGGATTCACCGGCTTTACGATCACCCGGGTGGAAGAGCCTGCGCAGCCGGTGGTCAGCTGAAGCCGGATTCCCGGGCCCAGGTTTGTTGAATCATCCGATCGCGCGTATTCGCATCGTTGGGCTGGCCCTCGGGGCCCTGGCCGGTTTGCCGCTGGTCTCCATGAACGCTAGCGCCGGTGGCGGCGTTATTTTGCAGAACGACGCTTGCATCATGACAATCGGCTTCTATACGGCGCACTTCACGGCCTATCAGCCGCAAACCAGCGGCAACGAGGAGTTCTGCGAGGATCTGCCGGCGACAGGAGAATCCATTTTCGTGCTGGACTATCTGCACAGCAGCCTGAAAGAAGTGCCGGTCAGCTTTCGCATAATCCGTGACGCGACAGGGCTCGGCCGGTTTGCCAAGTGGGCGGATATTCAGAAGCTCGGGGACCTCGACAGCTACACGGTCTTTTTCCAATCACCAAGGGTCGAGCCCAGTGCTTCCTATCGTGTCACCCATACGTTCGAGCAGAAGGGCGACTACATCGGCATCGTTACTGCGGGACATCCGGGAAATGACAGCATCTACGTTGCGGTATTTCCGTTTCGCGCAGGCAAAGCCGATTTTCCGATCGCCGTTGCGGTTTTCATCGTTGCATTGCTTATTGTCGCGGGTTTTCTTGTCAGGATGAGCAGGATCGGCAAAAACAGCGCAGAATCCGTGTCATGAAAATTCGAAAGTCACTGCTGTTGTTGATTGCCGCAATTGCAATCGGGGCACTGAGTTATCCGCCGCAGTGGTATCCGATGCCGTTGCGGCTGCAGCTTACGAGATGGTTCGGGGCGGCAGACTATCGGCCGCTTCCGCTTTCGATGGATCCGCAGGTGCTCGATGCGGAGACCTTCTGCCCCGAAGATGCGTCCGGCTGGCGTGAAGCACAGGTCATTGACGGCGTTTCCGTTACGCGATCCGCGCCCTGCGTGGCGGACAATCCCTATGCTGTCGCCGCCTTCGTGAAGGGCACCAACAACGTATCGAAAGACACACTCCTGAGAAGCGGCCTGACATCCGACGCCGTTGAGAAGGGTCGCGATCTCGATGGCGATGGAGATCCCGACGAAATCCACATTCGACTGGAGGTTGCAGAATTGAATGGTGGTTCGTCGGTCACTCAAAGACCGGTAACCTCGTATGACATCGCCCCGGGCATTCAACCCGGCATGTGGGTATTCGCCCCAAAACTGGTGGGCATGGCTGTCGAGAATTTCGAAACCGGCATCGCACGGGACGCCTTGCGTCTGCCTTCGCCGGCGATACGCGTCGAGCAGGGTGACAGCATCACGATCACGCTCGAAAACAGCCACTATATGCCGCACACACTGCACTTGCATGGCGCCGATCATGGTTTCGTCGATTCCAGTGGAGAAGGCAATGACGGCGTGCCGATAACCAGCGAAATACCGGTTATGCCGGGACATGCAAGAAGCTACGAGCTGCAGCCGCGGCACGCAGGAACGATGTTCTACCATTGTCACGTGCAGCCGCACGTGCATGTTCTGATGGGACTCCAGGGCCTGTTCGTAGTGGAGGAAAATCGACCGAACAACTGGCTGCAAACAATGAATGTCGGCGCCGGCCTGGTGCGTGCACCGTCTGCGGCCGTTCGCGAGTCCTACGACCAGGAATACGATCTGCATTACCTGGATCTCGACAAGGATCTCGGCGAACGGATCCGGAAATACCGTGATCCGCGCCTGATTACCCAGTCGATGCACCGCGAGTACGACATTACCGACGCCGATGTCGATTTTTTTACGCTGAACGGTCGCTCGTTTCCGTATACGTTCCGTGAATCGCTGCTGGTTGCAGCGGAAGGCGAGCGACTGAAACTGCGAGTGGTGAATGGCGGTGCCAAAGGCATATCCCTGCATACGCACGGACACAAGTTCTCGGTAACCGACCGGGATGGCGTACGGTTGTCGCCGGCAACTATCGTACCGCAGGACGTTGTGTGGATACCTACCGCGCAGCGCGTCGACCTGGACCTGTTCCTGACGAACGACGGCCTGCATTCTTATGGACGCGGTATCTGGCTGTATCACGATCACCAGAACAAGGGCGTCACCAACGACGGCATCGGCCCGGGGGGCAATATTTCTGCGATAGTGTATGCGGATTACATCGATGATTCCGGTTGGCCGAAAACCCAGGGTGTTCCGTGGAACCAGTATTTCACCAAAGAGTACTATCGCAAGGAGATACCGATTTGGGAGAGCTACGCGCCCGGTCTTTTCTCCAACACAGTCTCCGACCCCTGGTGGTATCCGCGGCTGGCCGGGATGGCACTTGCCCTCGCGATGCTCGCAGCGCTGTCCATTGCGGCGCTCAGGCGCCGCAGTTCCTGACATGATGCGTGCGCCCGTAGGCTTGTTGAGTGCCGCGATTCTGCTGCTGGCATCCTCCGCAGATATCGCGGCCCAGGACCTGATGGATCACAGCGCGCACTCGGGGCACGACAGCATGCGTCTGGACCGCGATGGATCGGTGATGAACGAAAACCTCGACTCGTTGCCGCGGGGCTGCGAGGCGCTAGGACGCCATCTGCACTTTACGATTCATGCAGGAGTAAAGTACGCGAGAGATATACCAGGTTCGATTTTCGGCATGAGTCAGTACGAAGTCCGGGTCGAGCCTTGCAGTCGTGTCACTGTGACATTTGTCAACGAAGACGAGGTTCGACATCAGTGGATGGTGCACGGACTGCCGAAATACCTTTATCCCGCGGGCATGTTTCATATCGAGGCGTCAGGCGGGAAAAGCGTTACTGGTACTTTCATCGTGCCGGCCGAGGATCGCAACTACCTGATTCACTGTGACCTGTCACAACACATGGAGAAGGGCATGCGCGGCCAGCTGGTCGTGGGCCGGGGCAGTGGTGACCTGTGGAGTGTCGGCGGAGCCAGCGCCTACTTTTTTCGCGACGACTACATGCCGCGTTTCGCCCTGCTGTTCGCCGTCTTGCTGGCGGTGCCGGGATTCCTGGCTACGTGGTACCTGGCAAAACGGGAATCTGCAACAGGCTCTGCATCCCGCCGCGAAATCTTCGATTAGCTATGCGAAGATTAAGCAACCTCAATGAGCGAAGCCACCGTCAAGAACAGCAATGCCCTTATCAGTGCGGCCGCATTGGTTGTCATTGTTTTTGGCATGCAGGCAGCGAAAGTACTCATCGTGCCGTTTCTGCTTGCCGTATTCATTGCATTAATGACCGTCCGGCCGATGTTGTGGCTGCAAAGTCATCGCGTACCGTCAGTGCTGGCCGCGTTGTTCATCGTGCTTGCACTGATGCTGGGTCTTGGGGCCGTCGGCACCGTCATTGGATCGTCGATCGCGGAATTCACTGCCGCATTGCCTGCCTACCAGGCGCGGCTGGACAAGATCGTGCAGGGAGGACTGCAGTTTGTCGCAGGCTATATGGAAGACGGCGAATCGATTACCGGCCTGAATGACCTCGTCAATCCCGGTTGGGCGATGGGCCTGGCTGCCGGCCTTTTCAAGGCACTACAGGACGTACTTACAAATACTTTCCTGATTCTATTCACCATGGTCTTCATCCTGCTAGAAGCATCCAGCATCGGCGTGAAGGTCAAAGCAGCATTCGGCCGCAAGGGCAGCTCACTGGATGGCCCGAGGCGTTTCCTGAATGACCTCGGCCGATACCTTGGCATAAAGACAGGCGTCAGCCTGGTGACCGGCTTGCTGGCCGGCTTGCTGACCTGGGCCGTGGGCCTCGATTTTCCGCTGCTATGGGGAATGCTGGCCTTCCTGCTGAATTACATCCCGACGGTAGGCTCGATCATTGCCGCGGTTCCGGCGGTGTTGATGGGCCTGGTGCAGCTCGGGCCGGCCGAGGCGACGACGATTGCGATCGGGTTTCTGGCCATCAACGTCGTTTTCGGCAATATCCTGGAGCCGCGGCTGATGGGATACGGGGTCGGCATTTCGCCACTGGTGGTTTTCATCGGCCTGGTTTTCTGGGGGTGGGTATTCGGCCCGGTCGGCATGTTGCTCGCGGTGCCGTTGACCATGACCCTCAAGCTGGCACTGGAAAGCGATGACAGTACGCGCTGGATTGCCATACTTATCGGCTCCGAGCGCGACGCGGAGCATGCCCTGCAAAAACGAGCCGCACGCAGCCCGGGCTGAACGGATAATTGAAGCGCCGGATTATGCAAACATGTTGGGCGAAAAAATTGCTGAATATCAGTAACTTACCCCTATCTTAATTGGCACGAAAAATTCCTTGACTTCAACCGGTTTTCGCTTATCGTGCGAAAAACCGGGTCGACAGGCGAAGAGCCACGATTTCCGGGTCCGAAAGCGAAACAGGAAGGGCCGACGAGAGCCCGGAGAGTAATCTGATCATGGATGCCGAAGACGATTTTGAGGTTGATGATTTTTCAGATGACGAGGTATCAGACACAAGCGATTCAGCAGAGGAAGAGCCAGAAGTAATAGCGGACAAGGTTCCCGTCTGGCGCCTGATTGAAATGTCGCGGGAGAACCGGCATCTCAAAATGGAACTTGCAGATTTCGAGGATTATGACGATTTCGAAGCGGCTCACGGCGATTATGCCGTCGGGCTTTCTCACTAAGCTGTCGGACAGATCGTACCGGGTTGGTCCCGGCACTTTCGGGTAAGGTAGGTCTGTTCGTCGGCCCTATTGAGGTTGATGAGGTGAGCAAAAGGCAAAACGTCGAGGACATCGACGATATGGACGATTCTGTTTACGCCATTCTTGGCAACCGCGTTAGCAAGATCGCGGAGAACAGGGAAACCAAGGACAGGTTCCGGGAGAGGCGCGCGGGCGAGGGTGAAAGCCGGCCGCACTCCAATAAAATCAAGCGCGGCAAGGATCGGTCGGAGTAGGACGAGCGTACCCTGCAGGGGGCCGCGACGCGCCCCTGCGGCCCGCCGCTTTCACTTGTACCAGTCAGGCTCGTTGCCTGGCTTCCACTTGATATTGCACCCGATACTGGGAATCTGCCGGTCGGTAGCTGCCTTTCCGGCCAGTGTTGCGTCAATCGCGGCACGCAGATCGACTCCGGTCACCTCGATATCGTTCGATGGCCGGCTCGCATCAAGCTGACCGCGATAAACGAGGCGCTGATCTTTGTCGAAAACGAAAAAATCCGGCGTGCAGGCCGCTTCATAGGCTTTGGCGACGCTCTGATCGTTGTCGACGAGATAGGGAAACACGTAGTCCCACTCGGCAATCTCCCTCCGCATGTTTTCCGGACTATCGCCCGGATGCGTCTTTGCGTCGTTGCTGTTTATTGCGAAGATGGCAACGTTTCGTTGCTGGTAATCCTTGCCGATTTTCGAAAGCTCGCGTCGAACATGTTTGACAAAAGGGCAGTGATTGCAAATGAACATGATGAGCAATGCGCTGGCATCGTTCGCGTTGTCGAGTGTGTGTGTCTTGCCGAAGGCATCCGGCAAAGTGAAGCCGGGCGCTGTTGTTCCCAGCTTGATCATTCGTGATTCTGTGGCAGCCATAATTTTTTATCCGATCCGTCTGTAAAAAGATGTTTTCCGCTGAAACCGTAGCGCTCATGCGAAACAGTTTCGACCAAAACCGCTGGTCATTCTCTGCAGATCATGGCCTGCAGAAGAGTGCCCGGATGCTCCCTTGCGGATATATATCATTGATAGTATACAAACCCGCATCGCAGCAGCCGGTCGAAACAAGAAGCGGGCACAGCACTTGGCATTCACCATCACAGATTTTCGGCCTTCACGCGGAAGAACACTATCCAGCCAGATCGTTGCGCATGTCAGAACCGCATTGTTTGACGGCGAGCTGAAACCCGGTGACTTTCTGGGGTCGGAAGCCGAACTGTCAAAGCAGTTTGGCGTTAGCCGGATGAGCGTGCGTGATGCCCTGCGTAGCCTCGAGGCGCTGGGAATCGTCGATATCCGGATGGGTTCCAAGGGTGGCGCAACCGTATCCGAAGGAAGCAGTGACCGATTCGCGGACGCACTTGCAATTCAGCTCGTCCTGATTGGCGTCACCAAGGACGATGTGCTGCAGGTTCGTGAAGCAGTTGAAAGTATGGCCGCGGGCCTTGCGGCCAGCAATGCAAGCAGCGCTGATATCGACAGGATGCGAAAGCTTCTCGACGAGGCGAGTGCCAAATTGCAGGATCCGGAAGCAACTGCGCGACTTGGCGAAGCCTTTCATATGGCGATTGCCGAAGCATCAGGAAATAACGTTCTCGTGTTGCAGCTCCAGGCGTTCCGGGATGTGTTGTGGTCGCCCGGTCACCGGCCGGATGCTGCTCTTGCAAAACGAATTCTTTCGGTGCACCGGGCGATTTTCGAACTGATAGAAGCCCGTGATGCGTCAGGTGCAGCCGAGCGGATGGCGGAGCACGTGACTTTGATTCGGGAAGAGCGAAAATCGCAGGCAACCGATGCCTGAGATATTCTTCAATACAGCTCGTCCTGCGGTACCGGTCGCGGGCGGGCCGGATTTCTTTGCGGTGCGCCGCATCTTTTGCGTCGGGCAGAATTATGCGGCCCACGCACGCGAAATGGGCAGCGATCCCGAGCGCGCTCCGCCTTTCTATTTCAGCAAGCCCGCAGACGCCATCGTGCAGAACGGCGGCCTTGTGCCGTATCCATC
>JAOUGX010000152.1 GCA_029865385.1 Gammaproteobacteria bacterium
CGGTTCCAGCAGACGGAGAAACGATTGCTTGCCCATGCCGTCGGCATAGCGTTCGAGCGCCTGCTCGAAAAGCTCTCGCTTGTTGCCGAAGGTCCCGTATATCCCGTAGCGGCTGACACCGGTCGCTTTGACGATGTCGTCCATCGAGGTTTCCGAATAGCCCCTCGACGAAAAAAGATCGACCGCGCGTGAGAGCGCCTGTTCGGGATCGAATGCTCGTGATCTGACCATGGGAAAGCAGAATAATCATTCTGTTTTGCGCTGTCAAGCCGAAAACCAGCCGGTGTCAGAGCTTTCCTGTAGAAAACGTATCACAGCTGTCGGGTTCACCCTGTTCCAGGCCCCGTTTGAACCAGCGCCGCCGTTGTTCGGATGTGCCGTGAGTAAACGAGTCCGGAGTTACCGTTCCGCGAGTCTGGCGCTGCAGCCGGTCGTCACCGATGGCGCTGGCGGCATTGAGAGCCTCCTCAAGGTCGCCCTCTTCGAGCAGCAGGTTTTGACTGCGTTTCGCCCAGACGCCGGCCAGGCAATCCGCCTGAAGCTCCAGCCTGACGGATAAACTATTGCTCTCCGGCTCGCTGAGTCGCTGCCGCATTTTCTGAACTTCTCCGGAGATGCCAAGGAGATTCTGCACGTGATGACCGATCTCATGGGCAATCACATACGCTTGGGCAAAGTCTCCGGGGGCACCGAATCGCTGTTCCAGTTCCTGGTAGAAGCCGAGGTCGATATACGCGTTCTGGTCCGCAGGACAGTAGAACGGGCCCATCGCTGCCTCGCCCAGGCCACAGGCCGAACGCGTGGCGCCGCGAAACAGCACCAGCCGCGGCTCCTCGTAGCGTTGACCCTTTTCCGCGAACACTGCCTGCCAGACCTGTTCCGTGTCTGCGATTACCCGCGATACGCGGTCAGCCAACGGGTCGTTAGCCAGATCCTCGCCCTTCGGATGACTGGCCGAATCTGACACCGATGCTGTCTGCATGCCTTCGATCAGGAAACTCGGATCTATGCCGAAATACAAGGCGGCCAGGATGACCACAATCGTTCCGATGCCTCCGCCGACCAGGCGATTGCCGCCGCCTGCGCGCCGATCGACAATGTTTTTGCTATGTCGATTGCTTCGCCAGCGCATGCCTGGTTCCCGGAATCACGAATCGCACCTTCCGCATGCGGCCGGTTTACTGCAAGGCCAGCTGCTGATACGTCGGCGGCGGTTCGAACAAAGATGAACCGATCTTCTCGCTGCGCGCTCCCGTCAAACGGGATTCGCTCTCCAGCTTTCCGCTTGCATCGTAGTCGCGCGAAAGTACCGGATAACCGTCAAGCTCCTCCATGTAGGCAAACATTTCCTGTTGCCGGTCCATAACTTCCAGGCCACCGGCACCGGCAAACGCGTTGCGCATGTTCTCGAAGAAATCCGCGAGTTCCATCATCGCATGAGCCGCCTGCCTCCCCTCCGGCATGTCGTTCCATGGCGTAACACAGAGATCCCGTATCTTCCGTCCATCCTGCATTACGTCGTAGTACTTGCATGAACGTCCTGCAATTTTGTCGTTCCTGCCGGTGGCTCGCAGCTCTGTTTCCGGCGCCGATTGCTGTTCCTGGGACAGTGGCCGTTGAATCATCTGCTCAGCCAGCGCTCTCTCTTCCGGTGGCATTGCCTCCAATGCCGCCTCAGTCTGTTCCATCGCCGCGCGAACCTGCGCCGCCATTCTGTCCATCGTCGGCTGATCGATCACGTAGTACTCCTGAGCCGTATGATCCATCGCAACCATTTCTTTTTTGTTGCTCCGATAGATCATACCACCCGACTCGTTGCTGCTGACCGAGGTAATCTCGATACGTGATTGCTTGCCTTCCGTCGAGATCTCGACCGTTCCAATAATCGGCGGATTCTCTGAATACTCGGTAGTCTGGAGTTCGAGCACAGCGCCGCCAAGCGCGGTACGACTCGCCATGACCACTGCCATCAGAACAACTGCTAATTTCGGCTGCATGATCTCGCTTCTCTCGGATGCTTCGGAAAGCGCGAATTGTACGCCAATTACGAGATGATTCGCTTTCCTGTTACCATTTTGTATGCCTTTCCTGTCACGCCTCAGCCTTCGCCTCCTCGGTATGCTGCTGGCCGTTTGCGCCGCCATCTATTTGCTGCGCGCCGTCGATTCCAGAAGCATGCCAGATCTCGGGCCGGAGCACCGCGTTTCGTTTGAGGCTGAATTCTCCGCGGACAAGGAAAACGAAGTCGACTGGCAAACCTATGTGCAAATCGAAGATGCGCTTGCGGCAGAACTGGATACGGAGATCCGAAAAAGTGGACGAAGCAACAGCTTACTGGACCGATATTCGGCAGACAGCCTGACCTTTCCCGGCCGTTTTGACCGCAACTGGAATCGATCCTTCGAAATCCCGACACAGGATGCTCAAGGAGCTGCTGTACTTCTGCACGGCCTCACAGATTCACCCTACTCGCTGCTATCAATTGCCGAAACGCTCGCCGGCGCCGGCTACAATGTCGTCGTGCCGCGAATGCCGGGCCATGGATTTGCCGTTGGCGGATTGCGGCAAGTGCATTGGGAAGACTGGACAGCTGCCGTACGAATTGCGGTTCGTCACGCAAAGCAGCTTCCCGGAGGTGATCAATCACTTGTAATTGCGGGGTACTCGAACGGCGGCCTGATCGCGATCGACTACGCGCTGAGATGTGTTGACGAAAACGTGCCTTGCCCCGACGCACTGATTCTCCTGTCACCGGCAGTTGCAGTAACACCGCTTGCAGCGGTTACGAATTGGCACTCGGTAATCTCCTGGATTCCTTTTTTCGAAAAATTCGGCTGGCTTTCTGTCTTGCCGGAAATCGACCCATTCAAATTCACGTCTTTTCCCAAGCGAGCCGGGTGGGAAATTTACAGAATCTCCCGGCGCGTCCATCGACAGCTCGAGACCCCGGCCAGGGTTCGCGTGCTTCCCCCGATTCTTACCTTTCAGTCTGTCGTTGATGACACTGTCAGTTCGGCGGCAATAGTCGAAAATCTCTACAGCAAATTGCCGGCCAATGGCAGTGAACTTGTCGTTTACGACGTTAATCGCAATAACACCGCCATTCACCTGATGAGACAGAAACCCGACGATCCGCTGGAACATTTTTCGTCGGTTGCACCGCTGGCATACGGAGTTACTGTGCTGCGAAACCGGGATGTACACAGCAACCAAATCGACGCAGCGACTTTGACTGCGGGCAGCACCGGCGTTTCTACTACGCGTACCGGTCTTTCTTGGCCGACGAGCGTCTATTCCCTCTCGCACATTGCTTTGCCTTTCCGATCAGACGACCGATTGTACGGCGATGGCAGGACTATGGACCCGGATGATTCCGACGTTGTTTTCGGTGCAATGGCACCGCGTGGAGAGCGTGGCGTTTTGTTGCTTTCCCCGGAGTTTTTTCTGCGCGCCAGACACAACCCGTTTTATGAATATCAGGCAGCAACGATTCTTCGGTGGATTGCTTCGAACTAAATGTGGAAATCGCCGCTGACATTTTTTTGCAAGCTGATTTAACAAAATCCGGAAACCATTTGGTGTCGCAATTGACAGTCAGTTTCGGACTGTGCAACGATTCTTGTTCGTTTTGAAAAAGGCACACTCTTCGAAAGAAGGGGCCGCAAAGCCACCGGTCTAAGGGGAAACCTATGACAGCGGGGTTGCCAGTACGATTCTGCCTTTACAGCAATTTTTCCTGCTGTGGCCTGTCGGCCTGACATCCGCGAAGTCGATGCTCCCTCGTTTCCTGCGACCGCAGTGGCTCTGAATCACGGAGTCCAAAATGTCAGTTACAGCAGAAAGTCTTCGACGCTCCGGAAGTTACCAGCTGCGAAAACCTACCGAAGCGACAGTACTGCGGCCTGCCAACCTGCCGGAGTTGCGCAAAAGCCTGAGTCCGAACTCGTCATACGCCCGGCCATTCAGGCCCCGGGGTGCGGGCAGTTCTGCCACGGACTGCGCTACGGCGGCGCTCGGCACTGTCATCGACATGACGGCTTTCGATCAGATCGTGAACATCGATGCCTACAACGACACCGTCGTTGTGCAAGCGGGTGTACGGATCGGGCAGCTGTCACGTGCTCTCGCGGATCAGGGGCTGGAACTTGCAGGATGCCACGATCTCGTAAACAGAACCGTGGGCGGCTCCATCGCCGGCGGTTGCGTCGGACCCGGCATCGCGAACGACGGCGCTTTCTTCGCCAGCCAGGTTATCAGTGTCAGGATGGTAACTGCCGACGGTCGCCTCCTGCAGGTGAGCGCACAGCAGAAAAACCTGCTCAATGCCGTGCGCCTGAGCTACGGCATGTTGGGCATCATTTACGAAGCCGTATTACGTGTCCGACCGATCATGCCGTTTTCCGTAACGCACAGGCGATGCACGCTGCACCAGTTCGCCAAAGCTGCGGATAGCCTGTCGCGAACGGACGTCGGAATAAAATTCTATCTGATGCCGTTTCGCGATCGAGTCTATCTGGATCTTCGGCGATACAGCGCAGACGCTGCAGCGTCCAGTACTTTGCCGTGGCGCCTCAAGGATTGGGGCGAAAGCACGGTATTACCCAGTGTCTTCAAGTCCATCAACAAGGTCGTGCCAGTGTCCGGCATACGCTACAGGATGATTGACGAAATCAGCAAGCTGACTCAGGGCATCGTCAACAATCGCCTGGTGAAGACCGGCAGCAATGCAACAGCAAATGCAGCACAATCCGATGGAAAGGTCCGGCAGCTGAACTACTCGACCTGGGTTTTCCCGGCGACTGATTTTTCCATTGTTGTTCAGGCTTACGTCGATTTCTGCGTTCAGATTCAGAGGGAGAACGATTTCCGTTGCGATATGCCTACTGTCGGCTACAGATTGAGTCGTGATACGAGCGCATTGCTGTCGCCATCGTTTGACGAACCGATGTTTGCGCTCAGTGCGGTCTCGACTCAATCAAAAGGGTGGGAAGACTTCACGATTGATCTTGCGGGATTCGCACAACATTGGGGAGGCGGCGCGTTCTTCAATCAAACTCGCGGCCTGGCGCCTGAACACGCTGGCAATCTGTACGGATCGAGGCTCGGATTCTTCCGCAAGATTCGCAGGCAACTCGACCCCGACAATCGCCTCATGAACCCGTTCCTTTCGCAATACTTTCTGTGAGCAACTGACAGTATTATGGGTGAATGACAGACGCAGACAGGCGAACTCGAGCCGTAAAAGACCACTACGACGAGATGCTCGGCTCGGTCTATTCATGGATCGTTGGTGACTTCGAAGCGAGTTACCGAGCGAATACCGAATTGTTCGCAACGCTGGGCGTTCGATCGAATCGAAACCAGACTGCATTTGACCTCGGTAGCGGGCCAGGTTGCCAGTCCATCCCGCTCGCCGAAGCCGGTTTCCGGGTTACCGCGATAGACTTCTGCGAAGAATTGCTCGTCGAGCTGCGCCAACGTGCGGGCGAACTTACGATTAACACGGTAAACGACGATATTCTCAATTTCGACGATCACATCGTCGAACCGCCCGAGTTGATCGTTTGCATGGGCGATACGCTGGTGCACCTGCCAAGCGCCGACGAGGTCGACAGCTTGCTTGGTAAGGTCTCGAACTCGCTGTCCGCGGGTGGCCGATTCGTGGCATCGCTCCGTGACTACTCGGCGACGCCGCCCGAGGGGCCCGCCCGATTTGTACCGGTGCGCAGTAGCGACAACCGGATCTTCACCTGCTTTCTGGAGTTTCGCGGCGATACCATAATCGTGCACGACATATTGCACACCAGGGAAAACGGGCATTGGCGACTGAGGGTCAGCTGCTATCAGAAGCTCCGCCTGGACTACCGTCGAGTCATCGCAGCGCTTCACGACCATGGCATGGAAGTCGACACGCTGCCTGGCGAAAACGGAATGGTCATCGTAAGCGCCAGAAAGGCCTCCTGAGCCTGCCACGGAACATTCGG
>JAOUGX010000048.1 GCA_029865385.1 Gammaproteobacteria bacterium
AGCATCAAGAACGGATCCGGATCGGTTTCGATACTCTGGTCCGTCAGCTTCGCGTTGCTTACTTCGTGGATCATGATTCTTGCCAGCGGCAAAAGTTCAGTCGGCGAGCTGATGCGAATATTCATGAAGGGAGCCGGTGCGTTGTTGCCCATTTCGACAATCCTGTTACTGGCGCTCGCCCTCGGCGACGTTGCTATGCTGCTGGGCACAGGCAACTATGTGGCCAGTATCGTCGGCGACAATATTCCGGCAGTCTGGCTTGCGCCACTGATCTTTCTGACTTCGGCGTTCATCGCATTTTCCGTGGGTTCCAGCTGGGGCACGTTCGCTATCATGATTCCAATTGCCATTCCCATCGCGGCGACACTGGGCCTGTCGGTACCGCTGTTCCTCGGCGCTGCGATGTCCGGCGCGATCTTCGGCGATCACGCATCGCCGATCAGTGACACCACAGTCGTCGCATCGATGGCATCAGCAACCGATCACATCGATCACGTGCGAACGCAGCTTCCCTACGCGTTGCTTGCCGCCGCGATTGCTACCGCGGGATTTCTCGTCATCGGTCTGGTCAGCTGAGGAAGTTGAATACAATTTTTCTTCGTCGCTCGGCCGCCGCAATCAGCGCCGTTTTTCTCAGCGTGATTGCATTTGCGCAGGACGCCGAGCTCCCCGTTGCCCCGCTTCCAACGCCGGAAGAACTCGAGGCGCTTGATGTTCGTATTGGCGAGATAACTATCGAGTCGCAGAATATTTTCGATCTCGACGACCCGGAAGAGAACAGGCTGCTTTACCGCTGGGCAAACAAGCTGCACGTGGTCACGCGGCCGCAGGTAATAAGGTCGCAGCTGCTGATTGCCGAGGGTGACGAGTACTCCGAGCGGCTGATTGAAGAATCAGAAAGGCTGTTGCGGCAGAACGTCTACCTTCGCGAAGCCGACATTGAAACGGTCAGTCTCGAAGACGGTTTGGTCGACCTGCGGGTATCGACCGCGGACGTGTGGAGCCTGACACCCAGCATCACGGCCGGGCGCGAGGGCGGCCAGAACCGGCTCGGACTCGGCGTCCGCGAACGAAACCTTTTCGGTCGAGGCATGCTGCTGTCTTTCAAATACAAATCGACTGTCGACCGGGATACTGCAATCTTCGATTTCGCCGATCGGCACTTTCGCGGTACGCGCAATAACTTTGCCGTGCGCATCGGTGAAAACAGCGATGGCTATGACCGGCAACTTTACTTCGCAAAACCGTTTTTCGCATTGGACAGCCGGAGGTCCAACGGAGTATCGATCGCCGCGGTCGATCTCACGGAACCTCTGTACGACCGCGGTGAAATCATTTCGGAGTTCCAGCACACGTATCAGCACCACGAGGTGTTTGCAGGATGGTCCGCAGGACTCCGTGACGGCTGGGTCAGGCGCTATTTCGCGGGGGCTGTTTACGACGATCACGAATTTTCCGCGGTGCCGGAGACGATCGACCCCATTGCGCTCGTTCCCGGTAATCGCAAATACGTCTATCCGTATCTTGGATTCGAGACCGTCCAAGACCATTTCGAGGAATCGGAGAACTTCGACCGGATCGGAATCGTCGAGGATAGATTCCTCGGGACCCGATTCGCATTTCGCGTGGGCTACGCACCGGAGGCTTTCGGTTCGAGCGCCGACTCATGGCATTACCGTGCGAGTTTCAGCAATGCGCTGGTAGCCAGCAAACAGACATCCCTTACCGTCGGAACCGGCATAGAAGGCCGCCATGAAGACCATATGGCGAAAAACCTGGTGTTTAGTTTTGAAACCCGATTTCATCGACGCGTAACGAATCAGCAGCTTTTCTATGCAAGCCTCAGCGGTGCCATTGGCGACAATCTCGATCTCGACAACCAGTTGCTGATCGGGGGCGACAGCGGACTGCGTGGCTATCCGTTGCGCTACCAGGGCGGCGATATGAAGGCGTTGCTTACGCTGGAGCAACGATTTTTCACCGACTGGTACCCGTGGCGCCTGTTCAATGTAGGCGCTGCGATCTTTTTCGATGCCGGCCGAACCTGGGGAAACAATCCGGTTGGCGCCGAAAACCTCGGTCTCCTGCGCGATGCCGGTGTTGGCCTCAGACTCGGAAACAATCGCGCAGGAGACGGTGGTGTCCTGCACATCGACTTTGCTTTTCCGCTGGATGGCGACGATAGCATCGACAACTTCCAGGTGCTGATCGACATTCGCTCCAGCTTCTGATGGGGCCCAAAAAATGGGGCCGGATACCTTTTCCTAAAAAGGGGCCGGATACATTATCTGTACACTATCGGCTGATTCTGCAGTTCCCGATCGCCAGGCTCCTTCGGAAAATGGTGTTTCCTTACAACGGAGACATCACTTTGCCTCGCCCAATTCGACTGAACTTGCCAGGAATTCCGCAACATGTCACGCAGCGGGGCAATAACCGCAATTCGTGCTTCTTTTCCAATGCCGATTATCAGCTTTACCTGGATCTTCTTGCGAAGAGTTGCGAAAAACATGATTGCAGTCTGCACGCCTATGTGTTGATGACAAATCACGTTCATTTTCTCATGACTCCAAAAGTTGCCGACGGCGTATCACTAGTTATCCGCGACGTAGGCCGAGACTACGTTCGTACAGTAAACAAGAAGTACGGTAGAACTGGAACGATGTGGGAAGGCCGGTTTAAGTCTTCACCAGTTGATAGTGATTTCTATTGCCTCGCTTGTTATCGGTATATCGAACTCAATCCTGTCCGTGCCGGCATAGTTGAACGCCCGGAAAACTACCGCTGGTCGAGCTATCGATTCAATGCGCTGAACGTGCAATGCGCGCATGTTGTTCCTCATGAAACCTGGAATCTATTGGGTCAAAGCGAAACAGATCGAAAACACGCCTATCGTAAACTGTTCGAAACGGAACTCGACCAAAACAAACTTGAAGAGATCCGCTACGGAGTCCGTAAGGGATTGCCAATCGGCAATCGAAATTTTAGACAGGAAATTGAAAGTACGTTGTCGATTGCGATCGGGAGCGGAAAGCGTGGCAGACCGCGAAAATCAGAGCGAAAATAATGTATCCGGCCCCTTTCTAGGAAAAGGTATCCGGCCCCATTTTGGGTGGGAGGAAGCCGCTGAAGCAGAATTCGACCGGGCCGGTCATGGTTGCCTTGCCGTCCGGCGAAATCGTGATCTCTACTTCTCCTGCGGGCATTTCGACCGTTACGGTCCGCTCATCTGTCAGTCCACGCGCCAATGCAGCGAAGACCGCAACACAGGCGCCACTGCCGCAGGCCTGTGTAAGCCCGGCACCCCTTTCGAACACTTTGAGGCGCAAACGGTTCGCAGAAAGCATTTGCGCGATACCGACATTTACCTGTTTCGGAAAAAGGGCATCCTGCTGGATCGGCGGAGCCAGTTTCCGAAGATCGATGGCGTCGGTATCGTCGACGAAAAACACGACGTGAGGGTTTCCTATGTTCAGTGCGACGGCATCTCGCAACGGGCCGCCGCCAACCTGCAGGTGACAGGTATCGCGTTTCTCACTCAGCGGAATGTCCTGCCAGTTCATGCTGATCCGCCCCATCGTGCAGCTCACTCGCTTGTCGGCAATCCTGCGGCATTCGAGCACGCCGTTTCGCGTCTGCACTTTGACCTCGTCAGTGCCGAGTTCTTCCAGCAATAGCCAGCCAACACAGCGCGTCGCATTGCCGCAAGCTTCCGCTTCCGGTCCGTCGACGTTGTAGAAGCGAAGGAAAGCGACAGCACCGTCCTTCTGCCCATCGGCCTGCGGACCTTCGATGACCACGAGCTGATCGGCACCGACGCCAATGTGCGGATCGCAGATGGACACGATCTCCTCGGTAGTCGGGCGATAAGGATCGTTGCGCCCATCGACGATAACGAAGTGATTGCGAAGGCCGTGCATTTTCAGGAATGCACGCCCAGTCGCCTCGTTGCCGGGCAACAGCCCTGATGATCTCCCGGATTTTCGCATGCGCAGGACTTCGCAGTAATGAGCGTGTTATAAGAATATCGTCGGCTTGCGGTGCCGGCAAAGGTTTGTACAGACGAATGGAACACGCATCATGACAGAAACCCTGTTCAGAGAAGACTCCTACCTCAAGGAATGCGAAGCCACCGTGATTCGCGCGGACGGCAACGCCATCGTGCTCGATCGCACGGTATTTTATCCCTTGGGCGGCGGCCAGCCTGGTGACACGGGGTCGGTAGGCTGGGATGGCGGTGAGTTATCGATTCTGGATACCCGTTACGGCGCCGATGGCGAAATCGAACACCTGGTGAACGAGGGTGGCGAGCTCCCGGCACCCGGCACGGTCGTACTGGCGCGAATCGACTGGGACCGACGCTACCGGCATATGCGCATGCATACCGGGCTGCATTTGCTCGGCTCGGTGTTGCAGTACGGTGTAACGGGCGGCAACATTTCGGAGCAGAAGAGCCGCCTGGATTTCGATATGGAAGACACTATCGACAAGGACGAAGTGAACGCGCGCTTGAAAACACTTGTCGAAGAAAACCACGTCGTGTCCTGCCGCTGGATCACCGATGCGCAACTCGAAGCTCAGCCGGAATTGGTGCGCACGATGTCGGTCCAGCCCCCGAAGGGCGCAGGCAAAGTGCGCTTGCTCGAAATCGAAGGCATCGATTTGCAGCCCTGTGGCGGCACGCACCTCCGGTCGACGTCCGAAGTCGGGCCCATCCACCTCGGCAAAGTGGAAAAGAAAGGCAAGCACAACCGGCGCGTGTACATCGAACTCGATTGATTGTGCAGCCGGTGCATATTGAGGTCCCGTCGCGCAGCACGACTTCACTTGGCGGCAAAGGCTGTTAGTATGCGCAGCACGCGGAACTGATCGACAATCGTCGGTTCCCAGGTACAAACAGCAGCGTCGGCTGTCCAATGCGGTAACTCATTCCAGTGCCCGCTTGCGCTGCACGAATTCCCGGGGGGAGTGTTGCAACAGAAACTGTTGGTAAGCTTTTTTGCGCTCGCTTTATCAATGATGGCACTGTCGGTGCGGGCCGAACAGGACGATGCATCGGGTATTGCGGTGGACTTTGGCAACGGCGAGCCGATCAGTCTGACGCGCTTTGCCGCCGACGAGGCGAATATCGAGGTAGACGGTCACCTTGTCGAAAACGCCTGGACAGGTCTCCCGGTGTTCCGCGAATTGCGCGTTCTCGAACCCGACACCATGGCGGTGCCAACGTATCCGACCGAAGTCAGGATCCTGTATACCGAAAAGGGCCTGTACGTTGGTGTCGACATGCAGCAACCGGCCGACACGCTGGTCAAGCGATTCACACCGCGTGATGATTTCGACGTCAACCGCGACTACGTTTCGATAACGCTGGATACCTCCGGCAGCGGCCGATACGGCTACTGGATGAACGTCTCGCTTGGAGACAGTCAGCGCGACGGCACGATTTTGCCGGAGCGGCAATACAGCCGGGACTGGGACGGTGCGTGGTACGGCGCAACGCAGACGACGGAAAAGGGCTGGTCGGCGGAGCTGTTCATACCCTGGTCGCAGGTGGCAATGCCGCGCCAGCAGAATCTGCGGCGCATCGGATTTTACATCCAGCGCCAGGTGGCCCACCGCAACGAACGATGGGGCTGGCCGGCGCTTGCCAGCTCGCAATCGCGGTTCATGAGCGCCTTGCAGCCACTGCAGTTGCAAGGCATCGACCCGCGCCAGCAGTGGAGCGTGTTTCCGTACGCATCGTCCACTTACGACCGGGTGGACGCCGACATCCGATACAAGGCCGGCCTCGACCTGTTCTGGCGGCCGTCCAGCAATTTTCAGCTCACTGCAACAGCCAACCCGGACTTCGGCTCGGTCGAGTCGGATGACGTCGTCGTGAACCTGACCGCCAACGAGACCTTCTTTCCGGAGAAGCGTCTATTCTTCCAGGAAGGACAGGAAATATTCGATACCACGCCCCGTGCCGATGCCGACGGCGATCGACGCTTCACCGTCGTCAACACCCGGCGAATCGGCGGGCGCCCCGGCCTGCCGGCCCTGCCGCCGGGCGCTTCACTGGATGCACGCGAAGCATTGCAGGTTGCGGACATTCTCGGTGCGGCAAAAATGACCGGACAGCTCGGCGGCTTTCGTTACGGATTTCTTGCGGCTGTCGAAGACCAGACCGATTTCACGGCCAGCGATAACAACATCTACTCCCAGGACGGCCAGAATTTCGGCACGCTGCGCGTCATTTACGAAGATAGCCGCGGTGCAGCCTACCGGGGGCTCGGCTTCGCCTCGACGGTCGTAGCCCACCCGGATGCAGATGCTTACGTGCATGCCGCCGACGCGCACTTTCTCAGCAGCAATGGCAAATGGCGTTTCGACGGACAGCTCGTCTATTCAGACCGCGATCTCAACGGCACCGGCAGCGGTGGTATCGCGGATCTGACCTATATCCCCCGCCAGGGCCTCAAGCATTCGCTCGAGCTGTCCGTTTTCGACGACAAGATAAACGTCAACGATTTCGGCTTTCAGACGCGCAATAACAATACCGATGTCTGGTATCGCATGGAGTGGGTCCGGTCCGGACTCAACAGGATTCGCGACTTCAAGCTGACGCCGTTCCTGCGCTACGAGGAAAACGGGGAAGGCTACCGAACCAACAATGCCATAGCCTCAGGTTACGAATTCATTACCAACAAGCTGCACACGGTGAATGGCACGTTCGCCTGGTTCCCGCAGCGCTACGACGACAGGAACAGTTTCGGCAATGGCACTTTTACGGTAGCCGAGCGCGTCAACTTCGACGTCAACTACACGACCGACACGTCGTTGCCGGTTTCGCTGACCGGCAAGCTCGCTTATCGGGGCGAGTTCGTCGGCGGACGCACCCTGGAAGCCGGCGCCGGCGTGACCTGGCGGCCGCGGCAGAATATCAACGTCATTCTGAACGCGAATTACCAGGACCGCGACGGCTGGTTGCTGCACCAGCAGGGCCAGGATTTCACGGCTTTCAATGCGGAGCAGTGGCAACCGGAATTCAGTCTCGAAGTGTTCCCTACAGCCAAGCAGCAGCTGCGGATTTCCATGCAATGGATCGGCGTCAGGGCCGAGGAGAGCGAGTTCTATACGCTGCCGACAGATAGCACCGACCTCGTTCAGGGACCCAAGCCGCCCGGCCCGACCGACGACTTCAGTATTTCCCAGCTGAATTTCCAGGTTCGCTACCGATGGCAGATCGCGCCATTGTCCGATCTGTTCATTGTGTACACGAAAGCGGATCAGCGATTCACAACGCTTACCGATTTCAGCACCTTGTTCCAGGATTCCTGGAGTGCACCGCTCGGTGACCAGTTGATCATCAAACTGCGTTACCGGCTGGGTTCCTGAGCAAAATCAGCTCGCTTCACCCGCTGCGGCGCGCAGCACGCGGCTCCACTTTCTGTCGGCGAGGTAGGCCCAACTGGCCGGGTCCTGCAGGATGCGTTGCTCGAAGAAGTTCACGTAGTGCCGAACAGCGGCCGCCGTATCGTTCGTCTCCAGCGGTTCACCACAGACGATTCGCACGCCTTCGCCGTCGGAATGGAAATACATCGGCACGACCGGCACGCGTCGCTTGGCGGCGATCTTCGCGGCCCAAGGCGCGAACTCGACATCGACGCCGAATATGCCGGTGGAAATGCCCCATCCGGGATCCACGTTGTCGACCGTCGCTACCAAAACGTTTCCGTCGCCGAGCGCGGAATACATGGCGCGCGCTATCTCGAACGGATTGCTGCCGCGCACCATCAATACTTTCGCATTGATTCGTTCGTATACGTCGAGGGCCAGCTTTGTTCGACGAATCGTTTTCGAGTTCCGTGCAACGATCAGCAGCGGCAACATCCGCGTCAGCGCCACGCCGCCGTAAATGGCAGCCAGGTTATGCGGGACGAACAACATGAACGGTCGACCTTCGGTCACCAGTGCGCCCACGGACCTGCCGACGTCGCCGGTATCGACCCTGTCGAGAACGTCCGCGGATTTGCCACGCAGCAAATCCCTGTAGCTTTTCGCAGCCGAGATGACGTTGCGCAGGAACTGGTCGTGAATTTCACGCGCTTCATGCGAGATCCCGGCGACAGCGGCGATCTTGCAGAGCGCCTCGCAGCTGCACCGCAGGGGATTGCGCCGCAACGGGTAGGCAAGCCTCGCAATGCCGGTGATCAGGTAGAACGGCAGCAGGGCCAGTGACTCCGGCATTTTGCGCAGGAACCAGTAGAGAACCGGCTGCAGGCTATTCTTGATCTTTTGGCCGCCCCAGCGCTTCGTCGGTGCCGCATCGCGGATTTCCACTGCCCGGAATTCGCCGCCGTACAGGCTGTCGGATCGAAGAACGGCCTCGAGCAGGTCGGGATTATGGTCGCCTTTCACCGCCGGCTTTATCGGTGTTTCTATTTTGGCGTGTACAGTTTGGCATCCTGCTCGCTAATCTCCTCGATCTTGATATGCCAGCGCGCCAGCGTCGATTCGACACGAATGCGGAATCGCCCCCCATCCTTGAAAAGGCTGACGCCGTCGGCGGGCCGGTCGCTGATCTTTACGACCCGGCCGACATGCTTGCCGTTACGAGCATCGATCAGCGAAACCTCGAAGCCCAGCATGGCAGGGAAATCACCGTTCGCGCGCCAATCCAGAATCCACGGACCGTCGACCTCGAAATCCGCCGTTGTCGTGCTGGCTGTACCGGAAAACTCCCGAACGACGCCGGCGCCGCCG
The DNA here is from genome assembly GCA_029865385.1 of Gammaproteobacteria bacterium. Taxonomy (GTDB): domain Bacteria; phylum Pseudomonadota; class Gammaproteobacteria; order Steroidobacterales; family Woeseiaceae; genus JAKEGN01. The sequence continues at coordinate 8,746 of JAOUGX010000048.1, forward strand.
ACGCTGCTTGCGAACAAAGCAAAGAGCAAGGCGGTCGCTCGAAAAACGGATAATGTATTCATGTGCTGTTCTTCATATGTGAATAAAGTAGGGTCGGTGGAAATATAACCGATTCTGCGTCGAACGTTCACCGGAGGCGTCGAAACTTGCGGAGCCGGTCCTGCTAGACTGTTGCCCCGTTTGATTCGGATCGCAATCGATGCAAGACAGACAGCCCGGTCCACTGACCGTTTCCGCCGAAATCGGCGGTTTGGGAAATCGCATCAAGTCCTGGGTTTCCGTCATGCGGTCCGGAAACGACTGGCGCGTGCACTGGCCCGTGAACAAGTACATGCCTGCAAGTTTCTCGCAGCTTTTTCTCAACAAATGCGATATCGCCGAGATCCCGCCGCAAGCCCAGGTATACAAATCGTGGCGCCTCGACATTCTGCCCGAAGATCTCGAACACCTGCCTGCCGGATTTGCGACCGTCGGCGCCGGCGCGCATCCGATCGTCCGCGCAACCGGCAAGGCCTGGTGGTCCCTGACCGGCAGGAAATCAGACCGTTACCAATACATGTTGTTCCCCAAATACCACTCGAAGCGCATCACGCGCGCCGACGCGCGTCATATTGACCTTGAGTACGGCCGCATACCGGACTATTTCCGCCGGTCTTTCGTGCCGTTGTTTCGCGAGATCTCCGTCAAGCCCGATATCGCGTTGGCCGCAGAAGACTGGGCAACAGCGAACATCGACAAGCAGGTCGTCGGCGTGCAGGTTCGCACCTGGCGGGACGAGCCTCGCCGATACCGCAAGTATCACCTGCCGGCCATGAAGCGCTTGCACAGGCTGATGCGGGAAACCCCGGATGACATGCGTTTCCTGGTGGTCAGTGACAGCGACGATATCGTGCCGCAACTTGCAGCAGATTTCGGGGAGGAGCGCATCCTCTGTTATCCGCGCAAGACCTCGCGTAACGGTTCATGGCAATCGGTCGAAGGCGTCTCGGAGGACCTGATCGACATGCTGTTGCTGTCGCGCTGCGAGCGTTTGTTTGCCAGCTATCTCAGCACATTCAGCGAGACGGCCTGGTGGCTCGGCGGTGCGAAGGCAGATGTCTCGGTCTTTTAGTCGCCTGCAATGCAGGCTCCTACATATCCAACCCGTCAATCGCAGTGAAAGTCTTGTAGGAGCCTGCACCGCAGGCGACCCGCCGCTGCTGACGCGCGCACGCCATCAGGGCAATTCGAACTCCGGAAAGACATCAGCGGTACCAGGCGTCGGGCAGTTTCAGGCTCGGCCTGTCCGTGTTGTCCGCATCCAGCGGGTGCGGAAATTGCGTCGCCGGCCGCCGCTCGCGGATACGGTCATTGCGCTGCAGGCTGATCTCCACGATGCGCGGCAACTCAAGCCCTTGTGAGCGAATCGATCCGGCAACGTTATTCGGATGAATATGAACGACGCTGTGCGTTTGCAACAGCTTCTCGATCGCGCGGGAAACGAGTTCGAAATGCGGCTTGCAAAGCCACTGCTCTATGAAATGCACCTCGACGACAATGATTCGGAACTGTGCCAGCAGCCTGGAGGATGTACTCAGGATGGTCTCGTATTCGCAGCCTTCGATGTCCATCTGCAACAGCAAGTCGCCGTCGAAGTCCGGAATGCGTTTCTGTTTCCATTCATCCATGGTCATGAATTTCTCGTTCGACAGGCAGCCGACGAACTTTTTGTCGAAGACGAAGTTTGCATGTGCCTCGCCTGGCCCATCGACCGAGTAATCGGCCATGAATACCTTGATGCCGCGACGTGCCAGGCCGGCTTCGAAACCGGACTGCGTGGAAACGCCTGGCGAAAATGCGTACTCGATTCCGTCGAGATCATCCGGCAGCAAATAGCCGCCATCACCGGGCGGGCCGATTCGAATCAGGTTTGCTTCAAGCGGCTTCAGTGCCGCGATCAGGCGCCGCAGGTCGGCTGCCGGCGTGCGCTCGGTGACATCGATTCCCAATGGGCTGACAAGGCTCAACAGGAAGTGGCGGATCGTTTTCGATCGAATGCGCAGCAGCCTGCCCTCAGCTCGTTACAGCGTCGCGATTCTCGCAGAACCACCGATAGGTACTGCGAATTCCGTCGTCAAGACTCGTGCTGGCTTGCCAGCCAAGCGTCTGCAGCCGGGAAACGTCCAGCAATTTGCGCGGCGTTCCATCGGGCTTGCTGTGATCGTGTTCGATTGTCCCCGTGAACCCAACGATATCGCGAATTTTCGCGGCCAGCTCGGCAATGGTCAGGTCTTCGCCCACCCCCACATTGATGATCTCCGGTGAGTCGTAGTTTTCCATCAGGAAGCAGCAGGCGTCGGCGAGATCATCGACGTAAAGAAACTCACGGCTCGGCGTACCCGAGCCCCAAATGGTAACGGACGTTTCTCCGGCGCGTTTTGCGGTATCGAATTTCCGCATAAGTGCGGGCAGCACGTGCGACTTCTGCAAATCGAAATTGTCACCGGGGCCATACAGATTGGTCGGCATCACCGAGATCGCGTTGAATCCGTACTGCTTGCGATACGCCTGGCACATCTTGATGCCGGCGATTTTGGCGACAGCATACCACTCGTTGGTCGGCTCTAGCGGGCCCGTCAGCAGCGAATCCTCACGAATTGGTTGCGGTGCGAGTCGCGGGTAGATGCAGCTCGAACCGAGAAAGCACAGTTTGCGAACGCCGTGTCGCTGCGCGGAATCGATGACGTTGGTCTGAATCTGCAGATTCTCGCGAATGAAGTCACCGGGAAACTGGTCGTTGGCGAGAATGCCGCCGACCCTGGCGGCCGCGAGAAACACGAAATCCGGCTTTTCATCGGCAAAAAAACTGTCGACCGCCAGCTGCTGGCGAAGGTCGAGTTCGACGCTGCCCCGCGTGAGCAGATTCTCGTGACCGCGCGCCTGCAATGCCCGCAATATTGCCGATCCGGCGAGCCCGCGATGACCCGCGACGTATATTCGCGAGCCTTTCCTCATTCGTGATGCCTGTAAACGGCGAATCCCTCGCTCGCAATGAATGCATCGCGCGCAGCCAGCTTCTGATCGTGCTCTACCATTTCGCGTACCAGCTCGGCGAAACCGATTTCCGGCTGCCAGCCGAGTTTGTCGCGAGCTTTGCTCGGGTCGCCAAGCAGGGTTTCTACCTCAGTCGGACGGAAATAGCGGGGATCGATCCGCACGATGGTATTGCCGCCGACCGTATCCACGGCCGTCTCGTCTACGCCCTCGCCCTGCCACTGAATCTGCATCCCGAGATGCGATGCCGCGACTTCGACGAATTCGCGAACCGAATGCTGTTCACCGGTTGCAATAACGAAGTCGTCGGGCTCCGGCTGTTGCAACATCAGCCACTGCGCACGAACGTAATCGCGAGCATGCCCCCAGTCTCTGAGTGAGTCGACGTTACCGAGGTACAGGCATTTGTCGAGGCCCGCAGAGATCCGTGCCAGGCCACGCGTGATTTTCCTGGTAACGAAGGTCTCGCCCCGCACCGGCGACTCGTGATTGAAAAGGATGCCGCTGCAGGCATAGAGCCCGTACGCCTCGCGGTAGTTGACGGTGATCCAGTGCGCATAGACCTTGGCCGCTCCATACGGTGACCGTGGATAGAATGGCGTTGTTTCCCTTTGCGGCGTTTCCATGACCTTGCCGTACATCTCCGACGTCGATGCCTGGTAGAAGCGTGTCTTGTCTGCCAGTCCGCAGATGCGAACAGCCTCGAGCAAGCGCAGCGTGCCGAGCGCATCTGAGTTTGCCGTGTATTCTGCCGTTTCGAAGGACACCGCCACGTGACTTTGCGCGGCCAGGTTGTAAATCTCGTCCGGCTGTACCTCCTGGACGATGCGGATCAGGTTGGTTGCGTCGGTCAAGTCGCCGTAGTGCAGGATCATGCGCCGGTCGGGCTCGTGCGGGTCCCGGTACAGGTGGTCGATTCTGTCCGTGTTGAAAGACGAGGCGCGACGTTTGATGCCGTGCACTTCGTAACCCTTACCGAGCAGAAACTCTGCAAGGTAGGAACCGTCCTGTCCGGTGATGCCGGTTATCAATGCCCGTTTTGCGTTCTTCTCAGATGCCATCTTTTCTCGTCCAGTTTTCCCACACGAACTTGTACTGGTAGCCAGGTGTATGAGTCTCCGAGAGCCTCTGCTTGATTCGCTCCATGCGCTCGGTCGCATCGAAGGAAATATTGTGAAATTGAATCTGCAAGTCGCACACCCGCCGGGCGAGGTCGGCGTCGAGCATGCGCTCCAGCAGCTCGAACTCACCGCCTTCGATATTGATTTTCATCAGGTCGACATTGGCGACGTTTTTTTCGGCAAACCAGTCGGCGACGTCAACGAATCGAATTTCCTCGGCGTCGGCTTTCTTGCCGAAGGTCGAACTGCCGGCCCCGCGTATATAGATAGTCTCGCTGCGGTTCGACGCGCCAAGACCGAACTCGTAAATCTCGATGTGATCGTTCATCCGGAATCGCTTGCGGATACTCTCGGCGTACCCTGCAACCGGTTCGAAAACGGCAATCCTGCAGCGGTAGCGGGAATAAATATCGCTCGCCCATTGGCCTTCGTAGCCACCCAGATCCAGCACCAGGGAATCCGGACCCAGCTCGTAGTCGAAACGAAATCGCGCATCGCCGCCGTCGGCCCACCATTTCCTGATATTTCGCCGATGCTCCCGGCGATAGAGTTTCCGGTTGATGCGATTTTTCAGTCTTTCGAGATCCACGAATGCCCCGTAATGTCGCCCCGGTCCCGATCGGGACGAGAGGCGCTATCGTATACGAATTCGAGCGTTCCTTTTGGATTGCGGCCGCGTGCGCCGTGTCAATCGACCGTGATGCCGAGCCTGCTGGAAACATAATGACGTATGTCCAGGCTCAAGTCTTCCATCGGCGCATAGTAGCCCGACTCGAACGGTCGCGAATGCATACCGCGCTGCACACGCTCGCATATACCCCAATCCTGCAGGTTGGTGATATGCCAGAAATCCGCCGCATCCGAAGGATCGAAGTCCGGCTGGACAATCGCTTCCGGATGAAAGAGGAATCGACACTCGATCCTGGTTTTTTCGGGCCCCGCGGGCCACAGGATGAATGCCGCCGCATGATCACGGGAGAGACTCAACATCAGATTCGGATAGATGAGTTCTCCGAAGTGTTTCGTTTTCTCGGCTTGATTCAGCCCGGGAAAAGATGGCCGGTTCGCTGTGCCGGACATGGTGAACGTATCGGTGCCTTCTTTCTGAGGAATACCGCTTTCCCAATCCAGCCCGGCTCCGCCGTTCTTGCGAAACTCCGGCACGATTTTGCACAGCTCCGGGTGCACGCCGGCACAGTGATAGCACTCGTTGTAATTTTCGAGGATCACTTTCCAGTTCGCGGCAACCTCGTAGTCGATGGATTTCGCGGTTTCAAGGTCCGCCAGCGGATATCGCCGTACCCGCTGCGGAATCGGGCCGAGTTGTTCAGCCAGCGACCCGTCCTTACTCGAGATATTGGCAAACACGAAGCCTCCCCAGGTATCGAGAGGAACCCTGTGCAGATGGTACTTCTCTTTCTCAACATCGAGATGCGGCGTGAAATGCAGGCTGCCATCGAAGCGATAGGTCCAGGAGTGATACGGACAACGAATGTTCGATTGCATCCGGCCCTTTTGTTTTTCCGGATCCGCTGAATCGACCAGCTGGCATCCACGGTGCCGGCAAACGTTAAAGAATGCGCGCAGTTTGTCATCGTCACCGCGAATGGCGAGCAAGCTTTCCCCGGCAATGCTGATCGCCTGGTAGTCGCCCATCTCCGGCCAGTCTTCGTCCCTGCCGATACAGGTCCACTCGCCAAAAAAAATATTCTCGCGCTCCCGGGCAAACCACTCGCCCTCGATATAGAGATCGCGATGAAGAGTCTTTTCCATTGTCGGGCCCTGCAGACCGTAGCGTTTACGTCAATACGTTTCAGATGCGCACATTATCACGCGACATGCGCGGTGGCACCGGGCAGATTCCACCATGTGGTTGCAGCTGCTGTCTTCCGGGATCGCTGCTGGGCTATGCTGGCGCATTGCGAACAGGTGGGAACGATCAGCATGCCAGCGATGCAATTCGACGCGATCATTGTCGGCGCCGGGCACAACGGATTGACTACCGCTGCCTACCTCGCTCAAGCCGGATTGAAAACCGTGGTCCTGGAGCGGCGCGATGTCGTCGGCGGTTGTGCCGTCACCGAAGAAATCGACCCGGCAAGGGCGCCGGGGTGCCGCGTATCCACCGCATCGTACATCGCAAGCATGTTGCGTCCGGAAGTCATACGCGATCTGAAGCTTGCCGACTACGGACTTCGCATGGTCGCCTGCAGCCCGGGCGTACAAACTGCGTTGCCGGACGGCCGCGTCATTTCCTGGTGGTCCGATCGACAGCGCATGACCGCGGAGCTACGTCGTTTTGCGCCACATGACGTGGAACGATTCTTTGCAATCGAGGAGGAACTGCAAAGGCTGGCGTCCTATCTGCAGCCGTTTTTCCTCGAGCCGCCGCCCGATCCGGAGGCCCGGGGGCTCGACCGCCTGTTCGAGTTCGTTCGGGTGGCAAAACGATTTCGTCGTATGCGGGGAAGAGATACCGCGGCGCTGGTGCGCTTCCTGACCGGATCGCTGGGAGATTTCCTGGATCACGAATTCAAGTCCGACGAACTGAAACGACTGATCCTGTCGAACAGCCTTTACGGCAAGCACGGCGGTCCGTACCAGCCAGGCACCGCAATGGGGCTGCTCTTTCACTTGTTGAGCGGCGGTGCAGAGGAACGACAGGGATTCGCCGGTCACGTAATCGGCGGCATGGGTGCCATCACGCAGGCCATGGCGCAGTCCTGCCGCGACGCGGGCGTCGAGATTCGCACCGGCGTCGAGGTGCGATCGATCAACGTGAGCGGCGCAAAGACAAATGGCGTAACGCTTGCCGATGGCAGCGTTATCGATGCACGCATCGTGGTATCGAATGCGGATCCGAAGCACACGTTCCTCTCTCTCGTGGCAGCATCCGAGCTGGACGCGGAATTTCGCCGCGAGATCGAGGGTATCAAGATGGCCGGTCCGTGCGGAAAAGTGAACCTCGTCTTGTCAGAGGAACCCCGGGTCAGCGGCATGCCGGCGAGCCACTCGGCTGCAGAACGAAGCCTGTTCACGCTGGCGCCGTCGCTGCAGGAAGCCGAAGATATCTACAACCAGGCTGCTCGCGGCGAAATACCGGACGAACTGTGGGTTGACTGCGTACTCGCTTCCAATGTCGATCCCGGGCTGGCGAGCGAAGGCCTGCACGTGATGACCTGCTTCATTCAGTACCTGCCCTACGAATTGCGCAACGGCGGTTGGAACACGGAGCGGGAGAAAGTCGGCGATAAGGTTGTCGAAACAATAGGCCGGTATGCGGCCAATGTTCCCGGCTCGGTGGTTGCCAGAAAAGTTCTCACGCCATTGGACCTCGAGCAGACTTTCGGCATAACCGAGGGCAATATATTTCATGGCGACATCAACATGGGCCAGCTCTTTTTTCTCAGGCCGGTTCCCGGCTGGGCGCAATACCGTACACCGGTGGAAAACCTCTATCTGTGCGGTGCCGGCGCACACCCGGGCGGCGGTGTAACCGGCGCACCCGGCTACAATGCCGCACACAAGATTTTGCGAGACCGGAAGTAACATGAACCCATTCAAGGTCGGCGCCACCATTGCATCTCTGTCGTGCATGCTGTTTCACGGCGCTGCGAATGCTGAACTGGACCTGCGGAACGCATCTCGGACGCGACTCGACAACGGACTGACTGTCATCCTGCTGGAAGACAGGAACTTTCCGGTCGTCAGTGTGCAGTCGCTGTACCGCGTCGGAGCAAGAAATGAGACGACCGGCCAGACCGGTCTCGCGCATTTCCTGGAGCACATGGCATTTCGTGCCACCGAATCCTTCCCCGACACCGGCGTCGTCAGCGAAATCTACGCTCGCGGTGGCGAATGGCACGGCTATACATGGACAGACCAGACAACCTACTTCGCGACAGTGCCAAAGGAGCATGTCGACCTGCTGCTGCATATCGAGGCGGACCGTCTGGCGCGCCTGACCATAGACGCGGACGATATGCAGGCCGAGCAAGGCGCGGTGCTGGCGGAAATGCATGGTTATGAGAACGACCCGGCGACGGTCTTGTTCGATGCCGTGCTTTTTTCAAGTTTCCTCGGTCATCCCTACCGCAATAACACGATAGGCTGGGAAAGCGACATCGAAAACCTCAGCCATGAGAACGTGGTCGATTTCTACGAACGACACTATGTTCCGGCCAATGCGGTTCTCGCCATCGTCGGCGATTTCGATTCGGCGGCCGTGTCGCGACGTGTTGAGGAATTGTTTGCGAAGATCGAAGCCGGACCGGCAACACCGCTGCCGCACACGATCGAACCGCCGCAAAACGGCGTTCGGCGCGTGCGCCTCCTGGGCCCGGCCGACAAGAAGCATTTCCGCATTGCCTGGCGGGCGCCATCGGCAGCAAGTCCCGACTATGCCGCCTTCCTGGTATTGCAAGACTGGTTGGGTGGTAGTTCCGGCGTCAGTTTCCTGCAGAATGACTGGGGAACGGCCGTGCGCGAAGATTCCCTGCTGTACGGCTCTGCGGAAGAGCTGACGAGCTGGTTTCCACCGAGCGCGCAGGACTACGTTTTCCTGATCAGCGGCACGGCCACGGCTGATGCGGACGAAGAAGCCATTGAAGCGGAAATCGATACACGCATCGGCCTGGCCCGGGATTCCGCACCTGATAGCGGCACGCTTGCAGAATCTGTCGATCGCATTCTCGATGAACTCGTGTTCGACGTGGAGACCACGGAAGACGCCGCACATCAGCTCGCTTTTTTCGAAGGTCTCGGTGCGCTCGATACCTTGCTGCAGCTGCCGGATCGACTGAGGACAGTCAGACCTGAAGACCTGCAGGCGGTTGCAGGAAAATACCTGCGGCCAGAGCAACGAACCATTGGCTGGTACGTGCCGGGCGAATCTGTTTCGAACAGCGATGCGGCGTTGCCGGCACGCGAGGTTGCGCAAAACCCGGCAGAGTCACCGGTCGATACGCTCCCGGTCGCAGAACCCGCCGTATCGCGCCTCGCGAACGGGATTCCCGTTGTAGTGGCAGCGTCCGATTTCTCGGCGGCCGCGCATTTGCGTATCGTCTTGCCGAATTCCGCCGATAACGCGCCCGCCCTTGGGCACACTTCGCTCGGTTATCGTTTTCGTTCGTCAAAGGCAACTGAGATCGTTCGACGGTCTGCGCAGGCGCTCGCCGATCTCGAGGACCTGCATGATGACAGCCCCTCCTCCGATCCGGCTGCACGCCTGGAGCAGGCGCTTGCCGGAATCATGGGTGCGCCAAAGCGGCCGGTTTCAGGCACTCCGTCGGTCATCGTGGTTGCGGGCGATGTGCACGCAGAAGAAACAATCGCGTTACTCGACGACAGTTTCGGCCGATTGTCGCCGTCCGTGCTGCAAGCGACAACGCGACGAAAAAAGTCTATTCCTGCGATAGATATCAGCATGGGACGCCCGCTTGCCCAGGCGCAGCTCGGCTATTCAGTCCCCGCGCCCTCGCCGCGCGATCCGGATTCCTACGCGTGGCGACTGATGCTTTATATCCTGAGTCATCATTACGAAGGGCGACTGGGCAAAAAAGCCATTTCCGATCGCGGACTCGTCTATTACATCGACAGCCGTTACCGGTCGGATGGCGACACCGCCTGGATAACGATGGCTACCGGCGTCGATCCGCAGAAGCTGGAGACCATGACGCAACTCCTCAAATCGGAATTGCGGCGCCTGGCTGACGAACCGCCAAGCGACGCGGAAATTGCCGAAGCACGAAATCATCTCGTCGGACGTGCCCGCAGCGCGGCGCAGAGCAATGAGGAACTGACCGCCTCACTGGCCACTCAATGGATATGGTTCGGCCGACTGCAATCACCGGATGAGTTGCGGCAGCAGCTCGACGAAATCAGCGACGATCAGGTACGCGCGGTAGCGAAACAGTTTGCTCGCGGGACGATAACTACGGTAAGGGAATAAGGCGAAAAAGCAAAAAAAGGGGCCGGATACATTTTTTCTATCATGAAAAATGTATCCGGCCCCTTTTTTTGCTTTTTTACAAAAAATGTATCCGGCCCCTTTTTCGAATTAAGTCACCGACCCCATCTATCGGCGCGACTCGAAGACCTTCTGTGCCTTGTCGAGATTCTGCAGCACGATGTCTCGTTCTTCGGCTGAGTTGTAATCCGGGTGAGCTGCTGCCGACTCGCGTATGCGGCCTATCCATGCGAGGAAATAGTCTGCATCCTTCGTCGAGCGCAGGCCCTTGTTATCCACGGTAACGAAAACCGGATTGGTCGTCGCATACGGATAGATATCGAATACGTCCGGGTGCGATTTTTCGTTCCACGCCCGGAGCAACAGCCAGCCACTGCCTTTTGCCGTAATGCTGCCTTCGAAGTCCGCGCTCTTTCTCGTGGAATCGGTTGTGATCGACTGGACAACTTGGCCGTTCCAGACGAGCTCGAGAAAATCCACCGGAACGATCGAACGCATGAAACCGGAATATTTCAACTCGTGTTCGCCGGCATCCAGCCGGATCTCGCCGCCGGCCGAGGTGTCGTTGACGGTGATGCCGATCAATGGCCCGTTCGTCGCCAGCGTCTTGCCTGCCTTCAATCCCGCAAGCCACGCATCGCGACGCGCGGCAGGATCGAAAAGCGATGTACCGACGGAGACATAAGTCCTGTTAACTCCCACCGGGCCGCGCAGGGACGCGTAATTGGCCATCGCATCCGTGCCGCCGGCAGCGGCTATGCGAAAACCGGTGTTCAACAGGCGGTACCAGACTTCGGCGGATGCCCTGTGATCAGCAAATCCGACCACTTCGTAGTAATCCACCTTGCTGAGCGCCACATCGACCGGCAGCGCGTTGGTCAGTGAGTCAGGGGACTCGGGGTTCGGAGCCGGGGCGAGGAACGGATGTACATAACCGACAACCGCGCCTTGCATGCTCGCCATATCAGACACCGTGGAGTTATCCGGATAGATACTCGCAGCGCCTGTTCCCGGGTACCCGGAATAGTCGGGCAGCAACAGGTGCTCGCGAAGCCCCAGCAAGCCGAGATGACCCCAATAGCTCGTATGAAATTCCTGAGAATGCATCAACAATATTTTGTCGTCAGAAAACGGATCCGGATCCGGCGCAAAACTTGCGATATCCGGCACGCGCTGTTCCTTGTTGACGATCAGGTTGAAAACGACGTCCAGATCTTCGGCCTGCATTTGCCGAATCAGCCTGTCCGGCGTATTGCGATAGGTGCCGCCGTAGTTCATGTGCACGTGCACGTCGCCGCTGACCATGGCATCCCAGCCTTCCGGCATCGGCAAGGCTTCCAGCACGAGGGCCAGATCCGTTTTCTGCCGCTCGATGATGTCGATGCTGCGTCGTATCGGCTGATGCTCGAGACCGCGCCATACCGCCACGCTGGCCGGCCCGGATGGCAGGGTAATCCTCGCCGAACCATTCGCGTGAAAATAGCGGGTCTCGAATGAAGAAAACGAACGATCGTAACTGTCGTCGGCGTGCATCCACGCAGCGACCGGTGCATAGGCACGGCCGTCGGCGGCAACTACCGATACGCGCCCGGCCACCGGCTCCCCCGCGGCATTCTGCAAGACGAGATTCAATTGCCCGACCGGAACTTTGTATTGCCTTTCGGAAACGCGAAGCTCGCTCGACTTGCCGCCGACGACATCCTGGATCCAGATAGACGTATTACCAGGCCGGTTACTGATGTAGGCGATTCGCTTGCCGTCCGGCGACCAGCGCGGCGAGCTTATGTCGAAGTTTCCGTAGGACAACGGAAACGGTTCGGCCCGGCTCTCGAAAGCCGATATCCACAGTTGTTGCCACTGCCGTCCAAGATACGACGCGTAGACGAAACGTTTGCCATCCGGAGACCAGTCCGGCCGGGCTTTCCAGGCAGTTTCTTCCTTGCGCGCGAGAACCGGCTTCGAATTCTTGCTCACCGACTGGCGCCAGATGACGCCTGTACCGTAGGGAATCTCCTGGTTTGCGACGTAAATCAACTCCTGGCCGTCGGGCGACCAGCTCGGGCTGATCTGGTGATCCCATTCGCTGTAGTAGTAGCGACTCACCTTGCTCTTGCGTGCCTTGACCAGGCGCCGCGACTGCAACTTGCTGTTCACGATTTCGCCGATTCGGATATGGAAACGGCCACTATCCTCGGTCGAAACATAAGCGATATCGGCACCGTCCGGAGACCAGCGGGGCTCGACGTTGACGGCGCCGCTGCTGGTAAGCTGATAGATCGTGCCGGTATCGACTTCCAGCACCTGCAGCTCCATCGCGTCGCGGTTATAGCGAACGAAAACGATATGGTTTCCGTCGGCAGACCAGTCCGGCTGATAGTCGTAGCCCGGGCCGTTGGTCACCTGTCGCGCAGTTACGCTGTCGAGGCGCTGGATCCAGAGACTGCCCTGCATCGAGTAAACAAGCATCTCGCCGTCCGGCGACCAGCCGAGCGATCCCGGACCGGTAGTGGTTTGCGGGAGGTACATCTCGCGAAAATAATAATCGTGGGGTACATCGATCTGCTTCAGCACCGGCGCGCGCTGTGCGGACGACGGTGCAGCCCACGATAACGCGACTGTTGCAATTGACACGAACACCGCTTTTCGCAATGCGCTCGAATTCACTTGGACCTCCTCATGCAGGACAAAAACGTTGACGCCAAACCCTGCGTGTCTATTATGCATGTTGATAACGCGGCCACAGAAGCCGCCTGACAGTCCATGAATCGGGGGAGGCGGCGATGATCGGCATCACAGCAAGGCTGACGCTTTGCGCATTTACCCTGCTGTCGACAGCAAGTTACGCGAAAGACACGGTTCGTGCACCCTATGTTCCGGACAGCGGTTCAATCGCACTGCGTTGCGGCTTGCTGATCGACGGAATCGGCGATGCAGCCATCCCGGACCGGCTGGTCCTCATTCGCGACGGCCGGATAGCCAGTATCTCCCCGGGCAAGAGCCGGGTACCGGCGTCGACGAAACGGCTGGACCTTTCCGCATACACCTGCCTGCCGGGTCTGATCGATACACACACGCATATTACAGACCACGCCGGAGAGACCCGCGATCTCAGCATCTACTACAAGCGCAGCATCGACGAAGAACGACGCATTTCCCGCACAAATGCGGAAATCACACTGTTTGCCGGCTTTACCACGGTACGAAACGTCGGCGCTTACTCCGGCTGGTCCGGCCGCGATATTCGCGACCACATCAATGCCGGCCAGGTTGCCGGGCCGAGAGTCCAGACCGCCGGTTTCTACCTGACGATTCCCGGCGGCGGCGGCGACCTGGTGATTCCCGGCATTCCAGAGGAAAACATACCGTTTCACGTTCGCATGGGCGTCGCTCGCGGCGCCGATGCGTTTCGCAAGAAAGCCGAAGCGGCGGTTGCCGGCGGTGCCGATGTGCTGAAGATCATCGCGTCAGGCGCCGTTCTTGCCTACGGTGGCATTCCGGGGTCGCCGGAAATGACGCCGGAAGAAATCGCCGCAGTTGTCGAAGTCGGCCATGCGGCGGGAATCAAGGTCACCGCGCATGCGCACGGTGCACAGTCGATTAAAGAATCCATCCTGGCTGGCGCCGACTCGATCGAACATGCGTCACTTGCCGACGACGAAGCGATTGCGTTGGCTGCCGAAAGGCAGGTGGCGTTTTCGATGGACGTGTACAACGGCGACTACATTGCCACGGTCGGGCGCGAACAGGGGTGGCCGGAGGAATTTCTGCGCAAGAACGATGAAACGGTTGACGTTCAGCGCGAAGTATTCAAGAAGGCTTACAAGGCCGGCGTACCCATCATTTACGGCACGGACTCCGCGGTCTATCCGCACGGAGACAACGCGCTGCAGTTCGCCATCATGGTCGGTCTCGGCATGGCGCCGATGGACGCGATAAAGACTTCGACATCCGTCGCCGCGGAATACATCGGCTGGCAAGACGATGTCGGAGCTATCGAGCACGGGCGTTTCGGCGATCTGATTGCCGTTAAGGGCAATCCTTTGGAGGACATCACGGTATTGCAGAAGGTCAGCGTAGTCGTAAAAGGTGGTCTGGTCTTCAAGATGCCTGCGGAAGCAAGCAATTGAGCGTCGCAATGAGTGCATCATCGCGGCCGACGATTGTCCGCTGGCGCGTTCTCGGCTTGTTGGTCATATCCAGCTTCGTTTCCTACGTTTTGCGATACAACGTGTCGACGGCCGGACCGTCTCTTATAGACGACCTCGGTATTACGGAGATCCAGTACGGCTGGGTGCTGGCAGCATTCACAGCCGGCTACGCGATTTTCCAGTTCCCCAGCGGCCTGCTCGGTGTCGCCTGGGGCCATCGGCGCACCCTGGCAACGGCCATGGTGCTGTGGGGACTGCTGACCATTCTGACCAGCGTGGTCCCCGGTCCGGATGTGGCGGGCGTGGGTCTGACCGTCGCCTCCCTGATCGTCGTTCGCTTCCTGGTGGGTGCGGTGCACGCGCCGATTTACCCGATTACCGGCGGGGTGGTGGAGCGATGGTTTCCCGTGGGCCACTGGGGCCTGCCTAACGGCTTGTCCAGCACCGGATTGACGCTGGGTACCGCCGCGACCGCATCGGTTCTGGTGTGGATGATCGACCTGCAGGGCTGGCGGCAGTCGTTCCTGATGCTCGCGCCTTTGGGCTTCCTCGCCGCCTGGGCCTGGTGGTGGTACTTCCGTGACAACCCCGAGGAACACAAAAGCGTCAACGCCGCCGAAGTTGCGCTGATCACGGCCGATCGGCCGGCTGCTACTGAAGAAAGCAGCGGCGAGCCGGCCTGGCTCCGAGTACTGAAAAACCGCAATGCCCTGTTGCTGGCCGCCAGCTACTTCTGCATGAACTATGTGTTCTTCCAGATGTTCAACTGGGTTTTTTACTACTTCGTCGAGGTGCGCGGTTTCGAAGCGCAGCAGGCCGGGTTTTTTACGTCGATCCAATGGATCGCAGCGGCCGTCGGCGCCACGCTCGGGGGTTTCCTGTGCGATTACGTCTGCCAGAGGAAAGGCCTGTGCCTGGGCTGCCGCTGGCCGGCGGCAATAGCCGTATTCCTGTCCGGCGTGTTTATCCTGATCGGTTCGCTGCCGGTCGGCGCAGGTGTCGCGGTAGCCTGCTTCGCCGCCAGTTTCTTCTTCAACCAAATCACGGAAGCGGCGTACTGGGCCGCCGCGATAGGTATCGGCGGTCGTTACTCTGCAGCGACCAGCGGCATCATGAACACGGGCGGCAACTCGGTAGGTTTCGTCAATGCGCTGCTCGTTCCATTCACGGCACAGATCCTGGGCTGGACGGTTGCCATGGCAACCGCGGCCGGATTCGCATTTCTCGCCGCGATATTGTGGATGTTCATCCGTGCTGATGAACGCATCGCCGATTGATAGTGTCGCCCTCGATGCAGGCTCGTACAGGGGTACTCCGATGACGTTCGTGGTCTGTAGGAGCCTGCATCGCAGGCGACACATAGGGGCGCCCTTGTGAAAACCAATTCGAAACTGATGGAGATGCTGACCGGTTATGCTGCCGCGCATCGGCACCCGGTCAATATCGGCGTTCACCTGGTCGGCATTCCCGTGATCATGTTCGGCGTCTTCGTTGCGCTGAGCTGGGTCAGCATCGGGATTGACGGTTTCACGTTCGATCTCGCACAACTTGCCGTTATCATACTGTTCGTCTTTTACATGACGCTCGACAGGATATTCGCACTTGCCTTTCTCCTGATCGCATTTCCCATGGCCCTTGCCGCAGCAGCGGTTGGCAACTTGCCGTCACCAGTTGCCGGCTGGATCGCAGCAGCCGCTTTCTTTGGTGGTTACCTCGCCCAGTTCATCGGCCACGCCGTGGAAAAGTCCGCACCGGTGGTTATCAAGCATCCGATCCAAGCCAATATTGCGGCTCCTTTTTTTACGATCGTCGAGATATTCCAATTGCTGGGATTGCGCCAGGCATTGTTCGACGAGGTACAGGAACGCATCAGC
>JAOUGX010000049.1 GCA_029865385.1 Gammaproteobacteria bacterium
GTATTGGTCTGCAATCTCGGAAATCGATTCGCCCGGCTTGATCTTGTGCCGCTGCCAGCGCACCCGTTCGCCAGGCGGAACGGATTCCAGTGCCGTCACGAAGTCCTGTGCGTAATCCACCGGCAGTATCAGCCGGTGCGGGCCGTCCGGGTCGGTTGCCCAGCGATTGAAGCCGGCGTTGAAGGCGTAGAGCGTCTCGAGATCGAGGCCGGCAATCTCGGCGGCCAGGGCGAGATCGAGCTGCCCGCCGACATCCGCCGCGACGAACTGCGGTTCGTTGACTACCTCGGGCAGCGTCACGCCAAAAGCCGCCGGGTCCCTGACGATTTCCACCAAAGCCATCAATTTTGGAACGTAACTGCTTGTCTCTTTTGATAAATGCAAATTCCAGAAGTCAGTAGGACGCCCTTTGCCCTGGTTGGCGCGAACAGCTTTCTGCACATTGCCTTCGCCGGAATTGTAGGAAGCGACCGCCAGCAACCAGTCTCCCTGCATCAGATCGTGAAGGTACGCGAGGTAGTCGAGGGCGCCGCCGGTGGAATCCACGACGTCGCGCCGGCCGTCGTACCACCAGTTCTGCCGAATGCCGAAACGGCGGGCCGTACCCGGAATGATCTGCCACAAGCCTGCCGCCCGTCCGTGAGAGTAAGCAAACGGGTCATACGCACTTTCGACGATAGGCAGCAGGGCGAGCTCCAGCGGCAGCCCGCGGCGTTCGATCTCCGACGTGATGTACGGCAGGTAGCGCTGCGATCTCAGGAAGACCCGTTCGAGATACTCGGGATTTCGTACGAACCAGCTGAGCTGCGCCTGGACCCGGTCATTCATGACCGGCGACAGCGAAAAACCTTGCCGCAGGTAGGCCAGCAGGTCGTCCGCCTGGCGGCCGGCCGGAATTGCCGGGCGGGCCGTCGGGGCGGCTTCAATTCGCTCGAACTGCTGCCAGACGGGGTTGCCCGGCTCCAGCGAAGGATCGGGCGTCGTCGGGACAAGGGCGTAGGACGGCCACAGATCGGCATGGCCGGCGGGAGCCGCCAGCAACAGCGAAAGGGTGACCAGGGTGGCAAATTTGCCGGAAAGAGTCGGTTTTGATGCGCGCATCGGGCTATCCTACGTACGGTCAGGCCGGTTGCAAGTACCTGTTCACAGCTTTTTCGATTTGGCGTTTATGGCATGAGCGAGCACAAATCACACTGCGGATTTCGCGAAGCGGCATTGTGGCTGCGCTCGCCGCTCGGCCAGGCCTTGCTGAGCCAGGAAGCACGGGTGGTCGAAGAAGCGTTCGACGGCATATTCGGCGAGCAATGCCTGCAAGTCGGTTGCTGGGGCGATGACCGGGCATTCCTCCGCTTTGCCCGCACCCAACGTAGCCTCTGCATCGCGGACCGGGGGCCAATCGACGATGAGAACCGGCCCGGAGCGTTCGGCGAGCCACACCGTTTACCGGTTGCCAGCGATTCCGTGGATCTCGTCCTGTTGCCGCACACGCTGGATTTCAGCGAACGTCAGCACGCGATCCTGCGCGAAGTGCATCGTGTGCTGCGCTCCGACGGATACCTGGTCGTGCTGGGATTCAAACCGGGCGGCCTGTGGGGACTGCGCCGGCTGATACCGGGCGCGGGCCTGCCGCCGGGAGCAGGGCACCTGGTCGCGGACCGGCGGCTTTCGGACTGGCTGCGGCTGCTCGATCTGCGAATCCACGGCGTCACCCGTTACTTCTTTCGCTGGCCATTGCCAGGTAACCGCGGCGCCAGTTCGCCGGACTGGGAACGGCGCGGACAGCGATTCTGGCCGGAGCTTGCGGCATGCTATATGCTCACCGCCCAGAAACGCGTCTACACATTGACGCAGATCCGCAAGCCCTGGCGCGCGCAGCCGCAGGTTGTCGCCGGGCTCGTCAAACCTACCAGCCGAATCAGCCATATACGCTTTGACCAGGACCATTGAGATCTACACTGACGGGGCTTGCAGGGGAAATCCCGGCCCCGGCGGCTGGGGGGTGGTCCTGCTGGCCGAAGGCCGCCGCAAGACGCTTCACGGCGGCGAAAGGCTCACCACGAACAATCGCATGGAGCTCACGGCTGCCATCGAGGCGCTCAAAGCGTTAAATGGTACGCGCGAGGTCGTGCTGTATACGGATTCAAAATACGTCATGGACGGCATCGAGCGCTGGATGCCGGCATGGAAAGCCCGCGGCTGGAAGACCGCCGCAAGAAAACCGGTAAAGAACCAGGACCTGTGGCAGGAGCTGGACAGGCTTCGGGATAATCACGAGATCACCTGGAAATGGGTGCGCGGCCATACCGGCGATCCCGGCAACGAGGAAGCCGATGCCCTGGCCAATCGCGGCATCGACGAAATGCTCTAGAAATCTGAATCGCCGGCGCATCGCCGGCTGAAACAAACGTGTAGGAGCCTGCATCGCAGGCGACCGAACAGGGGAATCGCACACGTGAGACAAATCGTGCTCGACACGGAAACCACCGGGCTTTCGCCGTCTCAGGGTCATCGCATCATCGAAATCGGTTGCATCGAAATCGTCAATCGCCGATTGACCGGTCGTGAGTTTCATCGCTTCATAAATCCTGAACGCGATATAGACGAGGGTGCCGAAAGGGTGCACGGTATCAGTCGCGCCGACCTGGAAAACGAGCCTCGCTTTGCGGAAATCGCCGACGATCTGCTGGATTTCATTCGCGAAGGGGAGCTCATCATTCACAACGCCGAATTCGACGTGGGCTTCCTCGAGCATGAACTGAAATTGATGCGGCATCCGCAGCCCGTGATCACGATGCACGCGATGGTTCTGGACACGCTCGCGATGGCGCGCCAGATGCACCCCGGTCAGCGCAACAGCCTGGATGCGTTGTGCAAGCGCTACGTAGTCGATGCCTCCGGACGGGATGTCCACGGTGCGTTGATCGATGCCGAACTGCTGGCGCGCGTCTACCTGGCTATGACCGGCGGCCAAACGGCGCTGTCGCTGGATGCCGAGACCGATATCTCCGCGGTCAGCGACGAGAAGACCGGCGCGAGGCGGCGCAGAGAGGGCCTTGAGCTGCTGGTGGTTATGGCAAACGACGCGGAAAAGGCCGCGCACGAGGCCATGCTGGACCGCATGCAGAGCGCCGGGCCCTGCCTGTGGCGCAATTCTTGAGAGGTCGCCTGCAATGCAGGCTCCTACAGGTTCTTTTGACCTTGCGATCATCTGCATTGTTAAGGAATACCGCTGTAGGAGCCTGCATTGCAGGCGACATGTCCAATGGCGGCGACTCGCATTGGGCTGGCAGCCCAATTCATCTAGAATAGGACCGCGATAACAAAAGGTGGCACGGTCACCAACGAAAAATCGAGCACCACATCGGGCGGATATGATCGCCTGGTCTGCATCTGACAGGGAACCCAATGACGATCCACACCATGACTGAAGCATTTCGCAGAAATTTTCTCGGGCAATCGCCGGACTGGTACAAGAACACGATCATCGGGTTCCTCATAATCAATCCGATATTGTTTTCGCTCGATCCCTTCTGGGCCGGTTGGGTGCTGGTCATCGAATTCATTTTCACGCTGGCGATGGCGCTCAAATGCTATCCACTGCAACCAGGCGGGTTGCTGGCCGTCGAGGCCATTGTTATCGGCATGGCATCGCCGCAAATGGTGTTTCACGAAGCCGAGCTCAATTTCCCGGTCATCATGCTGCTGATGTTCATGGTGGCCGGCATTTACTTCCTGCGGGAAATGTTGCTGTTTACTTTCACCAAGATACTTCTCGGCGTTCGCTCGAAAGTGTTGCTTTCGCTGATGTTCTCTTTTACCGCTGCATTCCTCTCGGCATTTCTCGATGCGCTGACGGTAACGGCCGTCATCATCACGGTCGCCGCCGGTTTCTACGGCGTGTATCACAAGGTCGCCTCCGGCAAGCAGATGGATCACAGCCACGATGCCGGAGTCGATGACGACGTGACCGAGCTGCATCGCGCCGACCTCGAGCAATTCCGGGCATTCCTGCGCAACCTGATGATGCACGGAGCGGTCGGTACCGCGCTGGGCGGCGTCACGACATTGGTCGGTGAGCCGCAGAACCTGCTGATTGCCGGCGTGATGGGCTGGGATTTCGTGCCCTTCTTCATGCAAATGGCGCATATTTCGATGCCGGTCCTGGCGGTGGGTCTGCTGACCTGCGCATTGCTCGAAGTCACCAAGGTATTCGGTTACGGGGCGCAGCTGTCGAGCAAGGTGCGTGACGTACTGGAAGAATACGACCGCGCAATGACGGCCAAACGCAGCAAGCCGGAGAAGCTGGTATTGATCGTGCAGGGCCTGGTCGCCCTGGTGCTGGTCCTGGCGCTCGGCTTTCACCTGGCCGAACCGGGCATCGTCGGATTGCTGGTTATCGTGCTGGCAACGGCATTGAACGGCGTGACCGAGGAACACCGCATCGGGCATGCGTTTGAGGAAGCCTTGCCATTTACCGCACTGCTGGTCGTGTTTTTCGCGATCGTCGCCGTGATCGATCACCAGGGGCTGTTCCGCCCCGTAATTCACTGGGTGATGGAGCACGAAGGCAAGACCCAGGCTGCGCTGTTTTACATTGCAAACGGCGTGCTCTCGATGATCAGCGACAACGTGTTCGTGGCAACCGTTTACATTACGGAGGTCAAGCAGATCTTCGACAGCGGCGCGATATCCCGTGAGCAGTTCGAAGCACTGGCCGTCGCGATCAACACAGGCACGAATATTCCGAGTGTTGCAACGCCGAACGGGCAGGCAGCGTTCCTGTTCCTGCTGACCTCGGCGGTTGCGCCGCTCATTCGCCTCTCGTACGGACGCATGGTTTACATGGCATTGCCGTACACGGTTACGATGAGCATTACCGGACTGGCTGCTCTGTGGTACCTGGGATAAGGATATCAACTGGCCGAAAGGCCGTAACAGGAAAGGATCTCTTGTGAAACGGGATATCGGAAAAATCAGGATCGGCGTGGTCGGCCTGGGTTACGTCGGCTTGCCGCTGGCGGTCGAATTCGGGCGCAAATATCCGACCGTCGGATTCGATGTCAAGCAGCGACGCATCGACGAATTGAAATCCGGGAAAGATGCAACGCTGGAGGTATCCCGCGACGAATTGGCTGCGGCGAAATCGCTGACATTTTCTTCGGACGCCGCCGACATTGCTGCGTGCAATTTCTATGTCGTGACAGTGCCAACGCCGATTGGCGATGGAAACCTCCCGCTTCTGGCGCCATTGCAAACTGCCAGCACGACGATTGGCCGACTGTTGAAGAAAGGGGATATCGTCGTCTACGAATCCACTGTCTATCCTGGTGCGACCGAGGAATTCTGTGTGCCGTTCCTTGAGCAGGAATCCGATCTCAGATTCAACAGGGATTTTTTCGTCGGATACAGTCCGGAACGGATCAATCCTGGCGATAAACAACATCGCCTCAGCAATATCCTGAAAGTAACGGCCGGATCAACACCGGACATTGCGGAATATATCGATTCCGTGTATCGCAGCATCATTATGGCCGGCACATACAAAGCCTCCAGCATCAAAGTCGCCGAAGCGGCAAAAGTTATTGAGAATACCCAACGCGATGTCAATATCGCACTCGTCAATGAATTGGCCATGATTTTCGAGCGCATTGGCATCGATACCGAAGAGGTCCTCGAAGCGGCTGGAACCAAGTGGAATTTTCTGCCGTTCCGCCCGGGCCTGGTCGGCGGGCACTGCATCGGTGTCGATCCCTATTACCTGACCTACAAAGCGCAGCAGCTGGGTTACAACCCGGAAATGATTCTTGCCGGTCGCCGCATCAACGACAACATGTCGATCTACGTTGCGTCGCGAATCATCAAGTTGATGCTGAAGCGCGGTATGCAGCCACTGAATGCGAAGGTCCTCGTACTCGGTATGACGTTCAAGGAGAACTGCCCGGATGTGCGCAATACCAAGGTCATAGACTTGATTCGGGAATTGCAGACGTATGGAGCGGCGGTCGACGTATACGATCCATGGGCCGATCCCGCTGAAGTCGAGCACGAATACGGCATTGTCCCTACGCAGGAGCCGGTCAAAGGAGAGTATGATGTGATGTTAATTGCTGTAGCACATCATCAGTTCCGGGGTCTTGGCCAGGAGGGAATTCGCTCGTTCGGCAAGGATGGATCACTGATCTATGACATCAAGTACCTGCTGCCGCAGGGTGTGTCGGACGACCGACTGTGACAACATACCTCGTCATTCCGGAAAGCGAAGTGACGAAGCAATCTCATGCGATTGCTTCGCTGCGCTCGCAATGACGGGATAGCCGGTTCCTCTACATGACACGGGTACGCACAGGGTGAAATGGTTATGAAGGTACTGGTTACAGGGGCTGCAGGTTTCATAGGCTTTCATACAGCAAATCAGTTGCTGGCCCGCGGCGATGAGGTTGTCGGTCTCGACAATTTCAACGACTACTACGATGTCAGCCTGAAGGAAGCCCGGTCGGCACTACTCGATCCGTACAAGAAATTTCGGATGGTCAGGCTGAATCTCGAGGATCGCGAGGCGATCGAAAAACTGTTCAAGGCAGAGAAATTCGACAAGGTCGTGCACCTGGCGGCGCAGGCAGGTGTTCGATATTCGATTGAGAACCCGCATTCCTACATCAGCAGCAACATCGTCGGCACGCTGCACATTCTGGAAGGCTGCCGGCACCATGGCGTCGAGCATCTCGTCTACGCATCCTCGAGTTCGGTCTATGGTGCGAACACGACGATGCCGTTTTCGATTCACCAGAACGTAGACCATCCGCTCGCGCTGTATGGCGCGACAAAGAAAGCCAACGAGCTGATGGCACATACCTATTCCAATCTTTACGACTTGCCAACCACCGGCTTGCGATTCTTCACCGTCTACGGTCCATACGGCCGACCGGACATGGCGCTGTTCATGTTTACGCGTAACATCATCGAAGGAAAACCGATCGATGTTTTCAACTACGGCAATCACCGGCGCGATTTCACCTATGTGGACGACATCGTCGAAGGCGTTGTCCGTACTATGGATCACACCGCCAAACCGAACGAAAAATGGGACGCGGCTCAACCCGATCCTGGCACCAGCCGCGCGCCCTACCGGCTTTACAACATCGGTAACCAACAGCCTGTCGAGTTGATGCGCTACATCGAAGTGATCGAGGACTGCATCGGCAGGAAAGCCGAGAAAAACCTGCTGCCGATGCAACCTGGCGATGTGCCGGATACTTATGCCGATACCGAGGATCTCGCGAAGGACGTCGGATACCAGCCGAGCACGCCGATAGAAACCGGCGTGCGCCGATTCGTTGACTGGTATCTCGACTACTACAAGATCGACCTTAGAAAACGTGCCTGACAAACGACCGACTGCGCGCCTCAGCGCGCGATTTCCGACCGACCTGCCGGCCTGGCAGGCGCTCAAGTCTCACTACCGCGATGACATGAAGGGCGCGTCGATTGCGTCGCTGTTCGCGCGCGATGCCAAACGCTGCGACGATTTCACGATACAAAGCGGCGACCTGCTGCTCGATTACTCGAAAAACCTGCTCGGACGAAAAACGCGTAAGTTATTGATCCGTTTTGCAAAAGAGGCGCGCGTCCCGCAAGCGATCGAGCGCATGTTTGCAGGCGAGGCGATCAACAACACGGAAAATCGCGCCGTTTTGCACGTGGCGTTACGCGCCAAGCTTTCCGACCAGGTGGCACTGGAGACGCCGGGCGTGCCGGAAGTCTGGCGGGTGCTCGACCAGATGGAACAGTTCGTTAGCGCCGTGCAGGAAGGGTCGATACGTGGCTGCAGCGGCAAACGCCTTTGCAATATCGTCAACATCGGCATCGGCGGTTCCGATCTCGGTCTGGTCATGGCGAGTCGTGCGTTGCGCCATCACTGGCTGCCGGGCATGCAGTTTCACAGCGTGTCGAATGTCGACGGCACGCAGCTGACCGATCTCACTGCATCGCTGGATCCGGCGACGACCCTGTTCGTCATCTGCTCCAAAACGTTCACGACTCAGGAAACGATGAGCAACGCGAATGCCGCGGCGAAATGGATTCGCGAGCGTCTCGGTAACGATGCTGTCCGGCAGCACTTCGTTGCGGCGTCGACCAATCACAAGGCAATGGACGCGTTCGGTATTCACGAAGACTATCGCTTCGCATTCTGGGACTGGGTCGGCGGGCGATACTCGCTGTGGTCGGCCGTCGGCCTGTCGCTGGCGCTCGTCATCGGCATGGACCAGTTCAAGGCGATGCTGGCCGGTGCGCGTCGTATGGACATGCATTTTCGTTCGGCAGCACTGGACGAAAACATGCCGGTGCTGCTGGCGGTAACTGCGTTCTGGTACAACCAGTTTTTCGCCGCGGAGAGCCAGGCGATCCTGCCTTACGACAATCGTCTCGACCGCTTTCCGGCCTATCTGCAACAACTGCAGATGGAGAGCAACGGCAAGTCGGTGCGCACGGATGGCAAGCCGGTCAAAGTCAAAACCGGGATGGTCATCTGGGGTGAAGCGGGATCGAATGCACAGCACTCTTTCTACCAGTTGCTGCACCAGGGAACGCGCTTCGTTCCCGTCGACTTCCTGCTGCCAGTCCAATCGTCCGGTGCGACACAGGCACAACAGGATCTCGCCATTACGAATTGCCTGGCGCAGAGCGAGGCATTGATGGACGGGTATTCGCTGCAGCAGGCGCGCGACGATTTGCTGGCGTCCGGCGAAACCTCTGCGGAAGTGAAACGGCTCGCTCCGCACAAGGTGCATGCGGGCAATCGCCCGAGCAACACGATCCTCTTCGAGCGTTTGTCGCCCGACTCGCTCGGGCAGCTGATCGCACTTTACGAACACAAGGTGTTCGTCGAAGGCGTTCTCTCTGGCATCAACTCCTTCGACCAGTACGGCGTCGAGCTGGGCAAGCGCCTGGCCAGCAGGGTCGCCGGGCAGGGATCGGAAAACGCCTCCACCAAGGGCTTGCTCGCCGCCGTTCGTTCACGCCGACTGCCATGACCGGTCGCTCCATGCCGGAATTCTCCGACTTGCCACCGATCCGAAAACTGACATACGCGCTGTGCGTATTGATGCTGCTGGGCGTGGGCGCGGCCCGTGGCGGGCCGATGCTTGCGCCTGGCGATATGGCATTGCGCCACGACATCCAGCGGCTGGCGGATGCCGGGGTGCTCACGAGTCCGGTGGGCAGCTGGCCATTGGCCTGGGGGCCGCTGCTCGACGATCTGCGGCGCGTTGACAACGCGGGCGAGCTTTCCCGCGAGGTACAGGACTCACTGGCGCGGGTGCGTGCCAAGGCCGACTGGGAT
This sequence comes from Gammaproteobacteria bacterium, assembly GCA_029865385.1. Taxonomy (GTDB): domain Bacteria; phylum Pseudomonadota; class Gammaproteobacteria; order Steroidobacterales; family Woeseiaceae; genus JAKEGN01. The sequence goes on from JAOUGX010000049.1 coordinate 9,341, forward strand.
GCCCGGGTCGACCAGGTGAAGTTCCGGGCCAGGGCAGCAGTCAGCGCCAATGCAGCGCGTATTCGCGGCTTTCAGGACACGCCGCGCGAAGAGGCCGAGGCATCGGCCGGACTGTCCTGGACCGGCGATCGGATCAGCGTCGATATCAATGCCACGGGCGTCTCCAGTGCCTCGGACGGGGAGAACTTTCGGCTGGACGGCAGCCAGATCGCGGTGGCGCTGGGTAATTTCACGCTGGCGGCCAGCACGCTGGATCGATGGTGGGGTCCCGGCTGGGACGGCAGCCTGATCCTGTCGAACAACGCCCGGCCGATTCCGGCCGTGACACTCGAGCGGAACTTCACACAGCCCTTTAAGAGCCCCTGGTTAGGCTGGCTCGGGCCCTGGGACCTGAGCCTGCTGTGGGGTTTTCTCGAACAGGAAAGGGCGGTTCCGAACACGCAGTTCTTGGGTTTTCGCTTCAACTTCCGGCCGCTGCAATCGCTGGAAATCGGCATTTCGAGGACGGCTCAATGGTGCGGGGACGATCGACCCTGCGATCTGGACACGTTCTGGAAGCTGCTGGTGGGACAGGACAATCGCGGCGGCGACGGTGTTACGACCGAAAACGAGCCGGGCAACCAGACCGCGGCGCTGGATTTCCGCTGGTCGATGACACCGCTGAAATTGCCGCTCGCCGTTTACGGGCAATTCATGGCGGAAGACGAGGCGGGCGGATTTCCCAGCCGCTACATCGGCCAGCTCGGTGTCGAGAATTACGGTTCTATCGGCAGACGATGGTCTTATCGCGTTTTCGCCGAGGCGGTGGAAACGACCTGCGAATTCTATTCGACGCCGAAGCGTTTCAACTGCGCCTACAACCACTTCATCTACGAATCGGGCTATCGCTACCGCGGCCGGGTCATCGGCCATAGCGTCGATAATGACGCCAGGGTGGCGAGTTTGGGATTCCTGCTGGTAAACGATTCCGATAACTCTATTCAGGGTATCGTGCGCGGCGGCGAGCTCAATCGCGGCGGCCCGGCCGATCCGGCGAACAGCCTGACCTCGCTGCCTCAGGATGTGCTGAGCATCGAGCTACTCCATAATCGGGCGTTTCGCTACGGCAGGCTCGAGTTCGGGCTCGGTTACGAACGTTTTGATGGCAATGCGGTGGTTGAAAGTAGCAATGACACGACAGCGTTCATACAATGGCGTAGTGATTACTGAAGAACCTTCGGTATGATTTTGAAATAATGACAAGAATTCGGATCAATATGCCCCTCCTGCGAAATACTGTCCGGGCGCTTTCGGCGCTCGTTGTCGCGTTTGCATTGTGCCAGTCGGTGCTGGCACAAACGGCTGAGCAACTGCGGCAGCTGGAACAGCTGACGCCGGCGCAACGCGCCGCAATCCTCGATGCCCTGGGCCAAAGCACGCCCGAGCAGCAGGCGCCGCTGAGCGAGCCGACCGTGGTCGTGCCGCAGCCGGTGGAATCGGCGGCGCCGGCGCCCGATGTCGCGGATTCTTCGTCGGCCGACGATGCATTGCGGCCTTTCGGTTACGACCTGTTCGCCGGCGCGCCAACGACGTTTGCACCGGCCACCGATATCCCGGTGCCGGTCGATTACGTGATCGGCCCGGGCGACACGGTCGAGCTGCAATTGTTCGGCAATACCAACGCGCAATACAGCCTGGTCGTCGGCCGGGACGGCGTACTGAATGTACCGGAACTCGGGCCGATTACCGTCGCCGGCCTGCAGTTCACGGCCTTGCAGGAAACGCTAAGGCAACGCATCACAGAACAGATGATCGGCGTCAGGTCAAACGTAACGCTCGGCGCATTGCGATCGATTCGCGTGTTCATCCTCGGCGATGCGAATCGTCCGGGCTCGTACACGGTAAGTGCGTTGTCCACGATGACCAACGCGCTGTTCGTCAGCGGCGGCGTTCGCGAGATCGGCTCCTTGCGCAACATCCAGCTCAAGCGCAGCGGCAATCTGGTAACGACGCTCGATCTGTACGACTTGCTGCTTCGCGGCGATACCAGTGGCGACGCGCGGCTGCAACCCGGCGACGTTATTTTTATTCCGCCCGTCGGCGTGCGCGTGGGCGTCGATGGCGAGGTGCGCCGCCCGGCAATCTATGAGCTTAATCGCGAGAACAATGTCGCGGAGGTTTTGAGTTTCGCCGGCGGCATGTTGCCGAGTGCCTATCCGCAAGCCTCGCAGATCGAACGCATCAATGCGGATCGCGACCGCACGATAATCGACGTCGACCTGTCGACGCAGGCAGGTTTGGCCGGGCGTGTGTCTGGCGGCGACATCGTTCATGTGTATTCGGTCCTCGAAAAGAAAGAGGACGTCGTCGTGCTTGAAGGCCATGTGTACCGCGAAGGCCCGTTCCAGTGGTCGCCGGGTATGCGCCTGACGACGCTCATTGCGTCGATCCGTGACCTGCAACCCAAGGCCGATCTTCAGTATTTGCTGATTCGCCGCGAGGATCCGGCCACGCAGCGCATCAACGTGATCTCGGCGAATCTTGCCGCGGCACTGGAACGGCCGGGCGGGCCGCAGGACGTGTCGCTTAATCCGCTGGACCGTGTCATCGTGTTCAACCAGGAGGGAGAACGCTCCGCCATCATAAATCCGATCCTCGACGAGTTGCGGCTGCAGGCGCGTCACGACCAGCCTGCGCCGCAGGTCGGTATCGGCGGTCGCATCAGGGCCCCGGGATCCTATCCGCTGGAGGAGGGCATGCGGGTCAGCGATTTGATTCGTGCCGGCGGCTATCTGGACGAAGCAGCCTATGTAGTGGAAGCGGAATTGACGCGTTACACGGCGGCAAGCGACCAGGAGCGGCAAACCGAGCTTGTCATTGTCGACCTGGCGTCGGTGCTGGCCGGCAACGACTCGGCCGATCTCCTGCTGGAACCGCGTGACGTATTGAATATCAAGGAAATACCGCTGTGGCGCGAACTCGAGGTGGTCGAGGTCGGCGGCGAGGTGCGGTTCCCGGGGCGTTACCCGATTCGCCGCGGCGAAAAGCTCAGTTCGATAATGCAGCGCGCCGGTGGACTCACGGACATGGCGTTTCCGGCCGGTGCGATTTTCCTCCGGCAGGAATTGCGACAACGCGAGCAACAACAACTGACTGAGCTGGCCGATCGCCTCGAGAGTGAGATCGAAACGGTGCAGGCGGGTCAATCCGAAAAACTCGCTTCGCAGGATGCGCGCGTCGCACTGCTGGACCAGGTCAAGGCAACACAGGCAACCGGGCGGCTGGTCATCGACCTCGAGTCGATCGTCTCCGGCAGATTTGACAAAAGCGCCGACGTCGTTCTGCAGGACAACGACCGGCTGCTGATCCCGCGTGAATCGCAGACCGTAACCATCATCGGCGAAGTGCAGTTTCCGACCTCGCATATTTTCGAATCCGGTATCAGCCGCGACGACTACATTAGAAAGAGTGGCGGCATGAACTCGCGCGCCGACAAGAAACGGGTGTATGTCGTGCGTGCCGATGGGTCCGTGGTTGCTGCGCAGTCATCGATGTTCTTTCGAACGCGTGACCTGAGTGACATTCAGCCGGGCGATACAATTGTCGTACCGCTGGAAGCCGACTATGTCTCGAAGCTGACGTTGTGGACCAGTATCACGACGATTATTTACAACATTGGCGTTGCGGCGGCTGCTGTAGCTTCATTTAACAGATAGTGCGATGAACAATCCAGAATCAGTGAGATGGCCCCTTTTGTCGGCAGTGAAGCATAATGAACGGCCGTGACGAAATATCCATTTTCGACTTATGGGACGTGGTGTCGGCGAAGCGAGTACTAATCGTAGTTGTCAGTGCTTCGGTATTTTTGCTGGCGCTGGCTTACGCATTCCTAAGCACACCTATATATAGGGCACAGACAGTCTTGATCGAGGTGCAACCCGATCAATCCACGTCCGGATTGGCAGCGCTTGCAGGGCAGTTTGGCGGATTGGCGTCACTTGCCGGCGTACGTACGTCTACCAACTCCCTGAAGCTCGAAGCTCTTGCCACGATACGCTCAAGAGTATTTTTGGAAGAGTTCATCGTAGAGATGGACATCATGCCCCACTTATTTCGAGATCGATGGGATGCAGTGAATAAGCAATGGAACGTGAGCGATCCATCCGAAATTCCGACTGTATCGAAAGCGTTTGAATATTTCCGTGAAAAGGTACTAAGTGTAAGCGATGTTACGGAGCAGGGTCTGGTCACCGTCACAATTGATACGGATAGAGCAGAAAATGCTGCAGACTGGGCGAATGCACTTGTCCATCGGCTTAACCAGAAGTTACGCCAACGCAGCATTGTCGAGGCGCGGAAGAATATAGAATACTTAAATGAAGAATTGAACAAGACCAGCGTTGTGGAGTTGCAGCACGCGATCCATAGGATGATCGAAAACCAGATTAATACAATAATGCTGGCAAACGTACGCGAGGAGTACGCTTTTCGGATAATCGATCCGGCCAAAGCTGCAGATCCGGGCAATTTCCTCAAGCCGAGACGGTTTTTGATCATTGCAATTGGTGCAATCGGCGGCGCACTCGCCGGTCTTTTTCTCGCACTCTTCATTCACGGTTTTCAAAAGCACCGCTCGATGCGTTTGCAGAACCGGATAGAGTGAATTGGCGTCACCTTATCAATTGACGTCAATTGGCCAAAGTGACAATCATCGATCGGGTATCTGAGTCCGCTGGATTGGGACATCGTGACCTGGCAGGTTGTCGACAGTCGGTGCTAACTCTCGGCATCCGGGTATTCGGTGCGGGTGCGGCACTGCTTTTCAATGTGATCGTCGCAAGACTCCTTGGAGCATCGGATACCGGCGTATTTTTTCTTTGCATTGCGATTATTGTCGTCGCAGGTACCGTTTGTCGCGCAGGCTTGGATACGGCGGCGACAAAAATCATCGGTCGGGAATTTGCACAGAATAACTGGTCGGCAGTTCGTGGACTATTTCGAGGTTCCGTGGCCCTGGGTTTCATATTCGCGGTTCCGGCAGCCTTACTTCTTTACGCCTTTGCTCCCTTTTTGGCCGATTCCCTTTTTGGCAATCAAGAACTGACCGACCCACTTCGGCTTCTGGCGCCAGCGATTCCGTTGCTAACAGTGCTGAACATTGGGGCCGCATGTTTTTTTGGAATACAGAAACCCGGTATGGCGTTCGCATTGCAGAATACGATGGTCCCGTTGTTTGCCACGTTCGGTTTGCTCGTGCCCATCGGAGAACACGACGTGGCAGTCGTTTCGCTGGTTTACGTATCCAGTGCACTCTTGAGCTGCGTTCTCGGTGGCGCTGGTTGGCGACGTCACACCAGGAATTTTGCGGCGACAGCGACCTTTTCGAGAATGCGAGAAATGCTGAGTCTGGCTCCTGCAATGTTAGCAGCAGCAATAATGAACCGGGTGGTAATGCGTTGGTCCGCGGTTATATTTCTTGGCATCTGGTCGACGACGACCGAAGTCGGAATGTTTGCTGTTACAGCCAGGTTGACTCTTGTTCTCGGATTCGCTTTGACGGTTGCAAACTCGATCGCCGCTCCAAGGCTGTCGAGTCAATTTGCTGATGGTAATTTGTTGGCGCTGAAATCTACGGTGGCCTCTGCAGCTATTTTTGCTTTGTCGATTTCAGCGCCAATGTTTATGCTATTTTTTCTTCTCCCAAATTGGACAATGTCCTTATTCGGCGACGAGTTCAGGCAGGCGGGAAGTCTCCTTTTGATACTGTCTGCCGGTGAGCTGATAAATGTAGTAACAGGCCCGGTTGGCGTTCTATTGCAAATGTCGAAGTACGAGAGAGCATACAAAAACTGTACATTTGCGGGCGGCGCTATCCAGATCGGATTATGCCTTATCCTTATTCCGAAATTCGGGGCGATTGGGGCGGCCATTGCGACCGCAGTTTCAATGTCGGCAACTAATTTTTTCGCTGCGGCAGTTAGCTACAAAAAGCTCGGCATTATTCCGGTTCCTTTCATGGCTGGAAGTCGGCTTGTTGACCGGCGCTGACCCGAGGAATCGCCACGTGGCTTTGGAAAAGTGTACCGATTTCGGCGTTCCTTTCTTTATCGTCGGATTCTCAAGATCCGGAACTACACTGATCGCGGCACTGCTGGACAAGCACAGCAGAATCTGCGTGACGCCGGAAACGAGATTTTGCCGCGGGGTACTGCCGTGCGGGCAATGCGATCGCGTTGCGCGCGATCACAAATTTATTGGTGACAGAATATTCGGGTACTGGAGAACCAGCGACTTGAAGATACCCAGAGTCGCGTTCGACGCCGTATTTAGTCGCTTTTCTCCCGGCTACCGAAACGCGCTCGCGAGCCTACTGGAGTGCTATCGACGTCAGTCCGGCAAGCCCAGGATCGGAGAGAAGAGCCCGATTCATCTCTTTTACGTGTCAAAGTTGCTGACATGGTTTCCCGGTGCACACGTATTTTGCCTGATTCGGGATGGTCGTGATGTCGTCAATTCCATGATGAATGCTCCGTTCACCCACAGGCATTTCGCACGGCACGCGGCTGAATGGACCTTTCAGTCGAGACTCGCGAGGACGCTCCAGGAACAGTACACGGACAATTTTCACACTGTGCGATTCGAAGATCTTCTTTCCGATACGCAAGGCGTGCTAGTTTCTCTGTGCTCAATACTTGGTGAGGAGTACGAATCGTCGCAATTGCTTCCGGCTGAAAACTCCAATGTCGTGCCGGATTGGGAGCGCGGGTGGAAAGCCGAAGCGGCGGCCGGAGTCGACTCAAGCAAAGTTGCAATCTGGAAGTCAATCTACAGTGACGATGCGCTGTCGTTTCTTCATCGTGTGATGGGTGTCGAGCTCAAACATTGGGGATACGAAATCCCCGCCAAAAGAGGCAATGCTGGTTTCAGGACTTTTCGGATGCAGGTTTCAGCTATTCCCTTTCGCGGTAACTTCTATGCCTTCTTCAGGGCCGTATCCGATCGCATACGCATCATTCTATGTCAGCTCGGGCTGAAGCCATATTAGCGGAGAGCCAGTGCTCGCAATTGCATTCATGATCGGAATTTCAGTTGCACTTTTTGCTTTGGTGATGCTCGACATGCGTGCAGCATTCTTTGCAACGGTTTTTCTCTATGGCGTTTATCCAAAATTCCTTGCATTAGGACTGGGCGAGCAAGGATTCGCCCTGTCAGGGATTCGTGTATTTCTCGTTATCCTGTTCCTGGGATACTTGATCAAATTGTTGATGAAATCCCCGCAGGTGGCTGAAGGCCTGAGCAGAATACGCAAAGGCAAAGCGATAGCAATATCCATTGCCATAATGCTTATCGCGAAAATAGCAGGCAATGCGACATACGGACAATTTGCTCTCGGTTCTTTGGGTGCATTTGCGGACGAGTTTCTGACGGTTGCGTTCGCCTACGTACTGGCGTGCACCTATTTGAGAAGTACGAGAGATTTCGTCGTTCTGTTCATCTGCCTTTCCGGGTCCGTGATTGTGAACGAGATTGCTGTGGTGGCGGAGTATGTTCGTGGCGGCTCGATATTCCATGGCCTTATTGATCTGCAATATCAAACAGCTACTGACCGCGATTTGCTGGCAGGCAGGGTGCGCGATGGCAGCTACCGTTTTATGGGATTGTTGCCGAATCCGCTGGTACTTGCGTCACTGATCTGTATCAGCTTGCCGGCAATGCTTTCGCTGGTATTTCGGCAACGGGATTTCACTGCGAGAACAATCGGTGCAATAGCTTTGGCGGGTGCTGCACCAGTTCTGTTGCTTACATTCGCGCGCGCGGGAATTGCGGTTGGCGTGTTGATCGCCTGTATTGCGCTGTATTTCCATGCAGTCAGAAACCTTGACAGTTTTTTGCGGCCGATAGCAACAGTATGTACTCTGGCTGTTGGTGGTACTGCGTTGCTGGTTGTTGGACACGAGATCTTTTCTGCTGTTATATCTGCAGGTGGACAGCAAGGAATTCGAAGCGCTCAGTCTCGGCTATTACAATTCGCGACAGTGTTGCCCGCGCTTAAGGATCATCTCGTGTTCGGGGTCGGGTTCGCGAGGAATTACGATATCTTGCTGGATGTTGGCAACGTGGACGGACATTTTCTTCGCACCACCATTCAGGGTGGCTTGATCGGCTTGTTTGCGTTTGTCGGCGCGTTGACACTTGGATTCAAATATTCGTTGGAGGCCAAGCGATTCAGCGGTAGTGACAGCGGTGGCTCGAATCTGGCAGCTGACGCGGTCATCGCGACACTTCTCGTATTGTCTCTTTTGATGCTGGTCTATTCCCAGCATAATACCGCCATGTACATTTTTGTCTTTCTGGGAGCGGCAACCTCATTCAAGAGCGGGACGGAGCAAGAATTCGTGACCAGGGGTCGGGTAGCGGTTAAGCACGAGCCGTTTCCCGTTTCGAATATTGATCGAAGCAGACAGCCTTGAGTCACGATCGAACAAATTCAAGGCGGGTATTGCAGGTTTCCAATAACTACTTTGTCGCCGGCGGTTCCGACCGATACTTCATGGAGCTGTCGCAGGCGCAGCGAGCGATCGGACACACCGTGATTCCCTTTGCACCGGACGACGAACGAAACGACCCGTCGGAATTCAGCCGGTATTTTCCAGATGCACTTCAGGTTGAAAATCCACGAGTTTCCGATGCGATTCGATACGTTTACTCATCCGCTGCGAAAAACTCATTGAAACGATTGCTTGAGAACACAACCATTGACGTAGCCCATCTACATATTTACTACGGGCGTCTGACAGCCTCCATTCTGCCAATTCTCAAATCGAGGAAAATCCCGGTCGTACAGACTGTGCACGATTTCAAGTTGCTCTGTGCTGTTTATAGCTGCTTGCGGAACGGTAAGATTTGCGAGGAATGTGGCGGAAAAGGATTTTGGAAGGCCGCTTTGTACCGATGCAATCGAGGCTCTTTGCCGAGATCGGTCGCATCCACGATCGAAAGCTATGTCAGCAAGAGCTTGGGCTCGCATACGGCAATTGATCGATACATCGCAGTTAGTGATTTCCAGCGTGAACGGCTAATCGAAGTCGGTGTTTGCAGTGCCGATCGAATCAGCACGATTCATAATTTCGTAGATGCTGAAAAATATGTGCCTGCGACCGGGCCCGGAAGCTACGCCTGTTATTTTGGTCGGATCGAAAAATTGAAAGGCATAGCAACGTTAGTCGAATGCATGCGTCAACTGCCGGATATACAGCTAAAACTTGTTGGCAGTGGTACGTATCTTGCGGAGTGCAGGACGAAACTCAGGGCGGAAAACATATCAAACGTCGAATTATGTGGATTTCAATCAGGCGAGGCTCTTGCCGATATCATCCGTGGTGCATTTTGTACTGTTGTTCCCACGGAAGCTTACGAAAACTGCCCGATGGCAGTGCTTGAGTCGATGGCGTACGCTCGGCCAGTGATTGGTACGGCGATCGGTGGCATCCCTGAGCTGGTATCGGATGGCGACGATGGTCTCCTTATCCCGGTTGCTGACGAGGACTCAATGGCATCCGCGATTTGCCGCCTCGCATACGACCAGGATCTGTCTATCCGAATGGGGAATGCCGGTCGGGCAAAGATCGAGGCCAAATTCAACGCAGCAACCCACCTTAAGAAAATCAATTTGATATACGAGGACCTAATTGGCAATTTCACCGAGTAATCGGCCAGATACGTCCGAGCGAGCTATGCAGGAAAAGAGTTTGCAATCGTGGTAGCGCAAATCGACAAGGTATACAGAGGTTTTGGACTTGGCACTACGGCCGTTCGCGCGCTCAGTTATTTGGCGTTTGAAGGGCGCCCGATCACAGCCCGTGGGCGGTGGATTAATTCGTTGGTAATCGGCTGGTTGGGGGTTATTGCCAGGCTGGGGCCAAGAGCGTCGGACTTGAATCCTGTATTCATTGTCGGAACTGGGAGAAGCGGTACGAGCATTCTTGGTACCACACTTTCGATTCATCGAAATGTCGGATTTCTGAACGAGCCGAAGGCTCTTTGGCACGTTGCCTGTCCGTTTGAAGACATTATTGGAAACTATTCGCAACATCCCGGGCGATACATTCTGCGTGAAAAAGAGGCAACAGCTGAAATCGCTGAGAGATTCAGGCGACTTTACGGTGCGTATCTGGCAATAAGTTCCCGAGAATGCCTGGTGGATAAATACCCGGAAGTCCTGTTTCGCTGGTCTTTCATTCTCTCGATTTTTCCAGGCGCCAGGTTCATCTGGTTGGTGCGCAATGGCAACGACACAATAGCTTCGATTGCAGCATGGTCTAAAAAGTTTTCCCGTCAATCAAAACTGGGAAAAGAAGATTGGTGGGGGCTGAATGAAAGGAAATGGAAAGCGTTGAGCGATCAAGTCGTTCCGGTAATCCCGGATCTCGCGGAACGAACCGCTGAGCTGGCTAAGTTCGACCGTCAAGAGGACCGCGCTGCCGTGGAGTGGGTTGCCAGTGCAAATTTCGGAATTAGCCTGGAACAGTCGCATCCCGGCAGTGTATTGCGAGTGGGATTCGAGCACTTGATGCAAGAGCCTGAGGCCGTTCTAACCACAATACTTCGGTTTTGCGAACTGGAACACGATACGCGCGTGCTGGATTTTGCCAGAGCGAAATTTCAGAAATTGCATAGCTATGAAAGCCAGGTAATTTCTGATCAGATCCGATCAGCCTTTCAAAAGTCGATGATTCAATTGAATTACAGTGCCTGCTGATTGATTCATTTGTCCATCATTCTCATCTCAGATTTCGAACGTAGTTGAGGCTATCGGTTCCACGAACGGAGCCGTCAGCTGGTAGCCGAATCGTTCCGCGAAATGCCCGAATTCCGGGCGATGGCGACGAATGTGTGCGGCACTATCAACGTCAGTCGTATTCCACGCGACGTAGTACGCCGCATTGTGGTCACGCAACTGTTCCGAGGCTGGGATCGGAGTTAGTCCGGCGAACGAGTAGATTTTATTCAGGATGGGCTGAGGGCTTGCCACCAGGTCCTCGTATCTGACGACTATCTTATTTTCCAGATGTGCCATGTCCCGGAGCATGATCGTATGAGCCGTGATCCAGTGATCGATTAGATCCTCCAGGGACGTTCGCGACCACTTTCGAGTTGCAAGCGATACTGCTATTGGATGCCTTACGATAAAAATAAAGCGGCAGCCGGGAAACAGGGCTTGGAAAAAGCGTGCCCGTACAATAGTAGTTGGCGATTTTTCGAGCAATGTCTTCTTGGCAAGATTGTAGTAGGCACACCATTCACGAAGCAATTTGTCCCTGTTGATTGCTGTTACAAGATCCGAGTTTTCGTCCAGGTTGCATCTGGCATCGAATGCGAAGACGCCTGGTCCACCAAATGCCGATGCAGCCGGAACGACAGACTGCAAGTGTTGACCCTCGTCCTCCGGAACGCCTGACTTCGAAAAAGCGGTGCAATCCGGGTGTCCACGAATCAGGCGATGCAGTATTGATGTGCCGCTCCGGTGCAGGCCGGAAATAAAGAGAAATCGATGACCGCCTATTTCAGGAGTGGAGCGAAGTGCTGGTTTCCTAGCAATACTAGCCACGATTTTTAGTCGAATCGCGGCGGCGATCTGACGTAGTCGATTCCGCAGGAATACAACGTTTTCGCTCGTGGTCATCGCAGATTATCGATCATTCGGATTCACTGGCCTCAAACTTCAAATTGTATAGTAGAATGCCGCGGCCCGACCGTCTACGAATCCGCATCGCCGATCTTAACTGCATATCTGATGTATTCAAGAATTGAACCTGAAATTGTTCCTACTACTTCGATTTTCGTAGTAGGAAACAGTCGAAGCGGAACAACAATGATGGCCCGAATGCTTGGGCAGAGTTCGACTGTACACTATCTGCCGGAAACGCATTTTTTTGGCGAGTTGTGGCATCCGCATTCGGATGCCAGCGAGTTTTCGCAGGATTATGCACTTGAAATTGTAGCCAAGCTGCTAGCAAGAGTGCGCGATGGCTATTACCAACAAGATAGTTACCGTTCCTACTTGGCCGAAGCCTCGGAGATTCTCGCCGACGCGCCATGCGTTTCGTGGAATATCTTCAGCCGATTCCTCGCATACGAGGCGCAAAGATCTGGAAAGACCATCGCTTGCGAGCAAACGCCGCGCAATGTCTCATTTCTTGAGCCGATACTTGGAAACTATCCCGGCGCACGGGCCATATGCATGATCAGGGATCCGCGTGACGTGCTTCTGTCACAAAAACGAAGGTGGCGTCGCCGCTGGTTGGGCGCAAGCAATATCCCTTTGTTTGAAACTATCCGTGCCTGGGCAAATTACCATCCAGTGACAACCAGTAAGGTTTGGAATGCCACGACCGAGAGCATCCTGATGCATCGAGGGCACATGAGATGCAGAGTGATTCGCTACGAGGATCTGATCTGTAATCCTGAGGCCGTGCTGTTCGATGTCATGGCCTGGCTGGGCCTGCAATATGAGCCGCAGCAACTTCAAGTCCCGCAGGTCGGCTCGTCTTCGTCGAAAAACGTTGCAAACGGCACAGGCGTCAGGACAGATCGCGTTGCCGCCTGGCGCGGGGATAGGACTTCGAACACAGACCTGCGGATCTGCGAAAACATCTGTGGAGGCAAAATGCGGGAGTTCGATTACGAGCCGTCTGCAGTCAAGTCAACGCCGTTGATGCATGCCTACAAGTACCTGTCATTACCCTTTCAACTAATCCTTGCATTCGCAATGAACTTGCGACGAAGATTCGATCTGATTCAATCGCTTGGCCGCCGTATTCGACTGCCCAAGCTCAATAGACTGGGTTCCTGAATGCTTCGCTATGTCGGTCAGCGCAGTCGGATGTGCATAACAGTGTTCTTCCTTGCTTACTTCAGTGCCGGCGCTCAGGTCGTTCACGGAGAAATGCCGCGTTGCGACGCGCCGAACTTCGAATTAGCGACGCAGTTGACTATGACTTATAGGTCAGCGCTGATTGATATTCAGTCATCAATTTTAAATAGCTCCGCAGTATGTACAGTAAAAGCAGAGATATGGCAGGGTCTCGATAGTCCGAATTTGTCGGACGAGGCAAAGGAGGCTCTGGCGGCATCTGGGCAAGCGTTCCAGTTGCAAATATCTGGTAGCGCCGTGACAGTCTTTTCTTCGAGTGCACAAGGATTGCTTTTTGGCTTGAGCCGACTTCAGCAACTGGTCGAATCCAATTCGATTTCCGACACCAGTACGGTTGAATATCCTGCGATCCATACGAGGGGGCTGCATTTCGTAATGCGCAATGTAAGCTATGTTGATTTTGTCGAATTGATTCGCTTAGCGCGTCGGGCCAGGTTCAACACACTGATCGTTCAGGTTGCCGATGCAGTTGCATTTGACACATTCCCTGGCGATCTGCGCAAGGATGCACTGTCAAAAGCTGAGTTCATCCAACTGGTGCATCTAGCCAAAGAAAATGGACTGGATGTAATTCCGGAAATCAAATTGCTCACGCACCAGGAAAAATTCTTGCAGAACAAGCACCCGGAGTGGATGTTCAACAAAGTGACATACGACCCGGGAAATGCGGCCGTTTACGACCGCGTGGCAGTGTATTTGAACGAACTTTTAGATGCGATAAACCCGACGTATGTCCACATTGGACATGATGAAGTCAAGGGGTTTGGCAAGGCCGCAAAAAGAAAGTGGCTTGAGAAGGGCGAAGGTCCCTTGCCTGCAGAGCTGTTTCTGCATGATACCTTGCAGCTGTATCGTATCATCACGAACAAAGGGCGAAAAGTAATGATGTGGGGCGATATGCTTTTGGGCAAACAGTTTGTCCATGAGATTTTTCAACGCAGCTGGTCGGAGCGATCGGCCTATGCGTCGATTGTTGAGAAACTTCCAACGGACATCATCGTCGTGGATTGGCGATATTTCGACCGTGGACCACAATACCCGAGCGTCAAAAATCTCGGGCGAACTGGAATATCGGTTTTTGGGGCAACTTGGGATGACTCGGATGCCATACGAGCGTTTAGCTCTTATATGGCTGGCCAATTTCCGCAAAACTCGGGAATGATTGCAACAACGTGGAATGCCGTGCAGCGTAAGGAGTGGCCGCGTGTTCGGAAGATCGCAGCGGAATCCGGCGACGCTTTCTGGTATGGCCGCTAAGTCCATCGGGATTCTCGGTTCGCGAGGAATTCCCGCCCGTTACGGCGGATTCGAGACCTTCGCAGAGCAGTTGGCCATTCGCCTGGCAGGCAGTGGAGTGGACGTAACCGTTTATTGTGAGTTGACGGAGCCCAATGCCGCGCGCACATACAAAGGTGTAAGTCTTGTTCACGTACCGTGCGTTTCACTCGGCGCTTTGACTACGGTGATTTTCGATTTGCGTTGCTTGTGGCGCGCGCGAAATACACACGATGTCGTGTATATGCTTGGATACGGGGCAAGCCCATTTTGTTTTCTGCCGCGCCTATGGGGCAATGACGTCTGGATCAATATGGATGGGATCGAATGGGCAAGGTCGAAATGGAACTGGCTGGCAAAGTTCTGGCTGAAAATTTGCGAGTCTGCCGCCATGCGGACTGCAAACGTCATAGTTGCTGACGCGGAAGGGATTCGCAGCCATCTTCAGGAGCGTTACGCACGCACGCCACAATGCGTGGTCATACCGTACGGCGCTGAATTGCTGCAGGTTGCGCCGCCCGAACAATGCCTGAATGCATTCGACGTGAATTCAGGTGCTTATTATCTCGTAGTCTGTCGGCTGGAGCCGGAGAATCATGTTTTAGAAATCGTCAAAGGGTTTACGAAGTCAAGGACGTCAAGTCCGCTGCTGTTGTTCGGTGACAAGGACAGCGGAACGGAGTACGTCAGCCAATTGCTGCAATACGAAAGCACTCTCGTGCGATTCATGGGTACTCTGTATGAGGCGGAGAAACTGCAAACATTGAGATGGCATTGTCGGGCCTACTTACATGGGCACTCTGTTGGCGGCACCAATCCATCGCTGTTGGAGGCGCTTGGA